>CP069418.1:0-323863 GCA_017569305.1 Clostridiales bacterium FE2011 | reverse complement strand
TACAGGGGACAGGATCCTGGACATTGCCGTGAAATACGGATATTCCTCACAGGAAGTATTGTCCAGGCAGTTCCGGGAGCAGTTCGGATGTACACCGGCTGCGTACCGCCGGAAACCGGTTCCGATTCCGCTTCAGACCCATAAACATGTACTGTTTCCTGACTATGATGAAAAGAGGATAAGGACTATGGAAGAATCGAGGCTTGCTGTCCGGGTGGAGCACATTCCCGCACATAAATACCTGGGAATATGGGAGGAAAAGACAGATAACTACTGCGACTTCTGGAAATACCATGACTGTGATACGGTAACCGGGTTTGTGACCAGCATGGACAAGATGGCCCATCCCATCGTTACCGCACATACGGCCGGATGGAAATGGATTGACGGAAAACGCATCTATTTCTATGGTACCGGTGTGCCGGAAGACTATGACGGACCGATTCCGGAAGGATTTGAGCTCCGGGAAATTCCCGCAAGCGACTATCTGGTGTTTTCCTATCCTGTGTTTGATTATATGACGGAAAACGTAGAAGTAATGGGTGCGGTGGAAAAACTGGCCTGGAACTTTGATCCCACCACAAAGGGCTATGTATGGAATGAAGGAGAATGTCCGGATTACCAGCGGCATTATCCGGAAGGATTGGGATATCAGGTGTTAAGGCCGGTAACCAAGCAGTCATGATAATGACTGCTTAGTCACCGGCAATGAAGAATGAGTGCGATCGCCGTTACCAAAGTGCCTACGACACTTTGACGGCTGTAGCATGGCAGTTGTATACCGCAATCTCAATGGTCGCAACTCCACGCAGTGGAGCTTGCTCCCTTTCGATTGGTTGCCCGAGGCTGCCGCCTGTTCTTCGCTGAAATCGATTGGAATCGCGCGCGCACCGCGGAACCGTAGTCACGGTTCTCACGCACCACGCACGAGAGGCACCTGGCTCGATTTCCGGGCACTACGAACCCCAGCCCGATGAGATTTCCGCCACTGGCGGTCATCGGCTCTTCGCCCAAATCGTAGATTTGGACAACTGCTCAACAATGATGGAAAAGACCTCTTCCGTGCGGAAGAGGTCTTCTTTGATTTCTATGTGCTGTCTGTTTTTAAGTTTGATTTCGGCGGATCAGACGGATGATTCCTATGACTGCGGCACGGATCAGTGCGAAAACAGCAAACATGACAATGAAGCCGCCTATTCCAGATACAATGTCCGCAAATTCCATATCTCCGGTACCGGTCAGCCGCTGGCCAATCTCGATAGAGAATGTTATGACAAGGATCAGCGTGAATACATAAATCCAGGAGATGACCATAACGTGGTTTGTTTTTGACAGATGCCGGAATAGGGGATGAATGATAAATATCAATAGTATGCCCAGGATGCCAATCACCAGGAAATGCATTTGTTTGTCTGAAAGCGTTCCTTCAAACTGATTGTTCAGTTGACTTATTTTGTCATGAACCGTTGCAATCCAGTTGACAGCCTGATACAGCAGTTCTTTCAGCATAATGGGTCCTTTCGTTTTTTATCTTCCCAGGGTCAGCTTTTCGGTAAAAGGCAGCTCCCAGAAATACCAGGTGACGGTGGCCTCACGGACAGAATGCATATTCCGGTCGGTGAGAATGGTGGCAGACAAATCTGTCTGGCGGCCGGAGGGGAGATCGTGAGGGGTCTCTTCTCCGATCTGGAGCACGTCACCCTGCATGGGTGTGATACGGATTTCAATCACTTCAGCCTTCAGGAAAGAGTGGTTGTTCACATGAATCGTGTAGGTCAGAAACTGATACTGATCCGCTTCGCCGGGTTCTTCGTTTGTGAAGCGTGTACCAATGAAGGTATCATTCTTCAGTTTGCTTTTAACGTTATAGAAGACTTCCGACTGGGTAATGCCGTCATTGGCAACACAGGAATCAAAGCGGATGTCCATCCGGGCATTCAGATACAGCCAGCCCACGCCGATGACAGCGGCGAGAACCAAGACAATCAAGAAGATAGCGAAGGCTTTCACTTGAATCCTCCTGTTTAGAAATAAGGATGGTGAATTCAGAATTCAGAATTAAGAATTCAGAATTATAACTCAATTAATGCAAGCATTAATTACCGGAGAGGATGCGGTTCATTTCATCAATCATTTCGGAATCCTTCAGGCTGAATTTGAATTCAACACGACGGGAGGCTTCCGCGTCCTCGACACCGTTGACATAAATCAGGTCAGCATAGCTGCGGCCCTTTGCTGTCAGGATTTTCTGCAGCTGCTGTTTCTGCTCAGCCGTCAGGGACGGCATCTTCAGGCAGTACAGGGCCACCTGCAGGGCACGGTTCTGGCTCAGTTTCAGGTTGGATTCGTAGGAGCCCTTGGAGTCTGTATGGCCTTCGATGATGATTTCACCGAGATAATCAGAGTAGGTATCCCGCAGCAGGACGTCCAGATAAACAGGAATGAAGCGATCCAGCAGATCTTTACCTTCCTGACGGATTTCCGCGCTGCCGGTTTCAAAGAAGACTGCACTGTCCAGCATGATATCACCGCTGTTCGGATCCACGGCGGCCTTCAGGTTGGCCGCAGCCAGGGAACTGGACAGATCCTGAATCATGGTGGTACGGATACCAATGAGGTTATCAATACGGAGGGCCTGGGCATTCAGGAGGTCTTTCTGCTCCTGCAGCTTTATGGTAGCTGCTTCCAGATCCGCTTCCTTGGAGGAAAGTACGATCTGCAGGTCGGACAGGGTTTTCTCCTGATCATCCAGCTTTACTTTCAGGGCGTCCAGATCGCCCTGGATAATGACCAAGCGGGCCTCCTTGGAATCCAGCTCATCCCGGGCCAGCTGCAGGTCAATGGCCTGCTGGTCCAGCACAATCTGCTGGTCATTCAGTTCCTTTGTCTTGGTCTCCAGCATGGTGAAATACTGATAGAGACTGTAGGTCAGGACCAGCACGAAGATAAGCAGCAGGGCCGCCATCATATCGGAATAGCTGATCCAGCTGGCACCGGTCCCGGAGGAACCCCGGCCGGCCCGCCGGTTATGGATGCGTTGACGTGCCATGGTCAGGCCTCCTTGGACAGCTTGTTCAAGGTCTCGGAGACAGTTTTCACATTGTCATTGAGGGAAGAAAGAATAGTCTGGATTTCTCCGAGGGTCTTTTCCGGAGTGTCGCCGCTGCTTTCCATTTCAGGAAGGGTTTTGACCTTGCTTGTAAGACCGGAAATCAGGGAAGCCATATCCTTGCTTTCCTTCCGCATGTCATTGAGCAGGTCGGCAGTACGGCGCTCAAAGTTTTCGTCCCGTTCACGGACGGTATTGAGCTGGCTCATATAGGTATCAAACTTATCCAGCGCACGGGAGGTAATCTCCTGCAGGGATTTCGCGTTCCGGATGATGCCTTCCGCGGCAGAGAGGTTCTCGCCGGTGGCCTGGGCGGCACGGCGCTGATTCTGTTCCAGCGTGTTCATGGACTGGGCGAGGGAAGTAAACTGGCCGCCCATACTGCGATCCATTTCTGTGAGGAAACGGCTGACAATCTGGTTGACGCCGTCGATCTGGTTCCGGGTGGCGCCGACAATGAAGCGATCCATGGACTCGGAAACAGGAGTCATCACACGGGAAATGGAGCGGCTGACGTTTTCTGCCAGACGATCCACCAGCGTATCGTTGATGCCCTGAAGCATGAAATTACGGTCCTGATTCTGGCAGATGAGCTGTACGTCATTATCCAGAGGACGAGACATGGCCAGCTGCGTAAAGGACGTAACAAAATCGTCAATAGCGCGGTAGCTGGAACCCTGGGAAATACGGTTGAGCATGTTGAAGACCAGGCTGCAGCTGATACCGGCAACAGAGGTACCAAAGGCAAAACGCATGCCGCTCAGCAAGTCCGGAATGCCCTGGATGAGCTGGGCGGAATCCGCAAAGTTCAGGGAAGACAGACCACGTGAAAGACCCATGAAGGTACCGAGAATACCGAGGGAGGTGAGCAGATTCGGAATCAGCTCCGCCAGACCGGCATTACCGGGACCATGGGTGACGGTATCATCATTGATATAGTCTTCCACATTGGTGGGAAGACCGCGGCGGTCCAACTGTTCCGCATTCTGCAGGAAACGAAGCCAGCTGCCTTTCAGACGCCGGCCGACGAACCGGGCTTCCTGCCAGACGGGCTTGTCCAGCTGTTTGCCGGCATTCTGCTGCAGGCGGGAAATGGCCAGGCGCAGGGAAGCGGTGGTGCGCCACAGAGGAATCAGACACTTAAACAGACCAATCAGCGTAACAACCGCAATGGCCCCGTAGACTACATAATCAGCAAGATTCGGAAGAATCGCCGTGACTTTGGACAAATCAGGCAAAACGTTCGCCTCCTTTGAAACAACATCAGTTGATTATATCATAAATGACACATAAATGAAACGATTAATTAACATATGGAATTCCTGTTAATCTGTTATCCTGCTGCGTCAAAAAGGAAATAAACCCGGATCCTGATACGTCAACTATGATGAGCATCTCTATGCTCCAGAATTATAACGCATGAAACCGTACAACTATTCCTGAAACAAAGACAGAATCTTGTATCTGCTGTTTTGTTCGATGTTTCAAACAGGGGGAAGTTTTATGAAGACGACTGTAGTTACGAAAATGTTCACAATGCTGATGGCTTTTCTGTTCGCGCTATCTGCTTTTCCGATCACCGGTTATGCGGAAGAAGAAAACAGTAAAAACAGAATGGAGGAATTGGCTCCGGAAGTGCGGGAGTATCTTCAGCCGGGAGAGAATGTCGCTGATATCCTGACAGGTGACGGATGGCTGTATGTGATGACTATTGATCCGGAAGGAGGGAGGATAGTCAGACTATTTGATTCTGTTGATAATAAATGGGAACTGATGAGTTCCAATGGGACTGATGAACCTGCTCAGGGTATATTTAACGATCTGGAAACGGGGATATATATCCTTGACGCGGAAAGAGCCGATAACCGCTTTTATGTGCTTACCGGCGATATGAACGACAGATGGCAGATCAGGATATACAGCTATAATGATGAAAAATGGCAGCTTGAAACAAAGAGCAGCTGGCTCGAAAAAATGTTTGGTGTATTCCCGGATTTCTATTCCCAGGGCTTGTCCGAGAAAGAACTTGTGATCGACTTCAGTGATGAAGCAACCGCATGTTTCATTCAATTGTCGTCTGGACAATGGACACTCTCACAATGGTATACACGGCATGAAACTATCATTTCTTATTATCCTGATGTCATGTCTATTGCATATGAACAAATCGTTTATGGCAGGACCGAGGAAAGAAACATCAGAATATGCGGAGCGTATGCGGAAGCACAGAAGATCGAAAACATAACAACAAAGATGATGCCTCAGAGCCTGAAAAATGTGGATTTATCTCCGCAAACAGGAGAATATGATGCGATTGTTGCTTCTGAATTCAATGAATATATAGATATGTACTCTGAGTGCGGAGATCGGATGTATGATCATTATTCTTTTACCCTTTATCAGGGAACACCGGTGAAGGTATTGGGAGAAGATGAAAGCGGATATATCACTCAGATAGCTGTGAATGGCCTGACCGGATATGTATGGAGTGAAGATGTATATCCATCTTCATCCGGCATACTGTTTGAGGTGGATATGAATCCAACCAGAGAGCGGAGCATAACAAGTGATGCATCTTTGCTTAAACAAATGAAAGTTTATTCAGAACCATCCGTGTCTTCATCTGCAATCTGGTCAGGTTCCGAGGGCACATGTACAAACCTGAATATACAGGTCATCGGAGAATCAAAGGACTGGTTTGCGGTTCTGACTACACTGGGAACAGGATTTGTCGAGAAAAAGTACTTTGCTGAAGGAAATGGATAATAAAAAAGCAGCCGCTTCCGGTTGGAAGCGGCTGTTGTTCGTATTGGATGGGATTGATCAGGTGAGGGAAGAAAGAACCTCACCGACTTTATCATGGATCACAAGGTCACATTCGTAGTCCATGGGGGTGGCATCCCGGTTGATGAGTACCATATGCTTGCCGCGGAAATAGCGGATCAGTCCGGCGGCGGGATAGACGGTCAGGCTGGTACCGGCAACGATGAGGAGATCTGCCTTGGAAATGGCGTGAACCGCACCGGAGACCACGTCGTTATCCAGACCTTCCTCATAGAGAACCACATCCGGTTTGATCCGGCCGCCGCAGGGGCAGACGGGAATCTCATCCTTGCTATCCCGGATATATTCCGGCGGGAAGAACTTGCCGCACTTCATGCAGTAGTTCCGGTGGACGCTGCCATGGAGTTCATAGACTTTTTTGCTGCCGGCTGCCTGATGCAGGCCGTCAATGTTCTGGGTGACGACAGCCAGGAGCTTGCCTTCCTTTTCCCACTCGGCGAGCTTCAGGTGCGCCTTGTTGGGCTTGGCGTCAAGTGGCAGCATCTTATCCCGGTAGAAACGGAAGAAAGCTTCCGGCTTCTTCATAAAGAAGGTGTGAGAAAGAATGGTTTCCGGCGGGTAATCATACTTCTGATTATAGAGTCCGTCCACGCTGCGGAAATCCGGGATGCCGCTTTCCGTGGAAACGCCGGCACCACCGAAGAAGACGATAGCATGGGCATCGGAGACCATCTGTTGAAGGGCGTCATATGGCATAAGGCAGCCTCCTTCCTTATGATTAATGAATACTGAAAACTGAAAACTTAAAACTTATAAATGATAATTAGTGAAGAGTGAAGAGTGAAGCGTGTACAGTTGCCGATGCGCTGCCGATGCAATTAATCGCTGGCTTCAGGCTCGGCAGGCGCGGGATCGGTAGGAGCATCGGCAGCAGGAGCAGCCGACGCGTCAGAGGGAGCATCGGCAGGCTCTTCCTTGGCAGCGGGATCGGCGACAGGCTCATCGGGGGAGAAGGTCTGGGAGACGGTAGCCAGGGGCTGGGAGCTCTTCTTCAGGGCGTGACGCAGGAGGAAGAAGACCGTGATATCCAGGATTGCTTCCAGGACCAGCAGGATGCCGATGACCAGGTTGCGATTTTCACCAAGGAAGGCGGGATTCAGCAGGGCAATAATGCCGACGATCAGGGAGAAGGCGGCAAAGATGAGCATGATCCACCATTTTTTCACCTGGACGGATTTCTCATCGAAAGCATACTGGATCTTCAGGAAAGCGCCAAAGAGGAGGGCAAGGCCCCAGATGAAGGGGAGAATGTCTTCCAGATAATTAGGATTGAAAGCCAGCAGCGTGCCGGCAACCAGCAGGATCAGGCCGGTGGCAAGACGGGATTCGGTAATGCGCCGTACGGGATCCGAACGAAGATAAACAATGCCGGACCAGACACCGCAGAGAATCATGACCCCGGCCAGTACATAAGCCGTGATCCGCAGGGCGAGATTGCCGAAGAAGATCAGCAGCAAACCGCAGACCAGGCAGAAAAGAATCGGCAGGATCATGGAACGGGCAGTCAATGTATCGGGATCTTTTTTACTACGACTGAAAAGCTTGAAATTCTTCATAACAGATATTCCTCCGCTTTTATATTCATTTCATATCATAAATCATTTCCACAAACGTCAGGGGAAATCCTGCCGGGGGAAAGCGCAGCGCTACCGCGCATCCATGCGTTCGGACGCGTGAATGTATTTGCTGCAAGGGGATCAGGCAGGGAAGAAATGAGTGGAAGATTCTGTAAATCACAACGGGATTAAACATGATGAACTCCCTGCGAATCACGACTGCGGTATGGAAAAAGCTTCCAGGCATATATGACACAGGATGAGAAAACGGGCAAAGACAAAGGTTTTTACACGGGAAAGACAAACGTTTCATCCGGGCAAAAAATGTGAAACGATATTGTTTACAAATTGTTTTTTAGTTTACTTTAACAAAGCAGAGGGTTAAAATACAAAACAGGTTAACCATAATCTAATCAGGAGAGTGAACTATCATGAAGAAACTGACTGCAATCCTGTTGTCCATCATGATGCTCCTGGCCTGCGTTGTTACGGCTTCTGCCGACGATGCCAGCTATCTGGGCGTTATGCTGGGTACGAACGTCATGTCCCTGGACACCAACCTGGCGACTGACGGTGACTCTTTTGAAGTGATCGCTGACTGTATCGACGGTCTGATGCAGATGGACAAGGACGGCGCGGCCGTACCTGCCCTTGCTGAAAGCTTCGACGTAAGCGATGACGGACTGACCTACACCTTCCACCTGCGGGACGCCAAGTGGAACAACGGCACGCCCGTGACGGCCAATGACTTCGTTTTCGCCTGGCGGCGGATCGCGAAGGAAGCCGGCGAATATGCCTACATGCTGGATGAAATCGGCAACATCAAGGGTGCCGCCGAAATCATCAGCGGCAGCGAAGCTGACCTGACCACCCTGGCTGTCAGCGCTCCGGACGACAAGACCTTTGTCGTGGAACTGAACGTTCCTGTTTCTTTCTTCCCGAGCTTGATGTATTTCCCCACCTTCTATCCGATTAACGAAGAGTTCTACAACAGCCTGGCGGACGGCACCTACGGCACCAGCCCTGAGACCTTCCTCAGCAACGGCGCTTTCGTGCTGGAAAGCTACACCCCCGGCACCGCGAACCTGAGCGTGAAGAAGAATCCCGATTACTGGGATGCTGACCGCGTAAAGCTGGCCGGTATCAACTACCAGGTGGTCGGCTCCTCCGACAACGCCCTGACCGCTTTCCGTAACAAGACGCTGGACGTCGTTATGGTTTCCGGCAACCAGGTTGACGCTGCCAAGAAGGACGCCACCCTGGCTGAGAACCTGAAAGTGACCGGTGCCGGCTACATGTGGTACCTGTCCTTCAGCCAGACCGAAAAGAACGCTGAAGGCGGCATGCTGGCGAACGCCAACCTGCGCCTGGCCATCAGCAACGCTATCGACCGTGAGAACCTGGTTGACAACTACGTGATGGATGGCTCCCTGGCCACCTATACCGCAGTGCCCCCGCAGTTCGCGGCCAGCAGCACCACCGGCGAAGACTTCTCCGCCAATCAGGATGCCTTCATCGACTATGTGGGCTACAACCCCGAGAAGGCTGCTGAATACCTTGAAGCGGCTAAGGCCGAACTGGGCAAGGACAGCTTCAGCTTCACAATGATCTACGGCAACAACGAAGGCGACGAAGTGCAGAAGGTTGCCCAGGCCATCAAGGAAGACGTTGAAGACGCACTGCCCGGCGTGGAAATCAACCTGCAGAGCATGACCAAAGCTGAGCGCCTGGACAAGATGCAGAACGATAACTACGACATCGCCCTGACCCGCTGGGGTCCGGACTACGCCGATCCCATGACCTACCTGGGTATGTGGGTGACCAACAACTCCAACAACTATGGCTTCTGGTCCAACGCTGAATTCGATCAGCTGATCGCGGACTGCACCACCGGCGCTTACATCTCTGACTATGATGCCCGCTGGGAAGCCATGTTCAAAGCTGAAACGATCGTGATGCAGGAGGCGGTTATTGCCCCGCTGTACACCAAGGCCAACGCCAACCTGATCACTGCCGGCGTCGAAGGAATCGATTTCCATCCCGTCGCGCTGAACCGTGTTTATAAGGATACGACGAAGTAAAAGCATCCGGACGGAGCGGTCAGCACGCTGACCGCTCCGTTTTCCTATGCTATGGCGCGGCAATAAAATAGCCGCAATTATTCTGCAGTTTATCAATGTGAGGAAAGTATGATCAAGTATACGCTCAAGCGGATCGGTATGGCCCTGCTGACGCTGCTTATAATCACTTTTCTGCTGTTTGTACTGGTGCGCATTATGCCGGGAAATCCTTTCCCCTCTGAGCGCATGAGTGCTGAACAGATCCAGAACAAGCGGGCTGAGATGGGACTGGATGATCCGATCCTGACCCAGTTTATCCGGTATATGGGGAATGTGCTGCACGGAGATTTCGGAAAAGGAACCTCCCTGTATTACGGTGCCCCGATCAGTACGGTGCTGAGCACGGCGATCTCCAATTCCTTCCGCATCGGCGGCATAGCGGTACTGCTGGGCTCGCTGGTGGGACTGCTGCTGGGGATTACGGCCGCACTGAACCGGGGGAAATTCCTGGACGGATTCTGTACCGTATTCTCAATCCTGGGCGTATGCGTGCCGAGCTACGTATTCCTGATTTTCCTTCAGTATACGTTCTCCTTTAAGATCCCGTTCTTTCCTTATTTCTTTGACGCGAACCGATTCCTGTTCTCCTCGGTTATCCCATCGGTCTCGCTTTCGCTGTTTACGATGTCCACGATTGCCCGTTTCACCCGGAACGAAATGGTGGACGTGTTTGACAGCGACTATGTGCGGCTGGCCGAATCGAAGGGCATGTATGGCCGGAACCTGGTGATGAAGCACGTGCTCCGGAATGCCCTGATCCCGATTGTAACAGTGCTGGCTCCGCTGATTGTGGATCTGCTGACAGGCGCACTGGTAGTGGAGAAGATCTACGGCATCAACGGTATCGGCAAACTCATGGTGGACGCGATTGCCGGAGAAGGTATTGACTACAACTATGTGCTGGCGCTGGGCATCCTGTACTCCGCCCTGTATATCGGCATCATGCTGGTGGTTGACCTGCTTTACGGCGTACTGGATCCCCGGATCCGTGTGTCCGCCAAGGGAAAGGAGGCGTGAGCAGGATGGAGAAGACATATACTCCCACCAAAGAGGATTTTACCCTGCTTGACCGGCAGGATCTGTATACGGATAAAAACTTCGCCTCCCAGAGCTACTGGAAAGGCGTCGCGATTCATTTCTTCAAAAACCGCCGGGCGGTGATCGGACTTGTGATTGTACTGCTGATCATCCTGTTTGCCGCCATCGGACCGTCGCTGAATGAATTCGGATACCGGGACATCGTGCAATACCGGAACGAGAACAACAAACGCGTTGTGGCCAAGGGGATTGCCCCGCAGATTCCGGCATTGCATAAGCTGTTCACGGGAGAAGAACCGGAGGGTAACTTTGGCAGCTACACGTTCCTGTTCGGCACAGACGACCTGGGACGCGACCTGTGGACCCGCACCTGGTACGGTGCCCGGGTTTCCCTGCTGATTGCCTTCGTGACCATTATCATTGATATGATCATCGGCATGAGTTACGGCCTGATATCAGGCTATTTCGGGGGTATGACAGACAACATCATGCAGCGGGTAGTCGAGGTGGCCAACAGTGTTCCGCGGCTGGTGATTGTTTCCGTGCTGGCAATCTTTATGCCAAAGGGCATCTGGCTGGTGATTATCGCCCTGCTGCTGACCGAGTGGATCGGTATGAGCAAGATTGCCCGGGCGGAGATGCTGAAGACCAAGGAACAGGAATATGTCCTGGCCAGCCGGACACTGGGTGCCCGGAACGAACACATCATCTTCCGGGAGATCCTGCCCAACACCATCGGGCCGATCATTACCCAGGTGATGTTCTCCATCCCGACGGCTATCTTTACCGAAGCGTTCCTGAGCTTTGTCGGCGTCGGCATTGCACTGCCCATGTGCTCTGTCGGTACCCTGATTGAAGACGGCTTCAACAACATCACGACGCTGCCTTATCAGATCCTGCCGCCGATCATTGTGCTGGCCCTTCTGATGCTTGGATTCAACTTCATCGGCGACGGACTGCGCGAAGCGCTGGCTCCGAAGCTGGAAGATATGTGAGGAGGGGAGACAGATGAGCGAGACACCGAAGAAAATCCTCGATATCAAGAATCTGGATATCTCCTTCAAAACAAACGCCGGTATTGTGCATGCCATCCGGGGCGTCAGCCTGGACCTGTGCAAGGGTGAAACCGTGGCTGTTGTGGGTGAATCCGGCTCGGGCAAATCGGTGACCATGAAAGCCGCCATGGGCCTGCTGGACAGCAACGCCATCATCAACAGCGGAGAAATCCTGTATACCTATACGGACAAGGACGGCAACGAGGTCACCACAGACCTGCTGAAACTGAGCCGGAAGGAACTGCGCCGGGACATCAACGGACAGCGGATCGCCATGGTATTCCAGGATCCCATGACCAGCCTGGATCCTACCATGACCATCGGCAAACAGATCATGGAAGGCATGTTCCTGCACAAGCATATGGAAAAAGAAGCCGCCCGGAAGCGGGCGATTGAGCTGCTGGACCTGGTCGGTATTCCGGAAGCGGAAAAGCGGTTCAAAAACTATCCGCATCAACTGTCCGGCGGTATGCGGCAGCGGGTGGTTATCGCCATCGCCCTGAGCGCGGATCCGGACATCCTGATCTGTGACGAACCTACCACGGCACTGGACGTGACCATCCAGGCGCGCATCCTGGAACTGATCATGGATATCCAGAAGAAAATGAAGCTTTCCGTCATTTATATCACCCATGACCTGGGAGTCGTGGCCAAGGTGGCGGATTATGTGAACGTGATGTACGCCGGAAAGATCGTGGAAGTGGGCAACGTCAACGAGATCTTCTATGAGCCGAAGCATCCCTATACCTGGGGCCTGCTTTCCTCCATGCCGGACCTGGATACGGACGATGAACGCCTGTATTCCATCCCCGGAAGCCCGCCCAACCTGCTGCATGAGCCGAAGGGAGACGCTTTCGCAGCCCGGAACCAGTTTGCCATGGCAATCGACGAGAAAGAAGAGCCGCCGATGTTCCAGGTGTCACGTACGCATTTTGCAGCGACATGGCTGCTGCATCCCGACGCCCCGAAGGTTGAGATGCCCACGGAGCTGAAGACCCGGATTGAACGGGCGCAGAAGGAGGTGGCAAAATATCTATGAGTGAACCGCTTCTGAGAGTGGAGAACCTGAAGCAGCACTTCAGGATTTCCCGCAGCTATACCGTTAAGGCTGTCAACGGCGTATCCTTTGAGATTTATCCCGGAGAGACCTACGGACTTGTGGGAGAATCCGGATCCGGAAAGACCACCATCGGCCGCAGCATTATCCGCCTGTACAATCCTACTGATGGAAAGATTATCTTCGACGGTATGGATATTACCGGCAAGCTGGAAGGCAAAACCAGGGAAACCCTGCGGGAGAACATGCAGATGATCTTCCAGGACCCCATGGCCTCCCTGAATCCCAGGAAAAAGGTTTCTGATATCATCGGCGAAGGCCTGGATATCCATCACCGGTACAAATCCCGGGAAGACAGGGCGGAACAGATCAGCGCCATGCTGCGGAAGGTCGGCCTGTCTCCGGAACACGCATCCCGCTATCCGCATCAGTTTTCCGGCGGACAGAGGCAGCGCGTCGGCATTGCCAGGGCCCTGATCATGAACCCCAAACTGATTATCGCTGACGAATGTATTTCCGCACTGGACGTGTCCATCCAGGCCCAGGTGGTGAACCTGATGAAGGATATCCAGGAGGAGACCTCCTGTGCCTATCTGTTCATCGCCCATGACCTGAGCATGGTGAAGTATATCTCCGACCGGATCGGCGTACTGCACCTGGGATATCTTGTGGAGGCGGGAACCAAGGAGGAGATCTTCTCCAACCCGGTTCATCCGTATACCAAATCCCTGCTGTCCGCCATTCCGCATCCGAATCCGGAAGTGGAGAAACGGCGGAAATCCATCGCCTATGACTATGCTTCCTCAGGCATTGATTATGCCAAAGGAACAGAGCATTCTGTAGGCGGAACGCATACCGTCCTGGCCACAGACGAGGAGTTTGACAAGTGGGTGAATGAGCGGTAAGAACAGGGGAAAGAACGCACCTGCCTGCGCCTTGTTTTTCGCTTGTACCCACAGCCTGAAACGGTTGACACACAGAGACGCCCGTGATAAGATTCACAGTAATCACGGGCCGAGCCCGGTTTTTTACTACTATGGAGGGTACCGTAATGAATCAGTATCGCGTTGGAATCATCGGAGCCACCGGTATGGTGGGACAGCGTTTTATCACCCTGCTGAAGGATCATCCCTGGTTTAAAGTGACCTGCCTGGCGGCTTCCGCCCGCAGTGCCGGTAAAACCTATAAAGAAGCAATGGGTGACCGCTGGGCCTTCGACTGGCCGATCCCGGACTATGCCGCGGATATGGTGATTGTTGACGCGTCCGATATCGACGCAGTGGGCGAGAAGGTTGACTTCTGCTTCTGTGCCGTGGATATGAAGAAGGACGAGATCCGCGCGCTGGAAGAAAACTATGCGAAGCACGAGATCCCGATCATCAGCAACAACAGCGCCTGCCGCGGTGTTGAAGACGTGCCCATGGTGGTGCCGGAAATCAATGCCGATCACCTGGCTGTGATTGAAACACAGCGGAAGCGCCTGGGCAGCAAGTACGGTTTCATCGCCGTGAAGCCCAACTGCTCCATCCAGAGCTATGTGCCTGCCCTGACCCCCCTGCTGGAGTTTGAGCCCACCCAGGTGAGCGTATGCACCTACCAGGCCATCAGCGGCGCCAGCAAGACCTTCAAGACCTGGCCGGAAATGGTGGATAACGTGATCCCCTATATCGGCGGGGAAGATGAGAAGAGCGAGCTGGAGCCCCTGAAGCTGTGGGGCCATCTGGAAGACAAGGGCAACGGTCCGGTGATCGTGAATGCGGCTGAGCCCGTGATCGGCGCACAGTGCCTGCGGGTTGCCTGCAGCGACGGCCATATGGCAGCTGTGTCCGTGAACTTCCGCAAAAAGGTGACCAAGGAGCAGATCCTGGAGAAGTGGGCCAACTTCGAGACCGAAGCCCAGCGCCTGGAGCTGCCGAGTGCCCCCAAGCCCTTCCTGCAGTACTTCGAGGATCCGTCCCGTCCCCAGACCCGTCTGGACCGGGATTTCCAGAACGGCTTTGGCGTGAGCATCGGCCGCCTGCGTGAAGACAAGATCTTTGACTGGAAGTTTGTGTGTCTGAGCCACAACACCATCCGCGGTGCCGCCGGCGGCGGAATGCTGACTGCAGAACTGCTGTGCCGGAAAGGCTATATTGTTGCCAAGAAGTAATCACAAAGTTAAATGAAATATCTTAAAACGGAAAAGATGTTTTCCGTTTTAAGATGTGAAATGTTGCTTCGCAACGTGAAATATGTCCCGCGGGAAACCGCGGGACATATGAAATATTCGTCTTCGACGAATGTGACAGTTACCGTTACTGATAAAGTAAGCCGGAAGGCTTGCGTTGAAGCAATGGTTAGTGTAAAATCACAATGTTCAGATGCCGGAGACGGCAGATGAATATAGAGCGATTCGTAAAGGCAGAGTAGCGTTTTCCGCGTAAAGTGTTCATGGACGGGGAGTTGCCATGAAACGAAACGGCGAATACCGTGCGGTGGAGAATGCGCATCCCGCTGCTTTTTACAGCAAAAGCCTCTGCGAATCACAAGAACTTTCTTCTGTGAATCGAAAGGAGGCTTTTTTCTATGCAAAATAATATCAAACTGTTTGATACTCCCTTCAGTAAGGAATACTGGAAGCAGGCGGCTTCAGAGCTGAAGAACACCAAAACACTGATTTTCGCCGCACTGATGATCGCGCTTCGCATTGCACTGAAATCGGTCAGTATTTATATTGCGGCTGATCTCAGAATCAGTATTGAATTCCTGGTAAATGCCCTCGGCGCGATGACCTTCGGACCAGTGGTTGCCATTGCCGGCGCTGCGGTATCGGACACGCTGGGTGCGCTTCTGTTCCCGTCAGGGCCCTACTTCTTTCTGTTCATCTTTACGGAGATAGCAGGATCGCTGGTATTCGCACTCTTCTTCTACAGGACAAGGATTTCTGTGACAAAGGTTATCCTGTCCCGCTTCTGCACAAACTTTTTCGTCAACATTGTGCTGCAGACTCCCATCATGTATCTGTATTACCAGATGATGCTGGGGAAAACCTATAAGATTTTCAATCTGCCGAGAATGATCAAGAACCTGGTTCTGTTTCCCGTTGAATCATTGCTTCTTGTATTGTTCCTGCGCGCGTTAATTCCGCCCCTCAAGAGCCTGGGATATAAAGTCAGCGATATATCAAACCTGCATTTTACCAAAAAGAATATTGTGACTTTGGTCATTCTGACTATCATAGGAGTAGCTGCTGTTGTGATTTATGTGCTGACCAAATAAGGAGCAGGACATGAACAAGGAAACTAAGAAACGGATTCTCGACAAGCTCGAGGAAATGTATCCGGAAGCGAAGGCGGAGCTGGTGTTTTCCAATCCGTATGAGATGCTTGTGGCTACTATGCTGTCAGCTCAGTGCACCGACAAGCAGGTAAACAAGGTGACTCCCGCCGTGTTTGAACGCTGGCCGGACGCGAACGCCATGGCGGAAGCCAGGGTGGAAGAACTGTTTCCTATGGTGAAAAGCTGCGGATTCAAAAGCAAGGCAGGCAATATCATCGCTGCCTGCAGGATCATCAAAGAGCAGCACGGCGGCCAGGTTCCGGATACGATGGAGGCACTGACAGCGCTGCCCGGTGTAGGCCGGAAAACAGCCAACGTGGTGATGTTCAATGCTTTCGGGATTCCCGCGTTTGCGGTGGACACCCATGTATTCCGGGTGAGCAACCGCCTGGGACTGTGCAAGGCCGATACCGTGGAGGAAACGGAAAGACAGATGACAAAGCTGATCCCCAAAGAAAACTGGGGACGTGCGCATCATTGGTTGATCTGGCATGGACGGAAGCTTTGTAAGGCGCAAAGGCCGCTGTGCGAGGAGTGCGAGCTTAGTGAGCTATGCAAATATCGTTCTGAGCGATAACTCAGAACGGTATTTGTATAACTCATAACTTAAAACTTTGCGATCGCCGTATTCCATTTCTGCATCGTCACAAACTCGCAGAAATGGACGGCTGTAGCATGGGAGCCATATATCGCACTAAAGTGCGAATGGCTCCTCAATAACTTAAAACTTAAGACTTAAAATATTATAGTTTTCATACCAAGTGATAATAGTAAAGTATATGTAAAATATGAAAACCGGCAGCCGGGGAATCCGGATGCCGGTTGATTGGTTTTGGGAAAGGATTATTCGTAGGAGACGTAGTCGAAGCCGGGGAAGGTGACGATGTCTTCTTCAGACTGTACCGGGTAACCGCCGGTGAAGACGCCGTAAACCTTTACCTTGGTACCGGGTTCCAGTCCGGGATCCGTGTCAGCAATGTAGTAAACAAAGTTGGAATAGGTTCCCCTGTTCTTTTTCAGGGCAGCCTGGATGACCCACTGATCTGTGTTATTCGTCACATTCACAATATGAACGGAATAGACCATGGTTTTGCCGATATAGCTGTCCATGCTGTTCATCAGGGCTTTGTAGGCGGGATGAATGGCCTTTGTGTTGGCGCGGGCCTGATTATCGGCGGCAGTCAGCGTACGGGTGCTTGTGAAGCTCTTGCGTACGTTATTGAGTCCCTTCTTCTGGAAAGACAGGACGAAATCATAACTGCCTTCAACAGCAGTGGAGACCTTAAACTTGAAGGTTCCTGTACCGTTGGTTTTGATCTGCTTGTTCAGGATGGCAGAGCCATTGCACTGAACGATGCACTGAACGGTAACACCTTTATCGGTGGTGCCGGAGATGGTCATCTCATCAGAGGTGAGCTCAGCGGGGAACTGTGTATCGAGCGTGACAGGCAGAAGCGATGCATAATATTCAGTCTGCTTGACATTTTCATAGGGATAGGTTTTGCCGTCGGCTTCCAGCCCGATGGTGAAATTCCAGACGCCTTCTTCCGGAAGGGTAACGTTGACTTTGAAATTTCCCTTGGAGGTCACTTCTGCATTGAACCTGTGGGCTTCTGTTTTTGCAATGCGCATGCCCACGACGGTGACCACACCGCCGGGGGTGGAAGTTCCCTCAACAGTGAAGGTGCTGGAGTTGGTCTGATCCGGCGGATAAACAGAGATGTTAATCATGCCGGCTTTAAGGGCGGAAATCTCTTCAAAGGACTGAGCGGTTCCATCTTCTCCGTTATCAGCCTGCTGGGCGGCTTGCTGGGCTACCTGCATGGGATCTTTGACTTCGAAGGAAATCGTATTGGCAATCTTGTTCAGCGCGTCCTCATCCGTGCGGCGGGGGAGACGATCAAAAGTCTGATAATCCAGCATGATGGTGTAGCCGTTGCGGACAGTTTTGCGGACAAAACCACGCCAGGTCTTTTCACCTACGGTGCGCTTATATTCGAATTTGAGGAAGTTTCCGCCGTATTTCTGCTTTTTCCACTCGGGCTGCAGAATGGTGAAACCGTCCTGCGCAAAACGACCGGATCCTTTATGAAGCTTCAGATATTCGTTACGTTCCTTGCGGGTTTTCTGCTCCAGGTCAAAATACATGGCGGATTCTTCATCCTGGATGACAGTGACTTCCAGACAGGAATCCATCTTCTTGGTCCAGGCCTGGAACTGTACACCGCGATCCTTCCAGTCAGCCAGCAGATCTTCCTGGGACATGCCGAGACTGCTTACCAGATCAGGATGATCGGAAAGATTGGAAGGCGTCAGGAGTATATACTTTTCCTCATTAATGGACATTTTACCGGCACAGGGTTCCAGCGTGATTTCAGTGTCAGCCAGAGCATATGTGCAGCAGGCCAAAAGGAAAAGAACCAGAACGAGCAATAACGATTTCCGCACGGGATCACCGTCTTTCTCTGAGATTAATCAGTCAAATACAGAACTGACGAAATATCAACAGGCATTATAGCATAGGGGAGAGTTTATTGGCAAGATTCAGACTGCTTTGTACCGCGTGACAGCACGGATTTGCGGCGGCGGAGAAAGCTTTCCCGATCCAGCATGACAATCCGGCCGCAGCCGCTGCAACGGATTTTGATATCGGCGCCAGTGCGGATAACTGTCCATTCATTGGATCCGCAGGGATGGGGTTTACGGGTGGTGATGACGTCGCCGACTAAAATCTCTTCTATCATAAATAACTCCATTTAATTCACAATTCATAATTCATAATTCATAATTATATATACTTATACATGAACGGATTAAGAAAGTATATAAATAGAAATCAAATCCTTCGTCATGATATCGCATGAAGGGGGAAAATTCAACCGAGGTTTACAGAAGACGGAGAATTTGATAAAATATCGCGAAGAAAACGGGAAGCAAAAGAGGAATTGATCATGAATCAAAAGCGCGATCCGATCGGAGTTCTGGACAGCGGGGTGGGAGGAATCAGCACCCTGCGTGAAATGGTCCGCGAACTTCCGGATGAGCGCTTTATCTATTACGGAGACATGGCAAATGCCCCTTACGGAACCAAGAGCACTGAAGAGGTTATTGGATGCGTGAGGAATGTGGTTGATAAACTGACAGAGCAGCATATCAAGGCGCTGGTGATTGCATGCAATACCGCTACAGGAGCAGCTGCGGCTGTTCTGCGGGAAGAACTGACCATTCCTGTGGTTGGAATGGAACCTGCCCTGAAGCCTGCCGCCAGGATGAGAAAGAACGGCAGTGTGCTGGTACTGGCTACGCCGCTGACACTGCATCAGGAGAAGTTTGAAAACCTGATGAAGCAGTATGGAGAAGGTGCGGTGAAAGTGCCTTGTCCCGGATTGATGGAACTGGTGGAGGCAGATGACAGGGATGGCGCTCTGCAATACCTGAAAGAACTGTTTGCCCGGTATCCGGCAGAAAAGGTGGACGCAGTCGTACTTGGCTGCACGCATTATGTGTTCCTGAAGGATATGATCCGGGAACTGCTGCCGGAACGGATTGCCATTACTGACGGAAACGCGGGTACAGCCCGCCAACTGAGAAGAGTGCTGGACAGGGAAAACCTGCTGAACGATGAAGGCCCCGGAAGTGTGGAGCTGCAGACAAGCGGGGGAGAGAGGGAAATTAAACTAATGGAAAAGCTGCTGAATGAATGATTCAGCAGCCTTTTCCATTTAATGAATACTTAAAACTGAAAACTTAAGACTTAAGAATAAGCGGCTGCGGCCGCGAAAAAGATTAATCAGCCGCCGGAGACTGCGGCAACATTGGTTTTCTGGCTTAGAACTGACCGAAAAATATATTTTTCCTTTTCTTTTGTACCTGAATATGGTATACTCTCATTTAGCTATTGATCCGGCTTTTCGCGAATTCGGAAAGCGGGATGATTATCGTTTAAATAAATAAGGAGGAATGACAACAATGGCTGAATTCGCAACCAGTAACATTCGTAACGTTGCCTTCATGGGGCATGGCAGCGAGGGCAAGACCACGCTGACCGAGGCGATGCTCTTCGCTGCCGGCATGACGGACCGTCAGGGCAAAGTGGAGGACGGTACCACAGTTTCCGACTTTGATCCCGAGGAGAAAAAGCGCGGCTTTTCCATCAGCGCTTCCTATGCTCCTATCCCCTGGAATGGAAAGGTTATCAACGTCATCGACGTACCCGGTTATTTTGATTTCATCGGCGAACTGATGGGGCCCCTGCGCGTGATCGAGACCGCGGTTATCGTGGTCGGTGGCGTGAACGGCCTGAGCGTCGGCGCCGAAAAGGCTTGGGATTATGCGGGTGCTCACAATCTTGGCCGTATGTTCATCGTGAACCAGATGGACCGTGAGCATGCCAACTTTGAAAAAGTGACTACCCAGCTTCGTGAAAAGTACGGCTCCAGCGTGGTGCCGATCCTGCTGCCTCTCGGACAGGGCGCAAGCTTCCGGGGCGTTGTGAACGTTCTGGAAAAGAAAGCCTATGAAGGTGCTTACAAGAAGAGCCTGGAAGTTCCGATGCCCGCAGAGCTGGAAGCAGAAGTAAACGAAGCTTTCGAATATCTGACCGAACAGGCTGCCGCCGCTGACGACGATCTGATGATGAAGTACCTGGAAGGCGAAGAACTGACCTATGATGAAATCATGGCCGGTTTCCGCAAGGGCATGAAGGACGGCAGCATCGTTCCCGTCGTGGCCTGCTCCGCCGTGACCGGCGTGGGTATCGCCCGTACGCTGGACCTGATGGCCAAGTATCTGCCTTCTCCTGCTCATGAAGGCCTGTTCCAGACCGGTAAGAACCCCAAGAACGGTGAAGAGATCCAGCGCGTCTGCAAGGACGAGGAACCCTTCTCCGCCCTGGTGTTCAAGACCATCGCTGACCCCTTCGTCGGAAAGCTGAGCCTGTTCCGGATCTTCTCCGGTATGCTGACTTCCGCCACGCAGCTGTATAACGCCAACAAGGAAAAGACCGAGAAGGCCGGCGGCGTGTTCACCCTGAAGGGCAATAAGCAGACCAACGTTGATAAGCTTCATGCCGGCGACCTGGGCGCCCTGGCAAAGCTGCAGTTCACCTCTACCGGTGATACGCTGTGCGACCCGAACAACCCGATTATCTATCCGACAATCGAGTTCCCGGCTCCCTGCATCTCCAAGGCTGTATTCGCCGCGAAGCAGGGTGAAGAAGATAAGGTGTTCAGCGGCCTGAACCGTCTGGCGGAAGAAGATCCTTCCATCAAGATTGAAAAGAATGCTGAGACCACTGAAACCGAACTGAGCGGCCAGGGCGAAATGCATCTGGACGTGATCAAGAACAAGCTGGCTTCCAAGTTCGGTGCCAACGCCGTGCTGCAGGATCCCAAGATCCCGTATCGTGAAACCATCCGCAAGACCGTTAAGGTCCAGGGCCGTCATAAGAAGCAGACCGGCGGTCACGGACAGTTCGGTGACGTGTGGATCGAGTTCAGCCCCATCACTGACAGCGACGCAGACTTCGAGTTTGAAGATGCAGTCGTCGGCGGTGTGGTTCCGCGGAACTTCATCCCCAGCGTTGAAAAGGGCCTGCGCGAGAATATCGTGAAGGGTGTCCTGGCCGGCTATCCGATGGTGCATCTGCATGCGAAGCTGTACGACGGATCCTACCATCCGGTAGACTCCTCTGAAATGGCTTTCAAGACCGCTGCCCGTATCGCCTACAAGAAGGGCTGTATGGAAGCGAGCCCCGTGCTTCTGGAGCCGATCATGCACGTTGACGTGCTGGTTCCCAACGAGTACATGGGCGATATCATGGGCGACATGAACAAGCGCCGCGGCCGCATCATGGGTATGAACCAGGTGAACGGCATGCAGCAGCTGGAAGCGGAAGCGCCCCTGGCTGAAATGTTCAAGTACGCTACCGACCTGCGCTCCATGACGCAGGCGAGAGGCTCCTTCTCCATGAAGTTTGAACGCTATGAAGAAGTGCCTCAGGTTGAAGCCCAGAAGATCATTGCCAACGCGAAGATCGAGGACGACGAAGAAGAATAATCCTATATACAACACAGTCCCCGGCGGAAACGCCGGGGCTGTTTTGTTATATAGGATTATTCCAATGATATATTTCAAAGCAACGCTGTTGCTTTGAAATGGAGATCCTTCGACTGCGCTCCCTGCGTACCGCTTGCTCAGGATGACAATTTTATCGGAAGACAAATGTGAAATATCCGACCCTATGGGTCGGATGTGTTTTTATGTTTATGAATAATAGTAAAGAGCAAAGAAAAATCCCCGCTGCCCGAAGGCAGCGGGGAAAGAAAACCAGGAAAGGATTGGATTATTCAGCAGCGATGGTGTTCGCAGCGGTACGGCCGGAAACGAAGATCTCAACGATCGCGTTGCCGCCCAGACGGTTACCGCCGTGGATACCGCCGGTGACTTCACCCGCAGCGTAGAGGCCGGGGATGATGGCGCCGTCAGCATTCAGCACATGACGCTGTGTATCAACCACGATACCGCCCATGGTGTGGTGGGTGGAAGGAGCCATCAGACGGACGATCAGGTCAGTATCTTCCAGATTGTAGGTATCCGGAATGTACTTGCCGTCTTCGGTCTTATCCACGTTACCGATGGTGCGGGAAGCGATGCCCTTGCCAACGTCCGGATACTCGCCCAGACCCATGACAGCCTGGTCATAAGCCTTAACGGTCTCCAGCACGGTGGCGGGATCAGCGGTGACACCTTCGAACTCAGGATCCGCAAACAGAGCGGTCAGAGCTTCCACGGTGCCCTTGATGTGATAGTAACGGCCGGTGAAGTCGGTCGGCTGCAGCTGAGCGGTGGGCGGTCCGGGAACTTTCTGAGCGGCGTTGTAGATTTCAACAAACACACCAGGTGTGTTGTTCTTCACAATACCGTTACGGAATTCAGCCAGGGACAGCACGTCACGTTCAGAACCTTCATCCACGAAACGATGTCCGGTGGTGGGGTTGATCCAGCAGGCGTAGTTACCGCCGCCGAAGGCCAGGTTGCCGTTGTCAACCCAGGAGATGGGCATCAGCTGGGTGAAGCCCATGCCGGTAGTAGCGGCGCCGGCTTTCTCAGCCATAACGATACCATCGCCAACCTGAGAAGAACGGTTGGTGGTCTTGGTGGAGGTGGTCAGGTACTGAGTATCCCAGTAGATGTTGTTCTCGAGTACCAGATTGATGTTGGCAGCATAGCCGCCGGTGGCCAGCACGACGCCCTTGGTGGCATGAGCAGTCACTTCGGTGCCGTCATAGCGGGTCGCCTTCACGCCGGTAACTTTGCCGTCTTCGATGATCAGATCGGTGGCGGTGGTACGCAGCATGATGTTGTCTTCGCCGATGGTCTTAACCGGGCCAACAAAGTAGGTGCCCCAGTTGCCATCCTGCGGTTCATACTCATTTTCACGATACCATAGAGCACCGATCAGGGTGTTCTGCTGATCTTCGAGGAAGTGAGCGCCCTGGTCTTCCAGCCACTCCTTCAGGCCCTGGCCGTCGTTGATGAACTGCTTGACCAGGTCGATGTCGCCGTAGATCCACTGGGACTTGTCAGCGCTCTGGCGCAGACCGCCGTAGTAGGTCTGGAAGATGTGGAGGTTCAGGGTGGAGAACAGAGCCAGCTGATTCTCGGGGATGCCGGCATCCAGCTTGGGCTGTGCCCAGTCCAGATAAGCCTGAATCTCTTTCTTCAGTTCCTGCAGAACGGGCAGGTATTCCTGATGCACGCCATGCTTGCTCAGCTCAGCAGCATCACCGGCCACGAACTCGTTCTCTTTGTAGAACTCTTCATCAAAGGGCTCTTCGCTCCAGTTCAGGATCATCTTGAGCTCGTTGATGCAGCCCTGGACGGACTTATACTTGTTGTAGGTCTGTCCGTTGTGGGCATACACGCCGGTTTCAGCATCCGGATCGGCCGGATCCCAAACGACGTAGGGCATCACAGACTGGAACTGACCGCCGGAAACCAGCGTGTTACCGCCGACTTCAGCGTTCTTTTCGATGACCAGAACGGAGTTACCGTTCTGGGTAGCCTGAGCAGCGGCAGCGATACCAGCACCGCCGGCACCGACCACGACCACGTCAGCGGTCACGTCGATGGCATCCTGGGCGGTATGCTCAATCTTGGCGGCCTTGAAGGCATCCAGATTGGTGCAGGCAGCCTGCTCGGCAGCATCATTCACGATCGTGCGCAGGGCACGGCTGGTGAAGGTGGCGCCGGAAACGCCGTCCACGCCGGAACCGTTGGCTTCGATCATTTCGGGGATCATGATGTCATAAGCGACATCGCCCACATGAGCGGTTTCAACGGAAGCGGTGATTTCGATCGCTTCGAGCTTGGATTCGGAGAAGGTCACATTGGCAGTCACATTGCCGTTGTAGCCGTAAGCGGTCGCTTCATAAGTACCGGCAGTGAAAGCCAGTTCAGCAGCGGGAGCATCGGCAGCTTCCGCCAGGGCCGCGTTGACAGCGTTCACAACAGCGGTGCAGGTGAAGGTGGCACCGGTGTTGACGTCCACACCTTCGGTTCCATTCGCCTCGATGATGGCAGCGATGACTTTTTCAACGCTGTCTTCACGGGCTACAGGATAGGTTTCTCCCTTGTCGTCCACGTCGAGGGCAGTGATCTTACCGTCTTCAACGGTAACGGTCACTTTCACCTCGCTGCCGAAACCCTGGGCAGCACCGGTCTTGGTTTCCGCGTCAGCAGAAGCCACGGCCAGCATGCCGAAAAGCAGGCAGAAGGACAGGAGAAGAGCAACAAGTTTCTTCATGGGATTCCTCATCCTTTCCTATAGAGTGAAATATGGATTTTGACAGATGTATAATCTGTGTATTTTATTTTACGCTTTTTGAACCGGTTACGTCAACTTGAAAAAACAAATTCGTGAAGGGTTACATATTGACAACAAATGAACAAAAACAGATGAAATATAAGGGCTCAAGACGATTTTCAGGACAACAAAAGAGAATCGTTACGTGTTTTACCCGGCAGGTATAAAAAAAATATACCTGCCAGCATATGGAAAAAGTATATGCAAGAGAGAACAAAGAAGCGGGCAAAGCCTGTGAATAAACATGCATAAAGGACCTGTTGCCTGAAAAGTACAAAATAGTTATAATATATCGTTACTGAAAACACAGAGGAGGAAAATCCTTGAGACCGCAGACACAGAAAATCGCCCGGTTCGGCCTGCTGACAGCGCTCGCGCTGGTGCTGGGCCTGATGGACAGGGCGATACCGGTTTCAGCTCTTCTGGGAGGAGTGCTTCCCGGTATCAAGCTGGGGCTTGCCAATACGGTATTGCTTTATGCTGTTTACCTGATGGACTGGAAAAGCTGTGTCGCGCTGATGCTGACAAAAGTCGTGCTGTCCGGTTTTCTCTTCGGATCGCTGTCCGCTATCCTGTTCAGCCTGTCCGGCGGCGTGCTGAGCCTTATTGTTATGCTGCTGCTCCGGAAAAAGCCGGAAGCCGGCGCTGTTGCCACGATCCTGCTGACCGCCGCGGCGGAGATTTACCTGCTGGGTAAAAACAGAAATCCCCAGGGAGAAATGCTGGTTACCGTCATCCTGATCGGACTGGCGTTTATTGCAGGAATTGCGGTTCTGATCCTGACCCATCAGGGCATCGTCACTCCGGTGATGGGAACTTCCCTGGCCGGGGCAGTGACCCACAATATCGGACAGGTGCTGATGGCCTGCCTTGTGATGAACAACACCAGACTTCTGATCAGCTATCTTCCCGCGCTGATCGGTATCGGAGCTGCTGTGGGCTGCCTGACGGGCGTGGTAACGGACAGGGTGCTGACAGCACTGAAACTAATGAAGAATGAAAAATGAAGAATTAATGGTCTGATTCATATATGGAGGAAACATTGAAAAGGATATGTAAGATTGGGGCTGTGCTGCTTGCAGTGATGATGCTGTGCAGCGGATGCGCAGAAGAAAAGATTCCGCCGAAGCTTTCAGAGGTTGGCTTCTACCTGGATACGGTAATCACCCTGACCGCTTATACAGAAGACAAGCAGGTGCTGAAAGACGCACTGGAGGAATGCGGACGGTATGAGCAGATGCTGTCCCGTACCATTGAAGGAAGCGACGTATGGCGGATTAATCACGCCAAGGGTGAACCGGTTGAAGTGTCGGATGATACGATGAATATCCTGCGCTGCGCACAGGAAATAAGCGGAAAATCCGGCGGAGCTTTTGACGTGACCATCGCACCGGTATCCACCATGTGGAATTTCACCAAAGAGCCGCATGAACTGCCGGATGCAGAAGCCATCGCCAAAGCAGCTGAACTGGTGGATTATACCAGGATGAAGCTGGAAGGAAATCAAGTCACGCTGCCGGAAGGAATGATGATAGACCTGGGCGGCATTGCCAAAGGATATATCGCTGACCGGGTGAAGGCATACCTGAAGGAACGGGGCGTGAAATACGCGATTCTTTCCTTTGGCGGCAACATTGTGGCAATCGGAAACACAAAGCCGGACGGAACATCCTGGAGAGTAGGTATTCAGGATATTGATAAACAGACCGGTGAATATATGCTCATCTCCCTGAATAAGGGCGGATCAACGGTGACCAGCGGAACTTACGAACGCGGTTTTGATCTGGACGGTGTAAGATATCATCACCTGCTTTCCGCGGAAACTGGCTGGCCGGTACAGAACGAACTGGCTTCGGTAACCATTTTTTCCGAAAGCTCCATGGAAGGAGACGCGTTGTCCACGACAGCTTTCGTACTTGGAACAGAAAAAGGACTTGAACTGATCGAAAGCCTGGAAGGCGTTGAAGCAGTATTTATCGCGAAGGACCGGACGGTAACCTATTCCTCCGGAGCCGGGGACTATATGGTACAGTGATCGGAGAGATACCATGAAGAAAAAGTATTTGATTGCAGGAGCTGTGGTTGTTATTGCTGTTATTGCAGCAGTAGTGTTATTGCTGTTGAATAACAGCAATAACAATTCAGAATCCAGAATTCAGAATTCAGAATTAAATGCTGAGAACGTTAGTACAGCAGTTCCTTCCACAGATATAAAAGAAGTTCCTGTATTAACTGCTGAACCGGAAAATACGGAAGCTCCTGCTGCAGAAGAGAATGATAATTCAGAATTCAGAATTCAGAATTCAGAATTAAATGCTGAACCAGAAAAAACAGAGGTTCCGGTTGCAGAAAAGAAAGATAATAAAGCAGAAGCGGAAGCGACGGATCAGCCGTTCCTGGTGCAGATTACGGATGATGATCCTTCCATTGCCTACGTTCTGGTCAGAATGCCGAATCCCATCGGTCTGCTGCCCCTGCCGCTGGAGGGGGAGTACAGCAAAACCATCCGGACAAAACTGGCTGACGGTTCTGAATTTGTAAACGTGCTTCACCTGACGCCCAACGGCTTCCGGATGGAAGACGCAAACTGTGAGGGACATGACTGCGTGAACCAGGGTGAAGTGACGCTGGAAAACCGGGAAGACCGGATCCTGTGGAATATGATTATCTGCCTTCCTCATCAGCTGTCAGCAGAACTGATAACACGGGAAGAAGCATTGCAGATGCTTGCCCAATAACTGCTTTTGTTACGAAAATATAAACATTGAAAATTTTTTTGCATCATTGCAATAAACACATCCTTCTTATCGTCTAATATGTAGTGGGAGGAGGATTCCATATGAAGAAACAGTTCTTTTTGGCTGCCCTGATGATCCTCTGCATCGTGTGCACAGCCGCCTGTGCAGATCCGATCATCACAGACACTGAAGCGACCGCATGGATCGCTGAAAACAATTATCTGTATCTGCAGAACGCAGAAGGACGTATCTCCCAGATGCCCCTGGAGATGTCCGATCTGCTGCAGATGACCAAAGACGAGCTGATCTGCCAGACCAAAGACGGCCGGACCATTGCAGTGAAAAAAGACGGCACCGGCAGCCGGACTGTTGATCAGACGGCTGAACTTCCGCAGGATACCCGGGTGGAACTGAGCGCGGAAGGCGTGCTGAAGCTGAATGGCGCAACGATTTCCAAGTCTGCGCTCCAGGCTGTAAGCGACGGCACTTTCCTTTATTATACTGAAAAGATGGGCGAGCTTTATCTGCTGCGGGTAAGCCCCATGCAGAGTGATATGCAGCCCCTTACCGTTGGAAGCCGGGACGCCAACGCGGCCCGGCTGACGGGAAGAACGATTCCTGAACCGCTGTATGTGACGGCGAGCAAGGATGCCGTGGTTGTGACCGCGGCAGATCATCGCGTGATTGTGATGAATCTTGTGGATGGAACGACGGAAGAACAGGAAGCCATGAGCACACAGACCCAGGCGGCCTGTAAGACGAACGGGGCGCTGTACCGTTATACACGGGCAAAGGACGGCAGCTGGGTGATCGAATCCGGCGTGGCTGAAGAAGCGGCGACAATGAAGCCCGCCGCCACTGACACTCCGAAACCGGCGGAAACCGCAAAACCGACAGCGACACCCAAGCCGACCGCTACCCCAAAGACGACGTCCCAGGAAAGCCTTATTGATGACGATGGAACCGTTCATTACGGCGCCCGGGGCAACACGGTTAAGAAAATCCAGAAGCGGCTGGCAGATCTGGGATATCCGGTTGGATCGGTTGACGGCAAGTACGGCACCGATACACAGGTTGCTATTGATTTGTTCTGTGAAGCCATCGCTGTGAAGAGCCACGACTACATCACAAAGAAGGTGCAGAACAAGCTGTTCGCTGACGACGCTCCGATCTGCGTTAACTTTGATATTTACCTGCCGCTGAAGAAGGGCGACAAGGGTGCAAATGTCAGATATATGCAGAAGCGGCTGAAGGAACTGGGATACGATCCCGGAAAGGTGGACGGCGATTACGGAAAGAACACCGTTGCCGCTGTTTCCAAGTTCCAGTCCGCGTATGACATTGCACGGGAAGTCAATGAAAAACCCGGTGAAGTAGCGTCACGCGATATGCTGATTACGCTGTACTCCAAAGATACCAAACCGCAGATTGGTACTGCTGCCTCGATTGACGGCGGAGCCAGCAATTTCAAATAAGAAACATAACAAAGGCCGCCGGAGCGATGATAGCTCCGGCGGCCTTTCTATTTATCAGATCAGGTCATTGGCAGACAGAACATGAAGGGCGGCGGTGATGCCGTCCGCGGCGGCAGAAACGATACCGCCTGCATAACCGGCACCCTCGCCGACGGGATAGAGCCCGCGGAGATCCTCGGCTTCTCCAAGGGGATTACGGCTGATCCGTACAGGAGAAGAGGAACGCGTTTCCGGCCCCGTCAGGACAGCATCCGGATTGGCAAAACCGGAAAGCTGGGCATTCATGGCGCGAATGCCTTTCTTCAGGTCTTCGACGATCCAGTCAGGCAGAACAGCACGCAGATCCGCCGGGACTACTCCGGGACGATAAGAGGGGATTACTTCTCCAAAAGAGACTGAAGTCCGGTTTTCCAGGAAATCCCCGACGCGCTGGGCCGGCGCAATAAACCCGCCGCCTCCGGCACGGTAGGCTGCTTTTTCAATACTGCGCTGGAGAATGAAGCCAGCCAGGGGATGATCATCTCCAAAGTCTTGGGGCCTGACGCCCACCAGAAGGGCAGAGTTGCTGTTTACTCCATCACGGGCATGGAAACTCATACCGTTGGTGACGACTCCGCCGGGCTGGGACGCCGCAGCGATCACTTCTCCTCCGGGACACATACAAAAGGTATAGACGCCCCGGCCGTCCGGTGTATGACAGATCAGCTTATAGGAGGCTGCGCCCAGGGCAGGATGACCGGCAAAGGAACCATACTGGGAGCGGTCAATGAAAGCGCGGGGATGTTCAATCCGGACGCCCATGGCAAAGGGTTTCTGCTCCATGCGAAGCCCCTGGCTGAAAAGCGTCTGAACCGTATCCCGGGCAGAGTGACCGATGCAAAGCAGGATTGTATCCGTGAGGAATTCACGGGTTTCACCGTTGCAGGAGATGACTGCGCCCTCAACGTGGCTGCCGCGGATAATCAGTTTTTCCAGGCGGGTTTCAAAATGAACCGTGCCGCCAAGACGGATGATTTCCTCTCGGATAGACGCCACAACACCTTTCAGGCGGTCGGTGCCGATATGCGGCTTCTGGTCAATGAGAATCTCTTCCGGTGCACCGTGGGAAACGAAGGTTTCCAGAATGTTCCGGACATGGGGACTCTTGATCCCGCAGGTCAGTTTGCCATCTGAGAAAGCTCCGGCCCCGCCTTCACCGTACTGGACGTTTGAATCGGGATCCAGGACGCCCTGCTCCTGCATGGTATTGACGTCATTGGTACGCCGATCCACAGGTTTTCCGCGTTCAATCAGAACCGGGCAGGCTCCCGCACGGGCCAGGGTCAGCGCGGCAAACAGACCGGCCGGGCCGGCGCCGACAACCAAAGGCGATGCCTTTTGTTGTCGGCGCTGGCCTAATTCAGAATTCAGAATTAAGAATTCAGAATTATTATGACTGCGAGAAGCAGAAATGGGGGAGAGATTTTTATTTTTCCGAAGGGCACCGGTTTCATTTTTCAGGGACAAATCAAGAGAAAGAACAAAATGAACGTCCTGCTTATCCCGTGCGTCGATACTGCGCCTGGTGACGGAAAAGGAGATAAGATCAGACGGATTCAGCTTCAGTTTTTTGAGAAGAATGGTTTTCAAAGAGTCCTCTGTATAATCCAGAGGGACTTTCAGATTAGTCAGTCGAACCATTTTTTTCTTCCTCGTGCCACTTTACAGAATCTGGATTGGTAAAGGCCTTTTCAGGGTAGCGGACCTGGGTCAGCTCAAGACCATGAGCCGGAGCTGTCATGCCAAGAGCGAGACGATCCAGTGTTTCAAAAGCCCTGGTGAAGGCATCAGGACCGAATTTGCCGAGGCCGATTTCCACAAGGGTACCTGCGATAATCCGGACCATGTTGTACAGGAACGCGTCGCCGCTGACAGTCAGGATCCATTCGCTGCCCCGGACTTCAAGATCAGCGGAGTGCAGGGTACGGATGGTGGTTTTGGCTGTACCGCCGGAGGCCTGGAAGGCGGCAAAATCATGCTTTCCGGGCAGGGTCAGGAGTGCCTGGCGAACAGGCTTCTCATCCAGCGGAACGGGAACGTGCCAGTGGGTGTTACGTTGAAGCGCGCTGGCATGACGGGCATTCCAGATCCGGTAGGTATAGGTTTTGCCGGCGGTCAGGAAACGGGCATGGAAATCTGTCGGGACTTCCCGGCCTTCCAGCACCCGGATATCCGGCGGAAGCATCGTATTCAGCACAAAGGGATATTTATCCGGGGGAATCGTACTGCTTGTATCAAAGTGAACCTTCTGATCCAGCGCGTGTACACCGGCATCCGTACGGGAAGCACCGGTAACGGTAACCGGATGACCGCAGGCAGAAGAAAGCGCTTCCTCCAGTACCTGCTGGACTGCCAGACCATTGATCTGACGCTGCCAGCCGGCATAGGCGGTACCGTCATATTCCACTGTCAGCAGGATCCGTTTCAAAAGATGATTCCCTCCAGTATTATCAACGCAAGCAGAACAGCCATCGCGCCGCAGGCGATCCAGTCGTTCCGGGTCAGTTTCAGGACACGTAAACGGGTACGTCCTTCACCGCCGTGGTAGCAGCGGCTTTCCATAGCCATGGCCAGATCACCGGCACGGCGGAAGGCACTGACAAACAACGGTACAAGCAGCGGCACCATTGCCTTTGCACGGGAAAGCAGGTTGCCGCTTTCAAAATCCGCGCCGCGGGCCATCTGGGCCTTCATGATCTTGTCCGTTTCCTCCAGCAGGGTGGGAATGAAACGCAGCGCAATGGTCATCATCATGGCCAGCTCATGGGCCGGGAAATGAATGACTTTCAGCGGGGAAAGCAAAATTTCAATTCCGTCGGACAGGGAAACGGGGGAAGTAGTGAGGGTCAGCAGGCTGGTGCCGATAACCAGGAAGATCAGCCGCAGGGAATAGAACGCAGCCTGCAGGAAACCTTCCTTCGTAATCCGTATGACCCAGAACTGAACCCAGACGGTTTCGCCTGTGGTGAAGAAAAGGTTCAGCAGGAAGGTCAGGATGATAATGATGCGCAAAGGCTTCAGCCCGCGCAGGAGCATGCGGAAAGGAACGTTGGCCAGACGGGCGGTAAGCCATACAAAACCCAGAATGACCGCATAGCCAAGGAAGGTTTTGGCCATGAAAACAATGACGATGAATACAATGGTCAGAATCAGCTTGATCCGGGGATCCAGGCGATGGATTTTACTGTCCACCGGATAGTACTGACCCATGGTGATATTGTTCAGCACGCGGATCCCTCCTTCCATATGCGGAGCAGCTGTTCCTTCAGCTGTTCCGGACGGAACAGATCTGCGGGCAGGTCATACCCCTTAGCGCGGAGACGCGCGCAAAGACGCGCAGCCTCCGGGATATCCAGGCCGATGGAGGTCATCATTTCTTCCTGCATGAAGATTTCACGGGGTGTCCCGTCAGCGACGACTTTTCCGTCGCTCATGACGATCAGGCGGCTGGCCAGGCGGGCCATATCATCCATGCTGTGGGAAACCATCAGGATGGTAACATTTTCCCGGGCGTGGAGCTCTTCCAGCATGCCCAGGATCCTGTCACGGCCGCGGGGATCCAGGCCTGCGGTCGGTTCATCCAGAATCAGGACCGAAGGCTTCATGGCCAGGACGCCGGCAATGGCAACACGGCGCATCTGGCCGCCGGACAGCTCAAAGGGACTGCGTTCGGCATATTTCTGATAATCCAGATGAACGCATTCCATGGCATAACGAACCCGCTCATTAATTTCGGCAGCGGACAGTCCCTGGTTTTTCGGGCCGAAAGCGATATCCTTCGCAACGGTCTCCTCAAAAAGCTGATATTCAGGATACTGGAAAACCAAGCCGATCCGCTGACGCAGGGCACGACGATTGACATGCTCACCGTTCAGGTCCTCACCGTCAACCAGAACCTGGCCGGAGGTGGGCTTGAGCAGGCCGTTGAGATGCTGTACGAGGGTAGATTTACCGCTGCCGGTATGGCCGATGATCCCGACAAATTCTCCGTTTTCGATCCGGAAAGAAACATCATCCAGGGCTACCGTCCGTAGGGCGCTTCCCTCGGAATAGCAATGGGTCAGGTGGCTGACTTCAATGGGCATAGTCTTTCCACCTCCTCAACAAACTCATCCACGGTCAGGATACCGGGTTTCAGGGGCATACCTTCCACACGGAGCTCACCCGCAAGCGCAGTCATATGGGGAACGTCAAGATGCATTTCCCGCATCTCATCCACCCGGTCGAAAACCTCGGCAGGAGTGCCAGAAAGGCGGATCTTTCCATCGGTTACGACCAGAACACGGTCGGCCAGGGCGGCCTCTTCCATGAAATGGGTGATCCAGACCACAGTAATGCCTTTCTGGCGGTTCAGCGTGCGGATGGTCTCGAGCACTTCCTTGCGTCCGGAAGGATCCAGCATTGCCGTTGCCTCATCCGCGATGATTACGGAAGGTTCCATGGCCAGGATGCCGGCGATGGCAACACGCTGTTTCTGGCCGCCGGACAGCAGATGGGGCGCTTTATCGGCATATTTGCTCATGCGTACGGCGGAAAGGGCACTTTCAATGCGGGGAAGCATTTCCTCTGTGGGGACGCCGAGATTTTCCAGGCCGAAAGCCACATCTTCCTTGACGACAGTGGCAACAATCTGGTTATCGGGATTCTGGAAGATCATGCCTGCACGCTGGCGGATTTCCCAGACGTATTTTTCTTCACGGGTGTTGTAACCGCAGACCAGGACATTACCTTCTGTCGGGATATACAACGCATTCAGAAGCTTGGCCATTGTGGATTTGCCGGAGCCGTTATGACCCAGCACCGCGACGAATTCTCCCGGCTGAATGACCGCAGAGACGTCGGAAAGAGCAGGCGCCGCCTGCTCTTCATAGGAATAGGATACATCGTTCAGCTGAACGCGGGTATCGGAGCGCATGTCAGTTCCTTTCTATCAGTCAGAAATCAGTAAGTGATCGTAATGCAGTGAATCGTGGGGAAACAGAAAAGCCTGCCTGGGAATACTGAGGTACCGATGCCGGGAGAAATCAGGAGATCCACCCGGTTTTCCTTCAGCCATCCGCTGCGGTATCTGTCCGGAACATCTTCCGCAATATTCAATGCGGTAGAGAAGAAAGCCATCTGTCCGGCATGCGTGTGGCCGAACAGCCCCAGATCAAACCAGCTGAGGTTTCCGGAAGCATCCACAGCCACCTGGGCTTCCTGAATGACGGAAGGGTTATGGCAGAGCAGAATCACATAGTCGCCGGCATTGACAGATTTGGCAACGCCTTTAATATCCGGTTTGCCGGTCAGCTTGTCGTCCAGGCCTGCAATGAAGATCTGCCGGCCGGCGATATTTACAGGGGCGACTTTGTTGACCAGCGGGACAACGCCGGCATTGGTCATGGCCTCTGTCAGCTGCTTGCAGGTGGCGTCAGATTCTCCGCGGTCAGCTTCACCGATGACACCGTAGATGCCGTAACGGGAGTGGATAGTTCCCTGTTTCTGCAAAGTGCGGAAGAACTTAATGGCGGTTTCGTTATCGGTGGCATAATCTCCCCCGAAGAGCAGCAGGTCAGGACGGAGGGAATTGATCCGGCCGATCAGACGGCTCAGATCCGCGTCAGAGAACCAGAAGCCGTAATGAATATCACTGAGATAAACCACACGGAGATTGTTTGCTTCTATCGGGAAATCATCACTCTGAAGGGTCTTGTTTTCTGTCTGGAGAAGACGCGCCTCCACCAGGGGATAACAGATCATCAGAATGAGCAGCACGATCAGGAAGATCAGCCAGCGACGACGATGACGGTTCCGCACCTGATGACGGCCGCGGCGGAAGGAGGGACCGGAACGGCGGGAAGCGGAAGAAACATGTTTTCCACGGTACGCGTTCATCCCTCATCATCTCCTTCAGAAAAATTGACTGCATAACAGAAATATTATACACTAAATCCATGAATCTTCAAGGAGTGGAAAGAGATTATGGATAAGTACAGCTATCAGATTCTGCCGCCTTCCACACTGCTGAATCCCGCCCCTGTGGTGCTTGTCAGCTGTGGAGATCCGGAAAGGCCGGAAAACTGCAATATGATTACCGTTGCCTGGGCGGGAACGGTCAATTCCGATCCGCCGATGGTATCCGTCAGCATCCGGAAGGAACGTTATTCACACGGCCTGATCAGCGCATCCGGTGAATTTGTTGTGAACCTTGTGGATGAAAAAATGGCCCGTCCCGTGGACCTGTGCGGCGTAAAAAGCGGCAGGGACACAGACAAGGCAAAGGAAACCGGATTGAATTATATTCAGGCGGAAGGACTGGATACTGCCCCGGCAGTTGAGGGCGCACCTGTGAGCCTGTGCTGCAAGGTGCGGCACACACTGGAACTGGGCAGCCACGATATGTTTGTGGGTGAGGTTGTTTCCGTGATGGTACGGGAGGATCTCCTGGACGCCGGCGGAAGCCTGCATCTGGAAAAAGCCGGGCTGATTGCCTACAGCCACGGCCTGTATCAGAAACTGGGTGAAGTGATGGGATTCTTCGGCTGGTCAGTGGCCAGGGAAGACGTCTTCAAGCGCCGGATGAGTGCCTACCGCTGAGCCTTTTTCCCAGTCTGAACGAAGAACGGAGTACAGCGCAGTATCGATATATTCTCCTTTGTTCATAATGCGGCCCCGCAGGATCCCTTCCTGTGTGAGGCCGCATTTCTGCATTACCCGGCCGCTGGCCGGATTGCGGACATCATGCTGGGCTTCCAGACGGTTCAGGGGCAGGGAAGAAAAGAGACAGTCAATCACGGCACGCAGGGCCTGGGTGGCATAGCCGTGATTCCAGTATTCCCGGGAGAAACTGTAGCCCAGTTCCGCCGCGTTGTTATCGGTGGAGTACCAGACGAAACCGATGGTGCCGATGACAAGGCCGGTTTCCCGGAGGGTCACAACCCAGGAAGAAGGATAACCTGCCCGGATTCGGACACGCAGATCCCGGACAAATGAAGCGGTTTCGGAGACACTGCGGTGAGGCTCCCAAAGGACATAACGCGCCACTTCCGGGTCCGAGGCATAACGAAAGATATCCTTCGCGTCTCGCATACGAGGCTTGCGGAGGATCAGATCTTCAGTTTCCAGCTCAGGCAGACGGTAAAAGAAGGCCGGCGGAGACATAAAACCATCCGGATTTTTCGGCGCGGCCAGGAAGCGGCTCCATAAAAAACTCATACAAACAAACCCTTTCGGGAATGAAACGGACGGACAGTCCGTTTCTATAATTGGTTATGTCCTTCTTCTTTCGACGGTTCCCGCGGCTTTTCCTTCCGGGAAACGCAGCGGCCTTCAGCGCCCGGTTTCATTGACACGGCTGCCTGACGGCGGTACAATATCCGGGAGCTGTTACATACATCACATACAATTCAGGAGGACCGGATTATGACGATCAAGCATCAATGGATCCTGAAAAGAGCGACAGCACTGCTGGCAGCTCTGCTGCTGGCACTTTCCGCACTGCCCTTGGCTTCAGCCGCAAGCGCTGACTGGGCGGCATTGCAGATCAATCTCAGCTGGTATGACAGCATGGGCGTTATGCAGAGTGCTGCTGCCTTCCCAGCCGCAGAAACTGAGGCGGGAGAAGGCTGTTTCTGGGTACAGATTCCCGCGGACGCTCCGCTGGACGGACTCACTTTTTCAGTCATCCATCCTGCACATGAATATCAGTATTCTCCCGAACCCGGCAGCATACTGGCAGGCGTGACAGACGCAGGAGAATATATGGACGGCGTCAGCTGTATTCCTGTATCCGCAACGGATCCGGAAACCGGCATGACGGAAGTGTTCTATCTGTATATTTCCACAGTAACTGCCCAGCCGATGCCGGCACCGGAAGAACCGGAACCGTATACAGAGCCCGAACCTGAACCCTATACCGAGCCGCAGCCGGAACCGGAACCCTATACTGAGCCGCAGCCTGAACCGGAACCCTACACCGAGCCGCAGCCCGAACCGGAACCCTATACTGAGCCGCAGCCCGAACCGGAACCCTACACTGAGCCGCAGCCCGAACCGGAACCTTATACCGAGCCGCAGCCCGAACCGGAACCCTACACTGAGCCGCAGCCCGAACCGGAACCCTACACTGAGCCGCAGCCCGAACCGGAACCTTATACCGAGCCGCAGCCCGAACCGGAACCCTACACCGAGCCGCAGCCCGAACCGGAACCCTACACCGAGCCGCAGCCTGAACCGGAAACCTATACCGAGCCGCAGCCTGAACCGGAAACCTATACCGAGCCGGAACCCGAGGTGCAGACGGAAGTACCTACGGAAGCGCCTGTGATGCCGATCGGAGAAATCATCAACCGTTACGGCAAGACGACTGCAAAGGTCAATTACCGCCAGGAACCGAGCAAAAACGCCGGCAAATACGGAGAACTTGCTCCGGATACGATGGTTTACCTGATCTATACCGACGTCAACAGCGCCGGAGAAGTATGGACGCTGGTTGAAGCAGAAGGTCATACCGGTTATCTGATGAGCGAATTCATCACTGTGCTGACAACTGAGGACAGTGACGCATACAACAATGCCCAGCCGATTCCGGCACACATCTATACATACGAGGAAGTATTCCCCACGCCTGCCGCTGAGCCGGAACCCGCCGCGGAACCTGCTCCCGCAGCTGAACCGGAACCTGCCGCGGAGCCTGCTCCCGCAGCTGAACCGGAACCTGCCGCGGAGCCTGCTCCCGCAGCTGAACCGGAACCTGCCGCGGATCCTGCGCCTGCCGCTGAACCGGAACCCGTCGCAGAACCTGCTCCCGCTGCTGAACCGGAACCCGTCGCAGAGCCTGCTCCCGCTGCTGAACCGGAACCCGTCGCAGAGCCTGCTCCTGCTGCTGAACCGGAACCCGCAGCCGAGCCTGCTCCCGCAGCCGAGCCTGTACCTGCCGCTGAACCCGAACCCGCAGCTGAGCCTGCCCCCGCCGCTGAGCAGGAACCTGTAACGGTTACAGAAGCTCCTGTGATTGTTGACGGTGAAATGATGAACCGTTACGGCCTCACCAATGCTGGAAAGCTTGCGCTTCGCGAACAGCCGGACAAAAAGGGCAAGGAACTTGCACGGCTTGACAAGGGAATCCACGTCTATATGTACCGCGCGGACCAGAACAGCGCCGGCGAAAGCTGGACGTACGTTGAGGTGAACGGGCGGAGAGGCTATATTAAAACAGAATTCCTGAGTGCACTGACACAGCAGGACAGCGATGAGTGGGACAGCATTCAGCCGACCCGCGCTCCTGTGATGACGGAGGCAGAGCTGTTCCCGCAGCCGGAAGAACCTGCCGCAGAACCGGCACCTGCTGAACCTGAAGCCAGTAATCCCGAAGCCAACGTACCTGAAAACGGCGAGACCGGCATCGGAACTCCTGAAAGCAGTGAACCCGAAGCAAGTGCACCTGAAAGCAATACTCCCGAAACCAACACAACAGAAAACAACAATCCTGAAGCCAACGTACCCGAAAACGGCGAGACCGGCATCGGAACTCCCGAAAGCAACAATCCGGAAACCGACAAACCTGAGACGGATCAGCCTGCTGCCAGTCAGCCTGAGGTGGAAACGCCCGCTCCCGAAATTCCGGTGGGCGAGATGATGAACCGCTACGGTAAGACAAACAGCAAGGTGTTCTTCCGCAAGGATCCCAGCACCAAGTCCAGCAAACTGAGCCAGCTGGGTAAAAACACCTACGTATACATGATCCATACCAAGGAATATGACAATAACGAGGTCTGGACATACGCACTGGTGAACGGTAAACCCGGATACATCATGACAGAGTACCTGGATGCCCTGACTGAAGAAGACAGCAAGGCATGGGATCAGGCACAATCCAGTCCTGCACCCGTATATAACAGAGAGGAGTTCTTCCCGACAGCAACGCCTGTCCCGACTGACACTCCGGCTCCGACGGATCCCCCGACTGAGCCGCCGACAGCAACGCCTGTCCCGACAGACACTCCGGCCCCGACAGATCCTCCGACCGCGCCGCCGACTGCCACGCCGACCACGCCGCCGACCGATCCTCCGACTGCACCCCCGACGGATACGCCGTTCGTACCGACAGATACTCCGGTGCCCGCTCCGACGCCGGTTGCTCCGACACAGGAGCCTCCGCAGCGCAGCGGATACGGAATCACCATCGGTGACGGTATTCCGGTACGTGAAAGACCGACTGCAGCAAGCGCGATCAAGGAAGAGCTTCCGGTCAACAAGATTGTGTATGTTTACGGCCAGATCTACCAGGACGGTATTGCCTGGCATGAAATCGAGCATGACGGTAAGTGGGGCTACGTCCGCGCTGACCTGATCCGGATTATGTCCTACGGAGAAATGGCAGCTTACGAAGAGATGCTGCAGCCGCAGGAAACCCCGATCCCCAACGTGACAATCGCACCCTATACCTATGATCCGAACGAACTGAGCTGCTATGGCTATGTGACGACAGACGCGGTGAACTTCCGGACAGAACCCAGTTCCAGTTCCAGAAGAATCCGCCTGATGAAGCGTTACGCGACATTCATCGTTTACGGATCTGTGCAGGCTGACGGCGAAACCTGGTATAAGGTTTCCTACGACGGCCAGATGGGTTACCTGAACGGCAAATACTTTAAACAGATGACGGTCAGCGAAGCAGAACAGTTCCTGAAGTCTGACAAGTACAGAGAGGGCCTGGCCAACAACAGCGCCCAGAGTACAGCGAACAGCAACGCAGGATCTTCTCCGACCACAACCGGCAGCCCCACCGGTATCGTAACCGCTGAGGACCAGAAGGTCAGCGAGTGGGTGAATCCCGCCGCAGGAGCCGCTGTAAGCTACAAACCGTTTGATCCGTTTGCCACACCTGAACCGCTGCCTGAAAATGAGTTTGAGAACAATGAGTTCGTCAACTCCCTGATCGATCAGGTGAAGGCAGGAACGCTGAAGCAGGAAGAGCTGAAGATGGAACTGGAGAAGTTCTATAAAGACGCTGCTGATCCTGCCGCGGTTGTGGACAGGGCCATGGCCTATATTGAAGGCAAGACTGAGCTGGCTACTGAAGAACCTTCCCAGTCTCCTGAACCTCTTGCAACAGAAGAAATCACTGAGTTCCCGCAGGAACAGAGCACAGGCGGCGGAGCCGGATGGGTTGCTGCCGGCCTGGTACTGGCTGCCGGCGCTGGCGGCGGATACTACTGGTACCTGCAGCGTGAACGCAAACGGAAAGCAGCCCAGAGAATGGCCCAGAAGCGTGTCGCACAGCAGAACAGAGCGGCGCAGCAGAACAAGCCCAGAACAGCAGAACGGCCCGGTGCCGGTAACGGAACAGGGACAGCCAATGCTGCTTCCGCACAGAATGCTGCCAGGGTACGGACCGGAAACTATACGGGCAGCGCTGGCACAACAAAGCCCAGGGTAACGCCGACCACACCTTCCAACGGAACCAGTAACGGAAAGCCATACGGAACCGGCACTAAGAATCCGTACGGACGCTATACCAGATCCGGATCGGATGAGGAATCGGCTTACACAGCCAGTTTCAAACCGGAAGGCGGAGAATCCAGACCCCGCCGCAGCAGAAGCGGTGATTCTGACCAGACACCCGAAGCATAAACGGGAACCGGATTAAGCCGGATTCAATAAAGGGAGGAGACCGCCGGAAGCGGTCTCCTCTTTCCCTTTTCAGGGTGTCATGATATAATCGATGCAACTGCTGCAGACAGGAAGGAGCATATATCACCATGACGAACAAAAAGCAGAGTACAAGAACCAGAATGGCCAGAATTGTCGCCCTTGCGACAGCGGGCGTACTGCTTTTTTCCATTATCCTGACATATGTGCTGAGATAAGGGAATCCTGAGATATCCATCGGATCATCAACCGATACGAGGAAAGGAGGGACAGAACATGGGACGCGGAAAGAGACCCAAACGGAAGTTTTCAGCCGGCACCAAATTCATGGTTGGACTGCTGGCGATTGTTCTCCTGGGCTCCGCGGCTGTTCTGGGCAGATTATCCTCCGGCGCAACGGTGGATCTGAGCAAGCTTCAGATGAGCGTTCTGGAACTCCAGGAAACATTTTCACCGGATGACGGGATGAAAACGACAGAAACCAGGAAGCCTGAACAGGAAAACAGCGTACAGACCGCGACAGTGACAGTAAAACCTGCTGCTGAGGAGAAAGCGGTTCCCGAAACCGCCAGCGCATCCTGTACCCTGACGTTCGGCGGAAGTATCTCGCTGTCCGGCGAGGTCCGGAAGAACAGCTGGAACGCAGACGCAAAGATGACGGACTATTCCGACGTGATGATGCTGCTGAGCCCCTATGTAAAGGCGGACGTGAGCTGTGTTTTCCTGGAAAACATCCTCAGCGACGAGCATAAAGCCAATGACAATGTAGCGCCGGCGTCGGCAGTTTCCCTGCTGAAGGAAGCCGGGTTCAGCGTGGCTGCCTGCGGATTTTCACAGGCATATGCCGCCGGGAGAAGCGGTATGGAAGCCACACTGCAGGTGCTGGACGAACAGCAGATCCAGGCAACCGGTATCGGCAGGACAGAGGACAGCATCTTTACGACAACGAATGCAGGCGGCGTGAAAACGGCATTTCTGCAATACACGGATACGATATCTTCCAAGACGCGGAAGAGCATGGCCAAAGACGGAACGGACGGACTGATTCCGGCGGCGGAACTATCGCGGATTACAGAGGATATTACTTCCGCCAGGGCACAGGGGGCCGAGGCGGTGATTGTCCTGCTGAACTGGGGAAAGAACGGCAAGGATCCTGACCGCAGCCAGAGACAGCTGGCTGAAAGCATTGCCCAGGCCGGTGCAGACCTGATTGTCGGGAATGGAAGCCACGTGCCCCAGACAGCTGAATATATCACAGGAAGCAACGGAAAGAACGTTCTGTGTATCTGGAGTCTCGGAACGCTGCTGAGCGGAGACCGGACCAATACCAAACGGGTTTCCGGATACCTGCTGCATGTGACCTTACAGAGCGACGGTCAGGGCGGCGTTGACATCCTGCGGCCGGAGTATACCCCGGTTTATACCTGGAAGTATAAGCAGGACGGAAGATACTATTATCACTGTATCGCGTCCAACAGCACGATTCCGGACGGTATGGACAATGAACAGCGGAAGAAAATGGCGGATTCTGCCAATACAGTGGAAAACGTCCTGCAGGGATCCCCTGTGACTGAACGGAGACAGTAACACGATGCGGATGAATGCCCTGAGAAAGGAACTGCAGGAAATGATGCAGATTCCACAGACAGCCAGAAAACCGGTGCTTCGCAGAAGCCTGCCGGATGACTGGCTGTATTCAACGGATCTTCCGGCTGTCAGCGATAAAGAAAACCAGACTCTTTTCCTGCAGGCAATCGTGAATGCAGGATGGGAGTATACAGAGGAGAAAGGCTGGATCCTGATGAGAAAACCGGCCGGGGAACCTCCTGAAGGTTGGTATGACGGGCCGCCTGGACCGGAAGCAGCCTGCTGCCTGAGCCTGCTGGACAGGCATGAAAAACAGGCTGTTGAAGAACCTGAACCTGTACAAAGAATGCTGATCAAAGCAGGAGAAGAGGGCGAAAAGCAATATGAGGCGGCCTGTGCCTGTATTCATCGGGACTGGGCTGAACGTCTCAGGCGCGGAGAGCCGCTGCCGGCTGTAAACCGGATTTATTTTACAGGACGAAAGGAATGAGAAACCATGCTGATTCAGCACATCGGACACGCGGAATTTCTGATTGTTACGGAAAGCGGCGTCAGGATTGTGACCGATCCGTATGACGCATCCTGTGGTTATCCGCTTCATAAAACAGCGGCGGATATCGCGCTTGTTTCCCATCACCATCATGATCATGACGCTGTGGAGAACCTGAAAGGGGAACCGAGGGTCATCGACAAGGCCGGACAATACACGCCGGAACCTGACGTGAAGGTGACGGCCCTGAAGGGATTTCATGATGATGAGCAGGGAAGCAAACGGGGTGAAACCCTGCTGTTCCTGATTGAGGCAGAAGGACTGCGGGTCGTGCATCTTGGCGACCTGGGATGCCCGCTGGATGAGGCACAGCTGGAGCAACTGAAGAACCCGGACGTGCTTATGATCCCTGTAGGCGGCTTTTATACCATTGACGCTGACCAGGCAAAGCAGATTGCAGATCAGCTGAACGCACGCCTGATCCTGCCGATGCATTACAAGACGGAATACAACCAGGAATGGCCGATCAGCGGACCGGAAGCATTTCTGGAACTCTATGATACAAAAGAGATCTGCCAGGGCGCTGAAGCAGTCCGGGTGACAAAAGAAGATATGGAATGCCAGGCAAGGGTAATGCTGTTCAGCGTGATGCGGTGAAAAGCATTACCAATGAAAACTGAAAACTTTGCGATCGCCGTATTCCATTTCTCCATCGCTTACAGCTCGCAGAAATGGACGGCTGTAGCATGGGCGAAGCTCTGACAACTGCCAGTGGCAGATATTTTGTCAGAGCTGAGGTCAAGCGAAAGGGAGTGAGCTCCCCAGTGGGGAGTCACGACCATTGAGCTTGCGGATAGGCATTAGCAGTGGATGGCTCGGCGTTAACAGCGCTAAAGCGCTGACGCCTGCATGGACGATCTGTTACCGGCACTAAAGTGCCGACAGATCAGTCTGAAGCACAGATGACTCCGCAACTGAAGAGTGAAGAGTGTAGAGTTAGAATAATAAATAAACGCTCACAGTTTTAGAACTGTGAGCGTTTATTGATTATTCTGCGAAGGAGATAGCGGAGACGGGCAGGACGGGAAAGGTCGCCCTTCAGGAGAACGGCGGTATCCCGGAGAATGGTGGTCTCAGCTTCAGTTACTTCGGCAGGGGAATAACGAATCCAGGAAATGCATTCTCCCACAGGATTCAGGGAAACATTGAAATGGGAGGCACGGTCAATCCGACGGCCATAGGCCATGGGCGTTTCACCGGAACGGCGGGAAAGGTTTTCTGCATATAACAGATCTGCAATTTCACCGGACCAGATGTCAAAACGCTGGGATTCTGATTTGGCGCGCTTGTCACGAACGGCAGGGTCTGTCAGACGGATCCTGAGGATCAGAGCAGCCAGAAGCAGCAGGAGCAATAAGAGAAGCCAGGGGAATGAACCGGGGGATTCAGGTGAATCTGTATCCGTATCGGGGTCAGGTGAAGGCGGTGAAGAATCAGGATTGTCGGAGGAATCATCGGAATTTTCCGGCGGTTCCGGTTCGGGCGTCGGTTCGTTTTCGTCCGGGGAAGATTCCGGCGGTTCCGGTTCGGGCGTCGGAGCAGGATCGGGAGAAGAAGGAGAATTGGCGTTATCCTGACTGCCGCTGCTGCTGTGCCTGGGCGTGGCGTCAAAGGTAAGCCAGCCGAAACCTTTAAAATAGACTTCGGTCCAGGCGTGGGCGGAAAGACCCGTAACGAGGGCCTGGCTGTTTGCGTCGGGTTCAGCAACATATCCTTCCACATATCGGGCCGGAAGGCCGATCATACGGCACAGAACCGTCATGGCGGAAGCAAAGTAGGTGCAGTAGCCTTCCTTGGTATCCAGGAGGAAAGTAGTAACAAAATCCATATCCGGAGATTGGGGCTGAACATCCAGCGTATAACGATAACTGCGGCTAAGCCAGGAACGAAGCGCCAGCGCCTTATCATAGGGTGAAGCAGCAACAGAGGAGGCTTCACGAGCCATGGAATAAACGACCCCTTCCAGATGAGCAGGAAGTGTTGTATAGGTCTGGACGATTTTATCGTACGCACTATCCTCCATCGTGGAGCAGACTTCTATCAGGGTGCCGAGGCCGGAGTCGCCGGCCAGGAAGATGGGCGCGGATACAGTGTAAGTATCACCGGGCTGGAGATTCCGGGTGACAAATAGTTCAGAAGAGTTGTTGAAGTACGGTACCAGATCTCCGCCCGGGATCAGGTCCCTGACCCGCTGGGGAACAAAAAGGGTGGAGGAAAACTGGGTGGAAGCATTACTGTCATCATCACTGAGCATCCGTACGGAAATGGTAACGGGATCACACAGGGCATTTCGGATATTCAGCGGCGGAAGGGCTTCATCAAACAGCGCTGCACGAAGATCGGCAAGCCTGGAAGACTGGCGGAGATAACGGCGTCTGTCAGTCGTGTTTATCCAGCTGCGACCGGTATACTCGTTCAGGATGACGCCGCGCAGATAAACAGTGCGGGGTGTTGAAACCTTCATGACAGGATGATTGGACGGATTCGGTTTGCCGCCCAGCTGATCCTGTCCTTCAGGATAGTAGTTCTCAGAAGAAAGGGAGAAAATGTCCCGGGGTTCGGTGAAGAACAGCCGATCCAGAACAGCCTGGCGCAGTTCATCCGCTTTCTGGCGGAGCGGGTTTTGTCCGGCACCATTGCCTGCCAGCAGGAAAGCAGCGGCAACAAGCAGCACGACAAGGGGAATAAGCTGCGGAATCGACGTTTCAGGGAAACGTTCTGTCATCAGGATCAGGAGCAGCGCAATCAGCGCAGGCATGAACCAGGGAATCAGTTCACGGGCTCCGGAAAGGTAAATCAACAGTATCATGCCGAAGCAGAGGATTGACGACGGAAGGAAAGACGCGCCGCGCAGGCAGGCAAAACAGCAGATCAGCGTCGTTAACACTGTCAGGAGAGCCGTGACAGAAGAAGCAACCAGGGGAATTGCCGTACGGATGTTGTTGCAGCGAAGGACAATGGCCATCGCTGCGTCAGAAACTGTAAGCATTCCGCCCATTGCAAAAAGCCAGAAGAGTAAAAGGATAAAGGCAGCTCCGGCCGCGGCAAAACTGATGACGCGTTTGAGGGACGCCAGTTCAAACAACAGGATGATGACCGCGATCCAGAGGATCAGAACAGGAGATGGTAAAGCCGGATCCAGAATACCCAGCAGGGGGAACAGGAGACCGACTGACAGCAGAAGCGACAGAAGGGCATGGATCAGACGGGGACGAAGGGATTCGCTCATGTCAGGGGGCTCCTTTCCAATCAGACGAATCTTTGATTCGGCCTGATTAAGTGATTAGCTGATCACTCTTCACTGGTCACGGGATAGTGATGAGTGGAGAGTGAAGAGTTGCCGTTAAAGCGGCAGTGAAGAGTGTAGAGTTGGAAGTGTCTTACGTGTCCGGAGTCACGTAAGATACTTCCAAACCTGCTTCACGCAAACGAGCAATGAGAGGCAGGACATTTTCATCATCCGGGGCAAAGGTGACAAGGTAGAGGCGGATATTCGGGCCGGCCCGATGCATACGGATCATGATATCCACCATGGGAATATTCAGCCGGGCAGAGATGATGACAACACAGCCAACCTTCCGGAGACGGCTGCTTTCCATGGAAAGAACCCGCTCAAAACGATCTGTTTCAGAAAATTCCACACGGGCCAGATAATCCATGGCAATAGGCAGCCCCATACTCTTATCCACATCCACAGGATGCTTCCCCGGGAGCGGCATGCGGATCTGATGATCCGTAACTGTCTGGGAGGTAATGATGGACGCGGCAGTTTCGAGCATGGCGTCACGGATATCCGCTCCTGCCCGGGCATGTCCCCAGGAGGGCGGCGGGGAACAATCCATGAGAACCAGCACGTCCTGAAGAATCGGCTCGTCAAATTTGCGGACAACCAGTTCACGCTTGCGCATGGAAAGCTTCCAGTGGATTTTTTTCATAGCATCCCCGGGCTGATAACTGCGGATGTCCGAGGGAGCATTCAGGTCTTCCGTTGCCCTGGACATGAGTTCACTGCCGGGATCCCCGGGAGCGAGCTTCAACGGTTCCACGTCGAAGGTCTGGGGAAGAACCACAAGTTCGAAGGAGGTTTTGCGAAGCACAATCCGCCGCTGAACCAGCCCGAGCAGGTCTTCCACCGTACAGGAATGAAGACCGACCGAGAATACGCCCACATGGGAAGCGTGGATCGGCAGCTTCATGCTCTGGAGACGATGGGGCATGTTTTTCAGACGGACATCCCGGTCACGGTTGCCGACAGGATCCGACAATTCCAGAAGCAGCGGCGCAACCGGAATGAGTCCGCGATGACGGACCCGCAGGCTCAAAACCACATCATCGCCGCGCCGGACGGTTTCTCCGGAGAGTGCGCCTTCCACTTCCAGCGTGGCGGATGCCCAGAGCACCGCAATGACAGCACCGGCCAGGATCAGCAGGATCAGGATGGAAAGCAGTAAAAAAAGCTGACTGCCGGTGCAGATGGCAACCGTCAGCAGCGTCAGAAATACAGCGATGGGCAGGGTAAGCTTCAGTTTCATAATTTTACGGGAACGGTGGTATTCTGCAGGGTTGTCAGCAGAAACTGCTCCGCAGGAATTCCTTTCATCTTGGCTTCGGGGGAGAGAATCATCCTGTGGGCCATAACCGGAAGGAACATGTGCTGTACATCCTCAGGCAGAACAAAATCCCGGTCATCCAGCATGGCACAGGCCTGGGCGCCGCGAATCAGGGCAATTGCGGCACGGGTGGAAGCGCCGAGTGAGAAGGCGGGATCATTCCGCGTGGCAGCGGCGAGGGAAGCAACATAATTCCGGATTTCCGGAGAACAGTAGACGGTAGTGACCTGCTCCTGCATGGCCAGTACGTCCTGGGCTGAACAGATGGGTTCGATCGTTGTCATGGGGATGACGGAACCGCTGTAGCGCTCCAGGACGTCCATTTCCTGCTCGACAGTCGGATAACCGATAGAGATTCGCAGGAAGAAACGGTCTACCTGCGCCTCCGGCAGGGGATAGGTACCGACGAATTCACCGGGGTTCTGGGTGGCAAGTACAATAAAGGGCTGGGGAAGCGGATGAGTGACGCCGTCCACAGTGACCTGATGCTCTTCCATGACCTCGAGCAGGGCGGACTGGGTTTTGGGGCTGGTACGGTTGATTTCATCCGCAAGGACGATCTGGCTCATCACGGCGCCCTCTTTGAACTCCATTTCACCGGTCTGGAAATTGACCATGGTGAAACCGGTAACGTCAGAAGGCATCAGGTCAGGCGTGAACTGAATCCTGCGGAAGGAACAGTCCAGAGAACGGGCGAGGGCGCTGGCCAGGGTGGTTTTACCCACGCCGGGAACGTCTTCGATCAAAACATGACCTTTGCACAGCAGAGCGATGAGGGCATATTCAATGGCTTCTTCCTTGCCGACGACAGCTTTGCTGATGTTCTGCTGCAGGGCGAGGACCATTCTGCCGGGATTGATCATAGGAAACCTCCCAATGAAAAACTTAAAACTTAAGACTAAAACCTGAAAAATAAAAATGATGAGATCAGAGACTCACCACCGAAATTGCGGTTCGTACATCTCTGAAACATACTAAGTTATTATACCTGTAATTGATGAAAACCGCAAGGTGTGGTATGATTCGGATGGGTTAGCCACGGAATGCAGTATAGAATGTCCGCATGCATGCAGACAAAGGAGAGAAACAGCATGATCAAAGGGCTGGGCCTGGATCTGTGTGAGATATCCAGGATGGATAAACTGCTTGAGAATGACCGGTTCCTGAACCGGTACTTTACAGAAGCGGAAGCCGGATATATCCGGTCAAAAGGGAAAACAGCCAGCCAGACAGCCGCCGGGATCTATGCGGCCAAGGAGGCACTGGCCAAAGCCCTGGGAACAGGAATCACATTTGACCTGAAAGAAATTGAAGTAGTCCATGATGAAGCGGGAAAACCCGGATACAGACTGACAGGGAAAGCTGCAGAGATGAGCGGTAACGACTCCTTCCTCCTGTCTGTATCCCATGACGGCGGCATTTCCGCGGCGGTTTGCGTAAGGGAGCAGGAACATTGACGGATATGTCAGTGTTCCGTTTTGTTTCTGTTGTTTGCGCTTGTCAAGAAGAGGGAAAAAAATTATAATTAACATGCGGTTTTCCGCATATATCAATGTAAACTGAGGGAACCGGTCGGAAGAAAGGAAAGGCGGTAAAAACATGACAATTCGTGAGAACTATGAGCAGTGGCTGCGGGACTTTGCGGATGACCAGGATACGATCCGTGAGCTGAAAGCCATCAGCGAAGACGAAAAGGAAATGGAAGACCGCTTCTATACGGAGCTGAGCTTCGGAACCGCGGGCATGAGAGGCGTGCTCGGAGCCGGCATGAACCGGATGAATAAATACAACGTCCGGCGCGCAACCAAGGGCCTGGCAGGCTATCTGCTTGAAAACCCGGAAGAAGCAAAACGCGGCGTTGTTATTGCTTATGACAGCCGCCGGTGCAGCGCAGAATTCGCAAAGGATACAGCGCTGGTGCTGTGTGCAGAAGGCGTGCCGGCCTATCTGTTTGACGCGCTTCGCCCGGTACCGGTACTGAGCTTTGCGGTGCGCCATCTGCATGCTAAGGCAGGCGTGGTCATTACAGCCAGTCATAATCCTCCGCAGTATAACGGTTATAAAGTGTATGGAGAAGACGGCGCACAGGTTGGCCCGGAGGCCGCTGAAGGTATTACCCGGGTGATCCGTTCCACGAAATATACAGACTGCGTACTGATGAATGAGCAGGAAGCACTGGACAAGGGCCTGCTGAAAATCATCGGCAACAAGGAAGTGGACGATGACTATATCGAGCGGGTCAAAACACTGAGCATCAATCCGGAACTGCTCCGGACGGAAGGCTCGAAGCTGAATATTGTTTACACGCCCCTGCACGGCAGCGGCAATGTGCCGGTCCGCCGCCTGCTGAAGGAAATCGGCCTGACCAATGTGGCTGTTGTGAAGGAACAGGAAATGCCTGATCCGAACTTCAGCACAATCAAGGTTCCGAACCCGGAAGATCCCGGAGCCTATGAACTGGCGTTCAAGCTGGCAGCCGAGGTGAACGCGAACGTGATCTTCGCCACAGATCCGGACTGTGACCGCCTGGGCGTGGCCGTCAAGGACGGACAGGGAGAATGGCATCTGCTGAGCGGAAACCAGATCGGCTGCGTGCTTCTGCACTACATCCTTTCCAGCCTGAAGAAGGCCGGAAAGCTGCCGAAGGACGGTGCCGCAGTCAAGAGTATTGTTTCCACGAGCCTGGCGAATAAAATCTGTGAAAGCTTCGGAGTATCCATTTTTGAAACCCTGACAGGCTTCAAGTTCATCGGCGAGAAGATCCAGCAGTTTATGGACAAGGGAGATCACACCTTCCTGTTCGGTTTTGAGGAAAGCTACGGCTTCCTTTCCAGCACCTTTGTACGGGATAAGGACGGCGTGAACGCGAGCCTGCTGGTCAGTGAGGTCGCCTGCGCATGCATGGCAGAGGGAATCACGTTCTATGACCGGATCCAGGAGATTTTCAAGGAATACGGATACTATGCCAACAGCGTGGTTTCCACAACGCTGCCCGGCAAGGACGGACTGACCCGGATGAAGGAAATCATGAGCAACCTGCGTGCTCAGCCGCCAAAGGAAATTGCAGGACTGAAGGTAACCGCAGTCCGGGATTATCTGAAGGGCATCCGCACAGAGAACGGACAGGAAACGCCGACCGGTCTGCCAGTATCCGACGTGCTGTATTTTGAACTGGAAAAAGGCAACTGGGTTTGCGTCAGACCTTCCGGCACAGAACCCAAGATCAAGCTTTATATCAATGCCAATGCTGCCGGGAAAGCAGAAGCGGAAGCGTTGAGCGAAGCCCTGTGCGAGGCAAGCAAACGCCTGATGAACTAATCCATAAGCAAAAGAAATCCAGTATCTACAGATTGCAAGGGAGATAGAAAGACATGTTTGGTAGAATGATGAACAACTACTATTACGGGAAGAGCGGAAAAGGCGATTTCCGGAAAGAAGATCTGCCTCAGAACAGGCGCCAGCTGTTCAGGGACACACTCAAAACACGGCTGAGCGCATTGTGCAGGATTAATCTTCTGTATATGCTCATCTTTCTGCCGGCGATGCTGGTGATCATGTTTTCCTTTACCAATATCCTGTCCACCACCAGCAACCTGATGCTGGTTGAACAGAACGATTATGCAGGCTTTGTTGAACAGGTGACCCAGAACGAACAGGAAGTCAGCATTACGGAAGAGCAGTTTAATGAACTCAAGAACGCTGACGTCAATCTCGGGGATATGCTGGACGGTACGGTGTTCCGTATGCTGCTCCTGCTGATTCCCTGTATTGCCATTACCGGGCCGTTTACAGCAGGACTGAGCTATATCACCCGGAACTGGGCGCGGGATGAGCATGCGTTTATCTGGACAGATTTCAAGGACGCGGTCAAAGCAAACTGGAAACAGTCCCTGGTGTTGTCTCTGATTACTTCCATCCTGCCGACAGCAGCTTATGTCGGATGGCGCTTTTACGGACAGCTGGCTCAGAACAATATGATTATGATGGTTCCGCAGGTGCTTGTTGTCCTGGTTGGAATCATCTGGTCCATCAGCATTACCTATATGCATCCGCTGGTGGTCACCTATGAACTGAAGACAAAGGACGTTATCCGGAACGGCCTGCTGCTTGGTGTGGCCCGTCTTCCCATGAGCGTCGCAATCCGGCTGCTGCATTGCGTTCCTGCCCTGATCGGCGGACTGCTGATCTGGTTCTGGAATCCGATGATCGGCATGATGATCCTGTTTGCCTATTATGCCCTGATCGGTTTCTCCATCAGCCGCTTTATTACCGCCAGCTATACCAACGCGGTGTTTGACAAGTACATCAATCCGCGGATTGAGGGTGCTAAGGTCAACCAGGGCATCTACAAGCCGGAAGATGACGAAGACGAAGAAGATGAAGCCGCGGAAGGGGAAACGGATAACTGATCATGTACCAGGGATTTGCAGAACTATATGACGAATTGATGGATGACGTCAATTACGAAGGCTGGGCGGACCACTATGCCCGCCTGCTTTCGATTTACGGAATACGCAGCGGCAAGATATGTGAATGCGCCTGCGGAACCGGAAGCCTGACCCTGCCGCTGCAGAAGCGCGGCTTTCAGATGACAGGCGTGGACATAAGCCGGGAAATGCTGTGGCAGGCGGCCCAGAAAGCCCGGAAAAACGGAATCGCGATACCATTTGTGCAGCAGGATATGAGGAGCCTGAATCTCCATAAGCCTGTGGACGCGGTGCTGGCTACCTGTGACGGAGTGAATTACCTGCTGACGGAGGAAGACCTGCTGGGATTCTTCCGGGCGGCCAAAAGATCCATTCTGCCGGGCGGAGCATTGATTTTTGATGTATCCACCCCTTACAAACTGAAGAACATCCTGTGTTCCGGGCTGATGTATGAAGACCGGGACGACGTAACCTATCTGTGGCAGAACACCTGGCACGAAAGATCACAGACGGTTAACCTGGATTTGTGCTTTTTTGTGCGGGAAAACGACGGCAGATACCGCAGGATGGAAGAGCACCAGACGCAGAAGGCCTGGAGCATGGATACCCTGAAGGAAGTGCTCTGGAAGGCCGGATTCCGGGCTGTGTGCATGTATTCCAACGGATCGCTGAATGCCGCCAAGGAACAGGATGAGAGATGGCACATAGCTGCCACGAATCCTGTGAAGTAAATGCCTTTGGCATACTTCACAGCATTGCGTGGAAGCAATTAACAATTAATAATGAATAATGATGGTTACTGAGAAGAGGAATATTATGGACGAGATGCTGCAAATTGACCTGTGCAACGGACAGGTGCGGGTGATGCTCTGTGAAACCACAGAGACCGTACAGCGCTGCGCAGATATTCACGCGACAACCCCTGTGTGTACAGCGGCACTGGGCCGGCTGATGACCGGAACAGCGATGCTGGGAATCATGATGAAGGGGGAAGAGGAGAACGTTACTGTCACGATCAAGGGCGACGGACCGATGGGCACGCTGGTGGCTGTAGCGGACCATGGAAAAATCCGTGCCTGTGCTGACAATCCGCAAGTGGAACTTCCGCTGCGGGAGGACGGCAAGCTGGACGTCGGCGGCGCCGTCGGACATCACGGACGGATGAGCGTGATCAAGGATCTTGCGCTGCGGAAAAACTATATCGGACAGAGCGAACTGGTGAGCGGAGAAATCGCCATGGACTTTGCCCAGTATTTTACGGTATCAGAACAGCAGCCTTCCCTGGTGGCACTGGGCGTGCTTGTCAGCGGTGAAACCGTGCTGAAGGCCGGCGGCCTGCTGATACAGCCCCTGCCGGGATGCCCTGACGAGATCATTGACCAGCTGGAGCTGAGAAGCCCCATGTTCGCGGACATCAGCCGGGAAATGACTTTCGCCCCGATTGAGCAGCTTTGTGAGGACTGGTTCCGGGGTATGGAACCGAAGATCCTGGAGAGAACGCCGATCTCCTATACCTGCACATGCAGCAGGGAGCGGATGGAGAAGGCCCTGATTTCCATGGGCGCCAAGGATCTGCAGTCCCTGATCGACGATGATGAAGGAGCCGAGCTGGTCTGCCATTTCTGTCACGGGAAGTATTTCTTCACGACTGAACAGCTGAAGGCTATGCTGAAGGAGGCAAAAAAATGAAAATGCCGATTATCAACTTTGATGAACGATTTGCTGATTTCATGTCTGACTGGATGAAGAGTCATCAGGATCAGTATGAAACTTTTGACGATATGGAAGAGGATATGCCCAGGATTTATGTGGCATTCCTGAATACCAGGGCGAAGTGGCTCGGCAATGTTACCCCGGGTGCCTATTTTACCCAGTTTGAGGATCCGAAGGTCCTGGTGGACTGGCTTGCACAGTACTGTGAAGAGGGAGCACCGGTTCCGGATCTGCTGATGGAGCAGATTACCACGGTCGGCCGGCCCTGTGAAAAAAGGCTGCTGGAACTGCTGAAGGACGAAGAAGCAACTGAAGAAGCGAAGATGATTGCCATCAATCTCCTGAGGGAGATGGAAAGCGTCCTGCCGAAGATGCTGTATATTACCTGGCAGCTGGACCGGGAAGGAAAAGACGAGCTGAAAGACAATGCCCTGGAAAGCCTGACAGCAATGGGAGAATGTGTGGTTCAGCCCATTCTGCAGGAGCTTCCCAAAGCCAATGCGGCAGGAGAAGAAGCACTGTTGGAAGTGCTGTCCCATTTCCCCGGAAATGACCTGATTTATAAACTGGCAATCAAGCTTTTCAAGGAACGGAAAGAGCGCAGAGCCCTTTTTGCCGGATACCTGGCGAAGCTGGGAGACGACCGAGCCCTGCCCGAACTGATGGCGGCGGCAGAGGAAGAGAAACTGCCTTACCTGACGTTTATTGAAATCAGGAACGCAATTGAGGAACTGGGCGGCGTATGCCCGGAGCGTACCTATGACGACGATCCTGAGTATGAAGCACTCCGGGATCTGGACATGAATTGACCGTAAATCATTATGACCTGAAAGGAGGCTGCCGGAGATGCTGTGTCCCAGATGCGGATATTATGCGGAAAAGGAAGAGACAGTCTGCCCGGAATGCGGAGAAATCCTGACCACCGGCACAGACGCGCCTTACAGCGGCGCGGAGGCCATCCGACAGGGCAAACGGGCCAGGCAGGCGATCCATGAGGCTGCCGAAAGGACCATGGAGATCAAGAGAAGACGCCGCAGCGGCGCAAGCCGGGCGACGGTGGAAATGCCTGCGCTGAAAGATGAACGGGAGGACGAGGAAAATTTCCCGGACTACAGGATCTCCGAATCGGAAATTGCCGGAGAAGAAGGCGGGGAAGAGGTCGTCTTTGAAAGACGGCGCAGAACCGTATATGACGAGAATGATGATATCCGTGAACAGGCCAGGGCCTATACCGAATGGATTGAACAAGGCGGCGGAAAACGGCTGAAGATGGTGAACTGGATGAAGATTGCCATCGCCGGAGTTGTGCTTCTGGCTATGATTATCGGCGGAAGCTGGCTGTTCCTTAAAAAGACAGAGGGCGGTCAGAAGGTCATGGCCCGCCTGGGCAGGGAAGCAACTTCTGCAGCCCTGTGGTCTGTCGGTGAAGACCTGATGGACAACGGCGACATTGACGGCGCCATCGAAAGCTTTGAAAAGGCAATGCTGCAGGATGAACTGGAAAAGCATGTCGACGTGGACGGCATGCTGATGCTGGGAAGCGCATATGAAGCAGCCGGACGGACAGAGGACGCGGCAAAGCTTTACGAGTATATTTATGAAGGAACTCCGTCCCGGCCTGAAGCATATATCAACCGTATCCGGATCCTGCTGAACGACGGCAAGCTGGCTGCAGCAGGCGACCTGATGAAAAAAGCCTATGACAATACAGGTGAAAGCACATTCCAGACGCAGCGCAGGGACCTGCTGCCGGAGGTGCCGGTTGTGGATCCTGTCGGCGGATTCAAAGAGAAAAAAGTATTGCTGACTCTGTACTCCACCCAGGGATACGACGTTTATTATACTTTTGAAGATGAGGAGCATGCAAAACTTCCCCAGGACGGCATACTGTTCACGGAGAAAAAACTGCTCGACGAGGGAACGTGGAACCTGCGGGCGGTTGCTGTAAACGGCGAGCTGGTATCGGACGAGATCAAGGGAACCTACAAGATTATTATGCCTTCTCCCCAGATGCCCCAGGTGGGACTTGCACCGGGCGCCTACAAAACCAGGAAGAAGGTATCCCTCAGGCCCGGCAAGGACAATGAGAAGGACGACGATATCAGGATTTATTACACCGTTGACGGATCCACCCCAAATGAGGACAGCCCGGAGTATACCGGGGAACCTGTTCTGCTTCCCACCGGACATAAGGTTACAATCAAGGCTATCGCTGTAAACCAATACGGCAAGGAATCGCAAGTCCAGGAAGTCAGCTACAAAATTGAGGTCAAGCCGTATCCCCTTACAGCGTGGGATATTGAAGAAAAGGTCAGCGGACTGGACCTGAACAAGACCACTATGCAGGCATTCCAGGCTGAATACGGACAGGGACAGGAAGTTGAGATCGAAACCCCGAAGAACAGCGGATTCACTACGGCACTCCGGAAATTCGAGTATCCGTGGGGATATGCGGTGATGAACCTGAATAAAAAGACCTGGGTCCTGGTTGAACTGCGTTTCAATGATAAATCGACGTTCAAGGCGCCGCGTGATACGGGTGTTGGAGATCCGAAAGACTACGTTATCGGCAAGTTCAGGGATATGGGACAGGTGGCAAGCGCCAGCGGCAACCGGGGACTGTATCATCTGGACAATCTTTCTGACGGCAAGTACCTGGCAAAAGAAAACTCCATCCGGTACCGTATTCGTGTGGACGGAACGTGGCACCAGCTGAAATACTATCTGAATGATAACGGTACGGTGAAGGAAATCGAGTACCGGTATATTCCGAAATAAAGGATTGAAAGGAATCCCGGGACACGATGCAGATAACAGATATTCATGCGCATGTTTTTCCTGATCCGATCGCAGGAAAAGCATCCGGCAGTATCGGAGCGTTCTATCAGATGCCGGTGCGCCTGGAAGGTACTGTCGGACAATTGCTTGAAAAGGAACAGGAGGCAGGGATCGAACATGCCTGTATCCATTCAGTCGCACTGACACCTCATTATGTTGAATCCATAAACCGTTTTATCGCAGACACGGTAAAGCAGCATCCTGACCGCCTGACAGGGTTCGGCGCCATTCATCCGGACTGCGAAGATATTCCGGGCCTGATCCGGGAGATCAGGGGAATGGGGCTGAAAGGCCTGAAGATCCATCCGGATATGCAGAAGTTTGCCCTGGACAGTCCGGCTGCTATGGAGATGTTCGCAGCAATTGAGGGTGAACTGCCGATTATTATCCATACCGGTGACCCAAGATTTCAATACTCCAATCCCCGGCGTATGAAAAAGGTGCTGGACGCATTTCCGAAACTGGTATGCGTCTGTGCCCACCTGGGAGGATGGAGCGAATGGGACGACGCGTGCAGCATGCTGACTGGATATGAAAATGTCTATGTGGACACGTCAAGTTCCCTTTACGCACTGAAACCGGAAGAAGCACGGAGGATTATCCGCTGCCACAGCAGGGAACGGGTGCTTTTCGGTGCGGATTATCCGATGTGGGTTCCCTCAGAAGAACTGGAACGGTTCCACAGGCTGGGACTGACGGAGGAGGAAAATGAGAAGATTCTTTGCCTGAATGCAAAGAATCTTCTCAATGAATAATTAAGACTGAAAACTTAAAACTTAAAAATATAAGGACGGTGAAGTTTCACTTCACCGTCCTTGATTTTTCAGGGGTTAAACAGGGTACAGCCCATGGCTTTGAATTCTTCGATCTTTTTGCGAAGGATGTCCTCGGAAAGCTGGAAATGGGCTGCAAGGCAGGAAAGACAGAAGAATTCTGTGGCACCACGGTTAATCAGTTTCCGGGTCAGCGCTGTTTCATCCTTTGTCAGGAGGACACCGCAGCGAACGCATCTATCCTGATCAGCCACGGGCAGGCACCAGGGAGCAAAGATAGAGCTTCATATCATGGCCGGGAACTGTGGGATTGAAGTAATCAGACTTCCTGCCAAGAGCTTCTCCGGTAAAGGCATCACGGACTTCCAGAGCGAAGCCGGAGGAAACAGGCAGCCCCAGGTCAACGAGTTCGCAATGCATGCAGGTTTCCGCTTCGGAAAGGTTGACGAAGGCGAGGGCAAATTCGCCTCCGGACAGGTGACGGAACAGAGTGAAAGATGAATCCGGAAGTTCACGCCAGGGGAATTCACCTTCCTTCGGCTCCGGATTGGACGTAATGACAGAACCGCGGCGGATCAGGAAGGGAGGCCGGCATTCTTCATCCTGGTCAATCCGGAGAAGGTCTTTATTCTGCATGAGCGCAACGTATTCCGGCTTCAGGGAACGGAGATCCGCACCCATCATCAGGGGGACGCCGCAGAGGCACCATAGGGCAAACTGCATACGGTATTCTTCATAGGTGCATACCTTGCCAAAACCGACGTTGCCTTTGCCGCACATTCCCACAGTGAGCATGTCCATATCATTGAAGCAGTCTGTACCGCTCATGCAGAGGTTTTCCAGCTGGGATTTGAAGATATCAGTGAAAGAAACATAATTATCCATGATATCCCCGGTGGAACGGTACATATGGGCACCCCGGCTGCGCATCCATTTCCAGGGATCATGACGTCCCCAGTTACAGGCGGAGAAAAGAATATCCCGGCCGGAGGCTTTCAGCGCCATGGCCATGGTCTGATAACGGTTGCGGCAGTCCCCGGATTCCGGGAAATTGCAGAAATCGTATTTCAGGAAGTCCACGCCCCAGGATGCAAAGGTCTGCGCATCCACGAATTCGTGATCATAGCTGGAAGGGTAGCCGGCACAGGTCATGACACCTGCGCAGGAATACATTCCGAATTTAAGCCCTTTGCTATGAACATAATCCGCCAGATCCTTCATCCCATGAGGGAATTTCTCCGGATCAGGAACAAGCAGGCCGTTTTCATCCCGATCACGGAGGGACCAGCAGTCATCGATGACCAGATAGTTATAACCGGCAGCCAGCCAGCCCTGATCCACCATAAAATCGGCCATTTCACGGATCAGTGCGTCGCTGATATGCTCACCAAAAGTATTCCAGGAATTCCATCCGAGAGGGGGAAGAGAAGCAAGCATGGTATTCACCTCATATTGTAATTCAGAATTCAGAATTATGAATTCAGAATTATAGTGTCTTATATGAACACAATTATATATGGTCACAAAAGAAAATGCAAACGTTTCGAGTTTTAAAACAAAAAGAAAATTCACAATTCGGAATGATGAATTGTGAATGATGAATGATGAATTAAAACGGCGGGTAGATGGTGAAAGTTTTGCCGTCGAGGGCGGGAAGACGGCCATCGGTGTCAATGGTGAGAGAGACAGCACAGAGTTTCAGGCTGCGGGCTTTTTCCCGGCGATTGAAATCGCGGTCCCCGTAAAGATCGTCACCCAGCAGCGGATGTCCCAGGGCAGCCAGGTGAGCCCTGATCTGATGGGTGCGGCCGGTAATCAGATGCACGCGGAGACGGGAAACAGGACCGCTTTCCAGCGTTTCATAACCAGTGGTGACAGGCTTCGCCCCCGGTTCCTGATGATCCGTGATACGTACCCGGGCATGAAGCGCATCCTTTACAAGCCAGGCGTGACAAACGGCCTCCGGAGGTTTCATGATTCCCCGAACGAGACAGACATAATATTTTTCCAGTTTGCGGCTGCGGAATACGTCCTGCAGGATATCAAGCGCCTGCTGGTTTTTCGCAAAAAGACACAATCCGCAGGTTTTATTGTCCAGACGGTGACAGGCAGCAGGAGGGAAAGCGTCCGGGTTGTTCCGGCGGACATATTCCAGGCACAGATCCGTCAGGGTGACACCGCCGCGGGCATCCGGCTCCACACTGATGCCGGCACGCTTGTTCACCAGAAGCACGTCGTCATCCTCATATACAACAGACAGGGAGGGGGCGGCAGAAGAACTGCCGGCTGAAGCGTCAGGTATATAGATTTTCAGGCACTGCCCTTCCTGCAGCCGCTGATCACGGGAAACCCGGATACTGTCAAGCTTTACATCCCGGGAAGCAAAGATACGCCGAAGCACACTCTCCGGAAGATCCGGGAGCGCGGAACGAAGATAGTCCGCTACACGCTGTCCGACAGCGTCCCTGGGGATGATTATTTCTTTCAGCGGCATATTACTGTACCTGCGAGGTGCTCAGATCCAGCCAGCGGGGCACACGGTCACACAGGTCCTTCAGGGCGGACCGCATTTCAGATGTGGGCTGACAGATCAGGAGGGAAGAGAGAACTTCAAGCATGTCTTTCCAGGGGACTTCCTGTTTGGCAAGGATAATCAGATCTTCCACAGCGTCTTCCGGTGTGATTTCGGGACGGGTGGCACCCTGAATGACGGAAAGCATCTGCTCATACAGGGGAGATTCCAGGTCGTTGATACTTTCGGAGGCTTTGGAAAGGGCTTCAGGATCCATTTCGGCATAGGAAATATCCATCATCCGTTCCGGATCTGCCAGACCCGGATGAATCAGCAGCAGACTGCCGGAACGGTTATATACATAATCATAGCCGGAAACCAGGAAACGATCAACCAGATCAGGCCTGTTTTCGGCAAAGGTACCTTTCAGGAGGGCGAGCATGTCACGCGCAGGGCCGGAAGCCTGCACGGCTCCAAGGAGATAGAGGGTATTGTCTATTCTTTCATGTACCTGTTCCACGATTGTCCTGACATCCCGGTGACTGTCCCCGGCCAGGAGCATGAGGACGGTAGCGCAAAGCTGGGAGGGAAGGATCAGGACGGCATTGGAACCTACGTTTTCCACGCGGCACCAGAGACGGCGTACCAATCCCCGGGCAGGGATCAGTTCATTCCAGTCATTGAGCGGAGTTCGGCCGCCAAAGAGCATGACACGTACAAGGAGATCATGTTCTTCCACGGAGAGCAGGGCAGCTTCCTGGGCAAAAGAATGAAGTACGCGGTTCCGAAGCTCCTCTACCGTATGGAGCACAGGATGGACAGCCCGGCCGGCAGATTTGCGGTCTTCCTCCGCGAAAAAGGAAATATCATACAGCTTTTCTGCATCCACATCGCTGCAGTCAGGTTCAAAAAGGCAACGGGAAGGAAGGCCTGCGAGATCTTTCTCGCAGGCCTCCAGCTGATCTGCCCGCAGAACGCTCATGGTCTTGTCAGCCCAGTGAAGGGAGCGGGTATTGGTTTGCCTCAACATTGAGGTTGGATTCCTTTCGAATTACAGTTTGATGATCCAGCCGAATTTGTCTTCCAGACGGCCGTACTGGATCCCGGTAAGTGTATCATACAGGCTCTGGGCGACCTTACCGATTCCGCCGTCACCGATGGTGATCTTTTCATCCTTCATGGCCAGGGTGCCAACGGGGCTGATGACCGCGGCAGTGCCGGTGCCGAAGGCTTCAGTCAGCTTGCCGGATTTAGCGTCAGCAAAGATTTCATTGATATCCAGGCGTTCTTCCTCGGCTTCATAACCCATGGAGCGGGCAAGCGTCAGCACGCTGTCACGGGTGATGCCGGGGAGGATGGAGCCGTTCAGTTTGGGGGTGACAATCTTGTTGCCGTAGGCGAACATCATGTTCATGGAGCCGACTTCCTCAACGTACTTCTGCTCCACACCGTCCAGCCACAGCACCTGGGAGAAACCCTTCTTCTCGGCAACGTCACCGGCGAGAATGGAGGCCGCGTAGTTGCCGGCGCATTTGGTAAAGCCAACGCCGCCGCGAACCGCACGCACGTAAGCATCCTCAACATAGATGCTGACGGGCTTCAGACCCTCTTTATAGTAGGCACCCACGGGGCTGAGGATGATATAGAACAGATACTTTTTGGAAGCATGCACACCCAGGCCGACATCCATGGAGATCATGGTGGGGCGAATGTAGAGGGAAGTGCCGTCCCGGTGCGGAACCCAGGCTTCCTCAATACGAACCAGCTGCTTCAGGCCTTCCAGGGCGGTTTCCTCATCCAGGGCGGGCATGCCCATGCGCTCTGCGCTGCGGGTCATGCGGGCGAGGTTGGCCTGGGGACGGAAGAGCTGCAGACCGCCGTCAGCACGACGATAGCATTTGGTTCCTTCAAAAATGGCCTGGCCGTAATGGAGAACCATGGCGGCAGGATCCAGCGAAAAATCAGCGTAGGGTACGATGCGGGCGTTGTTCCAGCCGACACCCTGTTCATAGTCCATCAGGAACATATGGTCGGTAAAAATCCGGCCGAAACCGAGGGCAGACTCGTCCGCGGGTTTCTGTTTGAGATTCTGTGAAAGCGTTACTTTGATGTCCAGCATGTACGTTCCTTCTTTCCCATAAAATGATTGGAGATATTATACGCCCGGCAGGCCAAAAATGCATGGACTTTTTCTGTACTGTTTACAGTTCGTCCAAAATGTCCTCCAGGGCAATGGGGAAGGTGAAAAGATCCGTTCCCTCAGGCACTTCGTCCAGAATATCATAAGGCTGCAGATAGAAAACAGGATCACCGTTCTCATCCAGGAAGAAGTCTTCGGACGGGAAGAAAAATGAATCCAGATCTTCTTCTGAAAGGCCATTGTAGTCGACATCGCCGGCATTATCTTCAATCATGCTCCAGACCATCTGCCGCACCAGCGTTTCGGCTTTTTCTGTCTGATACTCCTGAAGCCATTCGTCGTTTTCAGTCGGGGAAAGGATTCCGAGCAGCATGGGCAGTGAATAAGTGGATCCGCTTATACCGTTTTTCCTGGAAAAGACATGCCCTTTCCACGTAACCTGTGAATGATCCGGAATGTTTTTTTCTGTACGGATTAACACGGAGAAATAATCATCATTATTGCAGGTGACCGTATAGGAAATCATTGTTGAAGTATCGCTGCCCACATAGGCGTCCTGGATCATGGGAACAATAAATTCGTTTTCATAGTCCAGCAGTTCAGAGAAGAACACATTGATTCCCATGCCGCCTTCCGCATTCTCATCCACATGGGGATAGCGGTAACTGTAGGAAAAAACGCCCGCGGAAGGATCCGACTCATCATAAGGAACGACAAGATCTTCCGCGTAATCCTCCAGCATGGGAAGCGGATCTGCCAGGGCCGGGAGCACTGACAGGACAAGGATCAGCAGTAAAGAAAGAAAACGCTTCATCAGAGTAGCTCCTGTCTTATTTAAGATAGCTGTAACGGGCAATCAGCACGGGCATGTTGTCATACACACCGGATACATCCGCATAAATCCGGTAATATTTTCCCTTTTCCCAGCGGAACTTGGACTGCTCCGGGCATTCCACAATCACCGGCTGGGATTTTCCATCCTCGCTGGTGTTGATTACGACCTGCAGCGGTTTCTCGTTGTTGATATCCTTGACTGTTCCCTTGACCACATAGATCTGGTGCTTTTCAGCCCGGACCTTGATGTTGTTGAGCAGTTCGGAATAGCCTTCAGGAGTGAGCGCCCAGGCTTTCGGAGTATATTCCTCCGGCCGGGGGACATAATACACCTTGTGGTTGACAACGGAGGTTTTCATACCTTCGCGCGAAGAGGTGATGGTGATGGTGTTTTCGCCTACCTCTTTGAAAATAGCAATGAAGGAGAACTTTCCGGTGGTGTTCAGCTCAGTGATATCGAAGTCAGAATAGGGTGAAAGAATATGAACCTCGGAGCCGGGCAGCGTGGTTGCAGTAACCTTCATCACATTCTTGTCCGTGCTGCCGATTGTGCCGACGGCCAGGTCAAGCGGGATTTCCTGCTTTTCGCGGTAGAGGGTCACATTGATTGTGTTTTCACGGCAGTAACGGGAGCGGACCTTAATGACATAGGGATTGACGCCGATGGGCTGTACCGTGGCATTGTATACCACTTCACCGGTTTCATCATTGACGATGTCTGAATAATCATCACCATTGATTGTGATGCGGGAATCGGGCCGGACCGTGAACTTGATGGAGTACATGGTAGTGGAAACTTCTTTGTACAGGCTCTCCGGTGTTTCCAGGGAAATCGGACTGATGGGAATGGTGATCGGGTAGGTGATCAGCGGCAGCGGCGTCTGTTTGCCGGATGCTGTTTTCAGGAAAGGCGTCATGGTGACGTCCATGGTCTCCTCCAGGGCACCTTCCAGGTTGTCGTACCAGGTATGGTCCGCCACCTCGATGGTTGCAAAGCCATTCATGACAACATAGCTGGCGTGCAGCTCACGGACATAAATGGTGGTGCCCTCCTCGCCCGGGATCAGGATTGTGTGGGCAGGCAGGTCATCAAGCAGCGAAGCGGTAATGATGGCGTCTTTGTTATAATCAGGCTTGTCCTGACTGGCGAGGTACCGGTATCCGAAGTATCCGCCTGTGACCAGCAGGGCGACAACCAGCAGCATAATCAGTATTTTCATGATTCCTTTTTTCCTTTCAGGAGCAGGGGTCATGTTTTTGCTCAGCGGCCCGGCCAGGTGCCAGGATCCGGTTCCCTGGCTGTAGCCATATCCGCCGGCAGGAACGGGATCATAGGTGTGGCTTTCCACAAAAGCCCCGTTTTCATCCATAAAACGGACCCGATTCCAGATTTCAGACTGTTCACGGCGGGCTTTTTCATTGCGGGAAACCGGCTGGACCCGGATCGCGGTCACAGGCTCTTCAACCCGGCGGACCCGACGGGTATATTCCGCAGAATCCTCTGTGACAACGACTTCGGGTTCAGGACGTGAGGCTGTGCTTTTGCTCAGACGGCGCTGACGCTCGGCACCTTCATGCTTGCGCTTTTTCAGTTCCTGCATTTCACCGGCAAGCTGATCACGGGCGTCAGGGGTGGAATCCACCTGGCCGAATTCATCGGCACGTAAATACGCCGTGGAAGGACCGCTGTCCTTCAGCGTATCCTTCCACTGTAATTTTGAGGCTCCGTCAATATTCAGCGGCGCGCCGCATTTTATACAGTGAGGCATGGATGCGCGGTTCCATTGACCGCATTCGGGACATTTCATGGCATTCTCCTAAAGATTAAAAGTCATCATCGTCCTCATCATCCGCGACAAGGAAGCTGTTCTGCAGGTATTCCTGGAAAGCTTCCCGACAGTAAGGCCAGTTGATTTCCTGCGCCAGCATCTCACAGAACAGGATCGGACGACGGGCTATATCCTCGTGGGGGATCCGCATCTCTTCGATGGTGCATTCACGAAGTTCGTAAGCGTACTTGGCAGCTTCGATGATCTCGTTCAGGTTCATATTGGTCTTGTTGTTGTTTTCCAGAAGATTGTTGGCCAGGCCCTGTGCCTCATCCCAGGTCATTGCTTTACATTTTTTCGACAGGGCCTGTATGACATTCCGGGCGCGCTGGGTGCGCATCAGATCCCCTTCGGAGCTGTCCTTCCGGATCCGCATGTAGACGACCGCGGAAACACCGGCAGTTTTTTTGTCGATCTTATCGGAGTGATAATCAATGACCTTGCCTTCGGGGTTTTTGAAAGTATATACCCCTGTCGGATGCTTGCCGTTGTTGTACAGGTCATTTCCGTTCGGATCAAACACGGTGCCTTCCCAGATTACGCCCTGTAGCTTCCTGATTTCGCTCTGCGTGTTCAGGGTAATCTGTACGCCGCCCATATAGTCGATGATATTGGCCAGCTGTCTCCACGTGAACATGATATATTTTTCGACCCGTACGCCCAGGTGCTGGCTGATTGTCTGGCACAGGGCTTCAGGTCCATTATCATTGTAAACGTAATTGATTCGGCCGTGCTTTTCTTCCTTCTCCGTGGAGTCGATTTTACGAATGATCGCATCCCGGATGATGGAGGTCAGCATAATACGGTGCGCACGCGTATCCAGGGTGACGAGCATAATACCGTCTGTATTGCCATACATATCACGACGCAGGCCGTGCAGGGTCGGCGGCTTTGAGTTGTCCGGACGGGGATCCCTCTTCCACTGGTCAATACACAGCAGAAGATAGTGATGCTGTCCTTCCACAACAGGGGGCAGTTCATCCATGGGGACTACTTCGATATGCTCCGGCTGACGCTCATGGGGAAGTTTCTTTTTTCCCCACTCTTCAGGCGAAAGCGTAGGAGTCGGAACAGCAAGGTCGGCTGACTCTTCTGCCACAGCCAGGGGAAGAGGGAGCAGCAGCAAGATCATAATCAGTGCTAAAAGTTTCCGCATGGACGAATACACTCCTTTGGGATAACTGAAGATTCACCTTTAATTATAATACATTAATGAAAAAGATGAAAGAGGAAATTCGTAAATTCGACAAAAAGATGAAACAATTCTGAAAAGAATGAAACATATCCGGAGCATCCCGTGACCTGCGCGGATTTGCTTTCCTTTTTACCGGGTCAATGGTATAATTTATCCGCCGGGACCGGACGGGAATCCGTTCTGCCGGACTAAAGCAAGGAAAGACCGGAAAATGATGACGGATTATGATGTGCTGATTATCGGGGCGGGCCCCGGAGGCATTTTTACAGCTTATGAGCTGACCGAAAAAGCAGAGAAGCCGATGAAGGTGGCTGTGTTTGAGCTGGGCAGAAAACTGGACAGACGCAAATGCCCCATTGACGGTGACAAGGTTAAGTCCTGCATCCGCTGCAAGACCTGCTCCATTATGAGCGGATTCGGCGGAGCGGGCGCTTTTTCTGACGGAAAATACAACATTACCAACGACTTCGGCGGCAGCCTGCATGAACATGTGGGGAAGAAACGCGCGCTGGAGCTGATGCGCTATGTGGATGAGATCAACCTGAAATACGGCGGAGAAGGAACCAAGCTATACTCCACCGCCAATACCGCTATCCGCAAAACCTGCCTGCAGAACGGGCTGCACCTGCTGGACGCACAGGTACGCCATCTGGGAACAGATATCAACTATGTGGTGCTGGATAACCTGTATAACGACCTGAAGGATAAGGTGGATTTCTTCTTTGAGGCACCGGTGGCCTCCGTGAAGCGGGAAGGTGAAAACTACCGCGTCACGATGGATGACGGGAAAAGCTATACGGCGTCTCATTGCGTTATCTCCGTCGGCCGGAGCGGCAGCAAATGGATGGAAGGCGTATGCCGGGAAATGGGAATTCCCACCAAGAGCAACCGGGTGGACATCGGCGTACGGGTGGAACTGCCTGCCCAGGTTTTCAGCCATCTGACAGATGAACTGTACGAGAGCAAAATTGTCTACCGGACAGAAAAGTTTGAAGACCTGGTGCGTACCTTCTGTATGAATCCTCACGGCGCGGTGGTCAGCGAAAACACCAACGGAATCGTGACGGTGAACGGACACAGCTATGAAGATCCGGCAAAGCACACGGAAAACACGAATTTCGCGCTGCTGGTGAGCAAGCATTTCTCTGAGCCGTTCAAGGATTCCAACGGCTACGGCGAATCCATCGCCCGGCTGAGCAATATGCTGGGCGGCGGTGTGATTGTGCAGCGCTTCGGCGACCTGGTCCGGGGACGGAGAAGCACCCCGGGACGTATTGCCGATTCCTTTGTGACGCCGACCCTGGCGGCGACACCGGGCGACCTGAGCCTGGTGATCCCGAAGAGGATCCTGGACGGCATCATCGAGATGATCTATGCCCTGGACAAGATCGCACCCGGCACTGCCAATGACGATACACTGCTCTATGGCGTTGAGGTCAAGTTCTACAACATGGAAGTGCAGCTGGATGAAAACCTTGAAACGGCCTATCCCGGCCTGTATGTGATCGGTGACGGCAGCGGAGTAACCCACAGCCTGTCGCATGCCAGCGCAAGCGGAGTGCATGTGGCCAGAACAATTTTGTCTTCGACAAAATAATGAAATATCCGCCATATGGCGGATGTGAAATGTTCGCGATGCGAACATGAAATATTGAGCCTGAAGGCTCAATGTGAAATATCTGTCTAAAGACAGATGTGAAAGAAACAGACAAAACTAAACGAGGGCCGGAAGGTCCTCGTTTTTATATGGAAATCAGCTTTTCGGTGAATGGAAGGGTATCAGGAAGACCGGAACACTGGGCCCAGAGACGCCAGGCAGCCAGATCTGAAGGAGAGGCCGCTTTCTTCCATTCGGTAAAAGAAGTGATTACCGGAACGGGAAGCGATTTCCAAAGGGCTGTCATTTCCGGACGTTTCCGTAAGCCAAGAAGCAATGCATGATCCGGAAGAGGCGTGTTTTCGGTATCGTTCTTCGTAATGCCCAGCAGGACAGAGGCGCACAGGCGGCTGATGCGGGCTGCCGGATAACGCCTGCCGGACAGGGCAGAGATCAGTTCCTCCCGGGTACGGGAAACGGCGGCTGCTGAACGCACAGCGTTTTCCATGCCCTCAGAGAGATCCGGAAGGAGACTGTATTCCTCCTCTGACATGGCACGAAGACGGGACAGCAGCACAGCGTCCAGGATGCGCCCGTCAGGGACGCGGCCTTCCAGGAAACGGCGGCGCAGCAAGTCTGCAGTATATGAAGGAACAGCTTCAAACGCAGCGGCATAGCTTCCGCGAAGCAGACTGTCCCGAATGGCGGACGCAGACGGGGAAACGGGATCGATTCCCGCAGCGTGATAGCTGCCTGACCGCGGGATGATCACAGGCCGAAGCGACAGATTCAGGCGCAGCGCTGCACGGAGATAACAGACAGCCAGGATATTGTTGGGACTGTCAAGCAGGCCTTCGGCTTCCGGAAACACAGAAGAGAAGGCGCCGGAGAGGGCAGCAGGATAGCCCGCACCGGAAGAAAGCTTTTCTTTCAGCAAAGCACTGAATGCGGGCGAGGGATCCTCCAGCAGGCCGGCAGCCCGGAGAAGCAGGGATACATCCGCTGTTTCAGCTCCGAAGGCCAGGTCTGTTACCCCAAGCCGGGAAAGCAGGGAAACAGCACCCAGCGCGTAGTGCTCCGCATCCCGGACCGTCCAGAGAACAGGAAGGGAGAAGACAGCATCCGCACCGGCTTCCAGCGCAAGGCGGGCACGGTCCAGCGGAGACAGCAGGGAAAGCTCCCCGCGCTGCTTGAAACAGGGGGAGAGGACGACAAAAACCAGATCAGGCGAGACGCGCCTGACAGCTTCCGTTAAATGATACAGGTGTCCGTTGTGAAAAGGATCATACTCCGCGACGACGCCGAGGATCTTCATGCGAACACCAACCCTTCTCTCAAAATGTCAAATGAATGATTTCATTTACATCCCGTATACATTGCATAGTAGCATTTTAGGGCTTTCTTTTCAAGCAAATCGGGAGTATAATAAAGTGTGATTCTGAAATAATCAAAGGAGCTGGAAACAAGTATGAAAATTCTGGTTGTGAACGCAGGTTCTTCTTCCCTGAAGTATCAGCTGATCGACATGGACGGCGAGAAGGAGCTGGCCAAGGGCCTGGTCGAACGTATCGGCATTGAGGGCAGCAAGCTGAAGCACAGCGCCGGTGACAAAAAGACTGAGATCGCACAGGAGATCCCGGACCATGAAGCCGCTGCACAGCTGATGCTCAAGATCCTGCAGGATCCGGAGTTCGGCGTGATCAAGAGCACTGATGAAATCGGTGCTGTCGGCCATCGGGTGCTGCACGGCGGCAGCGCGTTCACGGCCTCTGTTATTGTGAATGACGCCGCGAAACAGGCGATCCGTGACTGCTTCCCACTGGGACCGCTGCACAATCCTGCCAACCTGATGGGTATTGAAGCCTGCGAAAAGGTCATGAAGGGCACTCCCCAGGTGGCGGTGTTCGATACCGCTTTCCATCAGACCATGCCGCCCAAGGCTTATATGTACGGCGTGCCGAAAATGTATGAAGAGAAACTGCATGTGCGCCGTTACGGCTTCCATGGCACCAGCCATCGCTATGTGAGCCGCCGCGTATGCGAATTCCTGGGAATCAGCCCCATCGGCAAAAAGATCATCATCTGCCACCTGGGCAACGGTTCCAGCCTGAGCGCCGTGATGGACGGCAAGTGCCAGGATACCTCCATGGGCCTGACGCCCCTGGAAGGCCTTCTGATGGGCACCCGCTGCGGCAGCTGCGATCCCGCAGTTGTGCAGTTTATCGCCAACAATCCCCTGAACGATGACGGCACTCCCGTAGGCCATCCGATCAGCGTGGACGAAGTGCTGACCATGATGAACAAGAAGAGCGGTCTGCTGGGCATCAGCGGCAAGAGCAGCGACTGCCGGGATATTGACGACCTGGCAAGCAAGGGCGACCCGAACGCGAAGCTGGCCCAGGATATGCTGATCTACGGCATCAAGAAGTATATCGGTTCCTATGCAGCCGCCATGGGCGGTGTGGACATCATCGTGTTCACCGCCGGTATCGGCGAGAACAACGCCGACCTGCGTGCCCAGGTGATCGACGGCCTTGAATTCATGGGCGCCAAGATCGATACCGAGAAGAACAAGACCCGCAAGGAAGCGGTGATCTCCGCGGATGACAGCAAGGTTACGGTCTGCGTGATTCCCACAAATGAGGAAATCATGATTGCACGGGATACACTGGACCTGGTCACCACCGGGAAGGTCAGAGACAATTAATTAATGCATTATGCATAATTAGTAGTTACTTTATCTCCGGTTTCACCCGGAAAAAACGCCGGGTGAAACGGGAGAAAAATCGGCGCAAATTCTTTGTTGACAAACGATTTGCATCGAATTATAATACCAAATGGTCACTTTTGAGGTGAGGACATGAAGCTTGACGTATCGAATGCTTTATCCCATCCCGGACAGGAGTACCTTTTCTCGGGTCTGCAGGCCATTGCGGATCAGGAGATCAGCGGTGACACCGTCAGGATTGACGACTGCGCCGTGGAAGGCGTGTTCCTGTCAGATGAAGACGGAAACATCTCGGTGAGAGGCAAGCTGAAGACCATTGCCCACGCTCACTGCGCCAATTGTCTTGAGGACGCACAGGCCGAAGTCGAAAACGTATTCGACGAGGTGTTCCACAGGAACGGCGATCAGGAGGATAACGAGATCTTTGCCTATGAAGGGCATGAGATCCTGCTGGACAAGCTGGTTATGTCATACGCCGTCATGGCTCTGCCGATCCGCTTTCTCTGCAGAGAGGATTGTCCGGGCTTTGAATACAGGGACCCGGAAGCAGTTCCTTCCGAACCGGGCGTTCAATATCCGTTCGCAGGACTGCAGCAATTGCTTCAAGACAATGAGGAGGTGTGAATCATGGCTCTTCCGAAGGGGAAAATCTCTAAGGCTCGCAAGCACAGCCGCCGCGCTAACTGGAAGCTCACACTGCCGGGAATCGGCAAGTGCCCGCAGTGCGGTCAGATGAAACTGTCTCATCGCGTGTGCAAGAATTGCGGTTATTATAACGGCGTCCAGGTCGTCGTCAATAAGGACGAAGAGAAGAACGCCTGATTGTCGACTGCATTTTTGGCCAAGGATTAAAGAATCGCAGCTCCGCCCATCAGGGTCGGGGCTGTTTCTTCTATTTACGGGAATGAGGGAGGATTACCATGGAGAAGAAAATGAGCGGCGCCGATATGGCGACACGGTTCAATCCACAGGAGATCGAAGCTGACATCTATAAAGCCTGGGAAGAATCCGGCGCGTTTACCGCGCACAGGGTTGAGGGAAAGAAACCATTCACCATCGTTATGCCTCCGCCCAATATTACCGGCCAGCTGCATATGGGCCATGCCATGGACTGCATCATGCAGGATGCCCCGATCCGTTATCACCGGATGAAGGGTGATCCCACCCTGTGGCTGCCCGGTACTGACCATGCCGCCATCGCGACAGAGGTCAGGATTGTGGAAGCCATGCGGAAAGAAGGCCTGACCAAAGAGGGGATCGGCCGGGAAGCTTTCCTGGAACGCGCCTGGAACTGGAAGAAAGAATACGGCGGACGAATTGTACACCAGCAGCGGAAGATGGGTATCAGCTGCGACTGGAGCCGGGAACGCTTCACCATGGATGAGGGCTGCAGCCGCGCTGTGCGTGAGGTGTTTGTCCGTCTGTATGAAAAGGGACTGATCTACCGCGGAAACCGGATGATCAACTGGTGTCCCGCCTGCCAGAGCGCCATCAGCGACGCGGAAGTGGAATACAAGGATGTGGCCAGCCACCTGTGGCATATCCGTTATCCCGGCGCCGACGGAAGCGAAGGCGTCGTGGTGGCCACTACCCGGCCTGAAACCATGCTGGGTGATACCGGCGTGGCCGTGAACCCTGCCGATGAACGGTATACGAACCTGGTGGGAAAGAAAGTGATCCTGCCCATCGTGAACAAGGAAATTCCAGTGGTCGCGGATGATTATGTGGAAAAAGAGTTCGGCACCGGCGCGGTGAAGATGACTCCCGCCCATGACCCGAACGACTTTGAAGTGGCCCAGCGGCACAACCTGGAGATTATCACGGTGACCAACGACGACGGCACCATGAACGAGAATGCCGGACGCTTTGCCGGCATGGATCCCATGGAATGCCGGAAGGCCGTGGTTGAAGAACTGGAGAAGCTGGGGCTGCTGGTGAAGGTTGAAGACTACAGCCATAATGTGGGCTTCTGCTACCGCCACGGGAATACGCCTGTGGAACCACGGCTGAGCGAACAGTGGTTCGTGAAGATGAAGACTCTGGCTGAACCAGCTATTGCCGCTGTGCGGGAAGGCCGGACGAAGTTTGTGCCGGAACGGTTCAGCAAAATGTACTATAACTGGATGGAAAACATCCGCGACTGGTGTATCAGCCGTCAGCTGTGGTGGGGACACCGGATTCCGGTGTGGTATTGCGATGACTGCGGCGAACAGATCGTGAGCCGCGAGGATCCGACAGTCTGCCCGAAGTGCGGCGGCAAGCTGCGCCAGGATGAGGACGTGCTTGATACCTGGTTCTCCTCCGCCCTGTGGCCTTTCTCCACCCTGGGATGGCCGGACAACACGGAAGATCTGAAATACTTCTATCCCACCAGTATGCTGGTGACGGGCTGGGATATTATTACTTTCTGGGTTTCCCGGATGATGGTTGCCGGTATCGAGAACATGGGTGAGACACCCTTTGAGACGGTGCTGATCCACGGCCTGGTGCGGGATGAACAGGGACGGAAGATGTCCAAATCCCTGGGCAACGGCATAGATCCGCTGGAGGTTATTGACGAATACGGTACCGACGCGCTGCGCTTCAGCCTGGTAATGGGCGTGAGCCCCGGCAATGATACCCGCTACGGCAAGGACAAGGTGGAGGCTGCCCGGAACTTTGCCAACAAGGTGTGGAACGCCAGCCGCTTTGTACTGATGAACGTAAACGAGCGGAAAGCCTTTGATCCCGCGAAGCTGGAGACTGCGGACAAGTGGATCCTGACCAGGCTGCAGGAGGCAGTGAAGGATATCTCCGAGCATATGGAGGACGGCGACTTCGGCCTGGCTGCCACGAAGATCTATGACTTCGCCTGGAGCGAATTCTGTGACTGGTATATTGAGCTGAGCAAGTCCCGCCTGCTGGGCGAAGAAGGCGAAAGCAAGGAAACCGTGAAGGCTGTGCTGCTGTTTGTGCTGGAAAACCTGCTGAAGCTGCTGCATCCCTTCATGCCTTTCCTGACCGAACAGGTTTACAAGTATCTGCCCGGCAGCGAAGGCTTCCTGATGCTTCAGAGCTGGCCGGAATACAATGAAGCGTATGTGTTCGCCGGGGATGAAGAAAAGATGCAGGGCGTGATGGAAATCATCCGCACGATCCGGAACCTGCGCAGCGAGATGAACGTGATGCCGTCCAAGCGTACCCATCTGATGCTGCTGCCGGCGGACGGCTGGACCGATACGCTGAAGGGCGGCGAAGGCTACTTCAAGAAGCTGGCCGGCGCTGAGCAGGTGGAACTGATTTCTGACCGCAGCGACGCCACAGGCAAGAATGTGTCTGCCGTGGTGGCGGCCGGTGAGCTTTTCATCCCGCTGGGTGATCTGGTGGACTTTGAGAAGGAAGTTGCACGGCTGACCAAGGAACTGGAAAACCTGAAGAAGGAAATGGCCCGTTCCAACGGCATGCTGAACAACCAGGGCTTCCTGGCCAAGGCACCGGCGCAGCTGGTGCAGCAGGAGAAGGATAAGCTGGAAGCTGCGAAGTCGAAGGCTGCCGCACTGGAAAACCGCATTGCGGAACTGAAAGAGAATCTATGAGAACTGCCGAAGAGGTTGTAAACGAAATACATTCCGCCCTGGGGGACGGAGACAAGCAGGGGCTGCGGAATACCGCAGCCCTGCTTGAGACTTTACAGGCATGGCCGGCTTGTCCGGTGATCCATGTGGCCGGTACAAACGGAAAGGGAAGCGTCTGTGCCATGTTGAACAGCGTGCTGACAGCGGCAGGATACAGGACAGGCATGTATACCTCTCCCTTCCTGCAAACGTACAATGAGCGGATCCGGCTGAACGGAAAACCGATTACAGCGGAACAGCTTGCACATTATGGTAACGAAACGCTGGACGCGGCGGAGAAGCTTAAAAGGGAGCTGGATTATCACTGCACGCCATTTGAACTGGGTACTGCCCTGGCGTTTCATACGTTCCAGGCTGAAAAAGCGGAGCTGATCATATCGGAGACGGGAATGGGCGGACGGCTTGATCCGACCAATGCTATACCGAATCCGACTGTCTGTGCCATTACGGCAATCGGTATGGATCATATGCAGTATCTCGGTAATACCCTGACAGAGATCGCGGGTGAAAAGGCAGGCATCATCAAATACGGGGTACCTGTAGTCTGTTATCCTCCGGAGGAAAAAGAAGTTCGGGAAGTGCTGAACGCCCGGGCAGAAAAAGAAGAAGCGCCCCTGATTATTCCGGAAAAGGAGCAGATCAGGATCCGGGAAGCCAATGCACGGTATACCATTGCGGATTATAAGACAGGAAACCGCGTGTGGACAAACCTGAGAATCTCCCTGTCGGGTGAGCACCAGACGGTGAATGCCCTGGTGGTGCTCTGCGTCCTGGAGGAACTGGAGAAGCAGGGAATTCGTGTGCCGGAAGAGGCTGTGATCAGCGGACTCGGAAACGCTTTCTGGCCGGGACGGCTGGAATGGTGCGGGAACGTGGTCATGGACGGTGCCCATAACGCACAGGGAATCGCTGCTTTCAACCGGTATGTACAGGAGCATCTTTCCGGAAAAAGGAAGGTGCTGCTGACCGGCGTGCTGAAGGAAAAACTGTCCGAAGAAATGCTGGGCGGACTTGCTTCTGTAACCGATACCGCGGTGACGGTGACGCCTGACAGCCCCCGGGCTATGAAAGCGGAAGAACTGGCCGAATTGCTGCGCGGGAAGGGAATGAAAGCCCGTGCGGCGAACAGTTTGAAGGAAGGACTGGAAACTGCCGGGAAGCTGGCCGGTGAAGACGGACTGATCCTGGCAACGGGAAGCCTGTACTTTATCGGGGCAATGAGGAGCGAACTGGGGCTGGATCCATAAAGGAATTCAGAATTAAGAATTCAGAATTCAGAGTTAAGAGTTTTGAGTGAAGAGTGAATAGTTGCTTGAATCAAAGGTTCAAGCGAAAGGTAGATGAACGCAATGGAGTTCAAGCATGAACCGGTACTGTTAAATGAAGTACTGGAGTGGATGAACGTTCAGCCGGACGGCGTATACTGCGACGGTACGCTGGGCGGCGGCGGCCACAGTGGCGCGATCCTGAAGGCCTCCGGCGGAACAGCACGCCTGTACGGGATCGACCGGGATGAAAACGCGATCCTGGCCGCATCGGAACGACTGAAGGACTATCCGGGATTCACCGCGATCCGCGGCAATTTCCATGACGCGAAAAAGCTGCTGGAAGAAGCAGGAGCAGAGGCCCTGGACGGCGCCCTGCTGGATCTGGGTGTATCGAGTCCCCAGCTGGATACGGCCGAAAGGGGATTCAGCTATCATGAGGATGCTCCGCTGGATATGCGCATGGATCAGCGCCAGACAATGACAGCCGCGGACTTCCTGAATACGGCGGACGAACGGGAAATTATGGAAGTCATCCGGGACTACGGCGAAGAGAAATGGGCGGCCCGTATAGCACGTATTATCTGTGAACACAGGGCGGAAAAGCCTTTTGAAACCACCTTTGATCTTGTACATGCTGTTGACGCTGCGATTCCGAAGGCTGTACGCAGGAAAGATGACGGTCATCCGGCCCGGCGGACTTTCCAGGCGGTCCGTATTGCCGTGAATGATGAACTCAAACCGTTGGAACAGGCGTTAAAGGACCTGACAGACTGTCTGAAACCCGGCGGAAGAATTTGCGTCATTACCTTCCATTCCCTGGAGGACAGGATTGTAAAACGCTGTTTTAAGACACTGGAGAATCCCTGCATCTGTCCACCGAAGGCCCCGATCTGCACCTGCGGACGGAAACCGGTTGTGAAGGTGCTGGCCGGAGGAGCTGTTGCGCCTTCCGCGGATGAGGTCGAACGGAATCCCCGGGCACGCAGCGCCAAGCTGCGGGTAGCGGAGAAGAGAATAACGGAGGCTTAACGTGGCTGTTCTGTATGTTGTGGCAACACCCATCGGTAATCTTCAGGATCTGTCTCCCCGGGGAACGGAAACCCTGAGAAACGCCGATCTGATCATAGCCGAGGATACCCGGGTGACCATGAAACTGTGTCAGGTTTTCGGACTGAAAGCTCCGCTGGTCAGCTGCCATCGTCACAGCGAAGACAGCAAGGCAGCCGGGCTTGCACAGAGAATCCTGGAGGAGGATCTGTCAGCGGCACTGGTTACAGATGCCGGAACTCCCTGCATCTCGGATCCCGGCAGCGAAGTAGTCCGGGAGTGCGCAGAATCGGGCATTCCGGTTATTCCGATTCCCGGATGCAGTGCCGGAATCGCCGCTGTTTCCATCAGCGGGTTTGACGCACGGGAGTTCGCTTTCTATGGATTCCTGCCCAGGGAGAAAAAGGATATCCGTGCGAAACTGGAAGAGATTGCACGGGGGGTGAAGGTGGCCATTCTGCACGAATCCCCATTCAGAATTACCGAGCTGACGGAGATCATTGCGGAAACCCTGCCGGAAGCAAGGCTTACGGTATGCTGTGATCTGACAAAACTGCATGAAAAGACCCTCCGGGGGACACCGGAGGAAGTGCTGAAAGCCCTTCAGGCAAATGAAAAGACTGAAAAAGGTGAATACTGTGTCGTACTGGATCTGCATAACGTATTCCTGCCCGAACCCGCAACAGAGTCTGCAGAATGGCCGCTGGAAGCAAAGCTGATCGAAGAAATGAAGCAGGGAAGCACACTGCGTGAAGCACAGGAAAAGCTGATCAGCAAAGGCGAAAAGAAGAACGCGGTCAAACAGGCCGCACTCACATTGAAAAAACTGTTTGAATAAATATAAAAGGACCGTCTGTGAGGACGGCCTTTTATTATTCTACAACGTAAAAAGCTGTCCCGTGATCCGGGACAGCCGAGAAAAGAAATCATATTATTTATCAGAATCCAGGAAACGGTAGATAATTGCCGCCAGCGCACCGCCCACAAGGGGAGCCAGCAGGAATACCCAGATGCCGCCGAGGTTGCCGGCGATCAGAGCCGGGCCAAAGGTACGGGCGGGGTTGACGGAGGTGCCGGTGAAGGAGATGCCGAGGAGATGAACCAGGACAAGGGCACCGCCGATGACCAGACCGGCAATGTTTCCGTTGGATTCCTTGGAGGTAACACCCAGAATGGCAATTACAAAGACGAAGGTAAGAATCACTTCAATCAGGAAACTGAGCCACGCATTGCCGTTGTACAGGGCGTTGCAGCCGAGCTTTCCGGGGTCCTGCACGATCGCGTTAAGGATTGCGGCACCGGCAATGGCGCCGAGGAACTGGGCTACGATGTAGCCGCAGAAATCCTTGACGGAGATCTTTTTGCTGATCAGCATGGCAATGGATACTGCCGGGTTAATATGGCAGCCGGAGATATTGCCAATGGAGTAAGCCATGGCGACGATGACAAGACCAAAGGCAAGGGCAGTACCAATCAGCCCGGAAACGCCCGTGGCACAAATCTGCCCGGCAACACCGCAGGCAAACAGAACCAGAACCAGGGTACCGATGAACTCAGCCAGATACTTCTTGATGTCTTTCATATTCTTCCTCCTTTTTCCATCTCTTGTGGATGTTAGACATATTTTAATACAAGATGGAGTGTTTTTCAAGCGCTTCGGATATAAAGAAGCGCCCCGGGAGGGGGCGCCTGCGGTGATCGGCCGCATTATTTGTTTCCGGGTTCCCCGTTCTCCGCTTCCAGCTTGTTTTCCCAGTGGACGAGGAGACTCATGCCTGCGCGCATCAGTAGGATCGCGCAGGTCATGCCGATCTCTTTCCAGCCCGGCGCGATGATGGTTTTGAGCACTTCGCTGGCCAGCAGGAAGTTCAGGCCCGTCGTGATCCCCATCGTCAGCGAACCGCGGCAGGCGTTGTGCTTCTTCTGCAGGAGGAAGACTAGGGCTTTGATGACGTAATACAGGATGATCAGCGCGCCGATGATCTCCACGATGGTGATGGCGCAGCCAAGGCACACCTCGAAAATGTTCTCGATCGTCTCAAACATGGGCATTCCCTCCGGGCGGGTTGATGAGCTGATTATATCCTGTTGCGGACGTAAATGCAACCTCAGACTTTCCAGATGTCCTTCGCATACTCACGGATGGTACGGTCAGAGGAGAACTTGCCGGCGCAGGCAACGTTCATCAGGCATTTGCGGGCAAAACCGGTTTCGTCAGCCTTCGCATCGCGGATGGCCTGCAGTTTGGTTTCATAGTAATCCGCAAAATCCTTCATCACATAATAGTGGTCCGGCTTATGCCAGGAGGCGCCCTTCAGGATCGCGTCATGCAGCTCGGCAAACATGCCGTCATCATCCGGGAAAGTACCGTCTGTGAGGGTGTCAAGGGCCCGGCGGAGCAGCGCGTTCTTGTTGTAAATCTTTACAGGATCATAGGAATCTTTGATCTTTTCAAGCTCTTCCACTGTGGCGCCGAAGATGTAGTTGTTTTCGCGACCGGCTTCCTCAACGATTTCCACATTCGCCCCGTCAAAGGTGCCCAGCGTTACAGCACCGTTCAGCATCAGCTTCATGTTGCCGGTGCCGGAGGCTTCTGTACCTGCGGGGGAAATCTGCTCTGAAATATCGGCGGCCGGGATGATCTTTTCAGCCCAGGAGCAGTTGTAATTCCGTATGAAAACGACCTTGAGCCGGTCTTTGGTCTTCGGATCATTGTTCACCTTATCGGCAATCAGGTTGATCCAGTGGATGACGGCCTTTGCACGGTCGTAACCCGGTGCGGCTTTGGCACCGAAGATGAAGGCCACCGGCGGAAGATCCTTCAGCTGGCCGCGCTTCAGCTGGTCATAAATGGCCAGGATGCTCAGGGCATTCATAAACTGCCGTTTATATTCATGCAGGCGTTTGACCTGGACATCGAAGACCATTTCCGGATCCAGCGCAACCCCTTCTTTGGCCAGGATTTCAGCGCAGAGCTGCTTCTTTTTCGTCTTCTTCACGGTACGGAACTTGCCGCAAAGGGACTTATTGATCTTCGGAACCAGCTCTTTCAGTTTGTCCAGGTCCGTTTCAAAGCCCGGACCGATCTGATCAGTGATCAGTTTGGAAAGCTCCGGATTGCACAGACCCAGCCAGCGGCGCTGGGTGATACCGTTGGTCTTGTTCTGGAAGCGTTCCGGATACAGCTGATACCAGTCGGCAAAAACGTCGTTCTTGAGGATTTCACTGTGGAGGGCAGCCACGCCGTTGATGGCATGGGTGGCATAGGTTGCCAGTTCCGCCATATGCACGCGGCCGTCCAGGATGATGCACAGGGAAGGTGTGATCTCTTTTCCGGCCTTTTTCATTTCCCGGCGGAAACGGGAGTCGATCTTCTTTATGATGGAGACAATCTGCGGACAGACGGAGGAGAGGAGGGAAAGATCCCACTTTTCCAGCGCCTCCTGCATGACGGTATGGTTGGTATAGGCAAAGGTGTCCCGGGCGATAAGGAAGGCATCCTCAAAGGATACGCCATCCTCGCCGAGCAGGCGGATCAACTCCGGAATGGCCATGGTGGGATGGGTGTCGTTCAGCTGGGCGGCCACTTCTTTGGAGAAGAAGGAGTAATCACTGCCGTGACGCTTCCGGTAGGCCCGCAGGATATCCTGCATTGTGGCGGAAACCAGCACGTACTGCTGTTTGACACGGAGCTGTTTGCCTTCTTTTTTGGTGTCGTTGGGGTAAAGGAACTTGGTAATATCCTCCGCCTGGTTTTTCGCGGCGGCTGCCTTCGCGTAGTCCTGACTGTTGAAGACAGCAAAGTCGATTTCGTTCAGACTTTCTGTCTGCCACAGGCGCAGGGTTCCGACGTTCTTCGCCCCAAAACCAACCACGGGCATATCATAAGGAACAGCCAGCACATCGCCGGTTTTCATGGAGACCACGACGGCCTCATCCAGCCGGCGGACAGACCAGGGATCACCGAATTTGGACCAGTCATCCGGAAGCTCCACCTGGCGTCCGTCCACAAACTCCTGTTTAAAGAGACCGTAGCGGAAACGCAGACCGTATCCGGTCAGCGGGACATTGCAGGTGACGGCACTGTCCAGGAAGCAGGCGGCGAGGCGTCCGAGGCCGCCATTGCCGAAAGCGTCATCCTCAACATCCTCCAGGATGGTGATGTCCACTCCCTTTTCCTTCAGCAGCGCTTTGACTTCATCCAACAGTTCCATGCAGTAAAGATTGTTATAAACCAGACGGCCTACGAGGAACTCCATGGAAAGATAGGCGGCCTGACGGCGGGAAGCGCGGGCTTCCTCTTTTTTGACCCAGACAGGTGCCAGGGCGTCCATAGCCGCACCGGAGATGGCATTGTGCAGCTCCTGGGCAGATGCATGGGCCAGGTCTTTGTGATATTCGGTCATCATACGCTGTTCTGCGTCCTTCAGCAGCTGTTTCGCGTTCATATTCCGAATCCTCCTTTTGTAACACATTCCTTCAGTCTTATCATACAGAGCGTCCGCCTGTATCAGGCGGACGCGCAGATATCAGAGTCGGTCTGTTTCCCTGTTTAAGCGGTAATACTTCATGGACAGATCCAGGGAAAGCTGATCAGGTTTCATACGCCAGAGCCAGTTGTTACCGGTGGTGCCGGGGTAATTCATCCGGGCGTAGGTATCAAGCCCCAGGACATCCTGCATCGGGATCACAACCGTATCGCAGGGCCCCTTGAAAAGTGCTTTGATGAAGGCTTCAGGCGCTTCATCCGCCCCGGAGAATCCGAGGGTTTTCTCCGCAAAGGCGAGAGCCTTCGGACTGGCTTTCCTGGCCCATCCCAGGGTAGTGTCGTTATCATGAGTGCCGGTATAGGCTACGGTGTTCTTTTCATAGAGTCCGATGAAGTGGGGATTGGATTCATCAGAGTCAAAGCCGAAAGTCAGCACCTTCATGCCCGGATAACCGCACCAGTCCAGGAGCTTCCGGACACGGTTGTTCACACAGCCCAGGTCTTCTGCAATGATACGGATTCCCGGGACCTCGCGGTCCAGCCGCTTGAAAAGTGCTTTTCCGGGACCGATGACCCAGCGGCCTTTGCGGGCGTTCGGCATACCGTTTTTGACGGAATAGTAGTTGGCAAAACCGATGAAATGATCGATCCGGATCATATCATACAATTCCGCCATTCCCTTCATGCGATCCACCCACCAGTCGTACTTCCGGCTGCGCAGGTAGTGCCAGCGGTAAAGGGGATTGCCCCAGAGCTGCCCGTCCGCGGAGAAGTAATCCGGCGGAACACCGGCAACCCGTTTCGGGACAAGGTTTTTATCCAACTGGAAGATATCCGGATGCGTCCAGGTATCGGCGGAATCCTCAGCCACATAGATGGGCATATCGCCGAAGAGCAGCACAGAACGCTCATTACAGTATTTCTTGAGGCTGAACCACTGCTTCCTGAACAGGTACTGGCAGAAGATATGGTAGTCAATCTCCGCACTCAGTTCCTTCCGGTAACGCTCAACTGCTTCCTGCCTGCGGAAACGGATGTCCTTATCCGGCCATTTTGTCCACATAGCCCCGCCGAAATGCTTTTTCAGCGCGGTGAACAGGGCGTAATCCTGCACCCAGGCATTCTTCCGGCAGAATTCATTCACCTGTCCGCTCAGCCGCTCCCGGGATTCATCATAGCAGCGGCGGAGCAGCATTTCTTTGTTCTCCCGGACGGCGTCATATTCCACCTTTTCCGGATCGGAGGGGACGAACTCTTCCTCATCCGCAAAAGTCAGGAGACCTTCGTCGCGGAGACGGCCGCAGGAAATCAGCAGGGGATTGCCGGCAAATACGGAGGAAGACTGATAGGGGCTTTCACCGTAGCCTGTCGGCCCGATGGGAAGCACCTGCCAGATCCGGATGCCGGAAGCCTGCAGGAAGTCAGCAAAAGCGTATGCCTCATCGCCCATGGAGCCGATGCCCCCGGGGGAAGGAAGGGAAGAGATATGCAACAGAATGCCGCTGGAACGCATAAATACGACGCTTCCTTTCTGTTATGCCCGGTTACAGGGCGCAATGGATTCTCTTTTACGGAAAGCTGCATCCACCAGAATATGTCTGGGAGCGGCTCCCTTTTCCATCATATCCAGCAACAGGTTGACGCTGCGGCGGGCAATCTCACTGACAGGCTGCTCCACCGTGGTCAGACGAGGTACTGTGAAGCGGCTGATATCCACGCCGTCAAATCCGACAACGCTAACGTCATCCGGTACGGACTTGCCCAGGTCACGCAGGGCGCGGATGGCACCGACCGCCACGGTATCACTCATCGCAAACAAAGCGGTGGCGTCCGGACGCTCCGTAAAGAATACACGGGCGAGCTCGTACCCGGCTTCAAAGGAGAAGCGGGTTTCACGGTACAGGGAATTATCATAGCTGAGACCCCGGTCGGTGAAGGCGTCACAGAAGCCCTGGAAACGCATGGCCAGTGAATCGCCGGCGACGGGGTTGGAACCGAAGATGGCGATTCGACGGTGGCCGCAGTCCAGCAGCTCCTCAGCGACAACGCGGCCCATGCTCCGGTCATCCACAGCAACGGAGGAAGCACGGGCGAGGGCGGCGGATTCAGCATTCACGGTGGTGAAGACCATGGGGATATCCAGTCCGCGGATGGCATCAACACGTTTATCAATGAGACTGCCGACAAAGATCAGCCCCTTGACATGGTTCTGCCGGGTCATCCGAAGCGCGGTGAGGAACTCATCGGCTTTTTCATCGATATACTCCGTGACAAAGTTGTCCGGAACGGTATCGGCCCGGTCCAGGATCGCTTCCGCCAGGGAACTGAGGAAGGGATTGGAACGGCCGCGGATGACGACGCCGATGACTTCGTTGCCCTGCTTCAGGCCACGGGCATTCGTATTGCCGACAAAACTGCATTCCCTGATGATCTGCTCCACTTTTTCCCGGGTGGCGCTGTTCACATCAGGGCGGTTGTTCAGCACGCGGCTGACCGTTGTAACAGAGACTCCGGCCATGGCGGCAATGTCTTTAATTGTGTAGACTTTCACGGTTTCAGGCCTCCCGTTGCTCCAGATTCCGGTAACGGTAACGGTAACGTTTTCAAGCAAAGATTATCACAAGCATGCCGGTTCGTCAATCCCTTCTATGATATCTTGTGTGTTGATTTTTATAATATTATGCTATATAATGTATGAGTATAAAATTCGGGAGGTGTGCATAATGATGAAGCGATTCCTGCTGATCATGCTGGCGCTGTGTGTAATGCTCTGCGCTGTGCCCACCTATGCCGATGAGTGGGACGACGATGATGATGACTGGCTGGATGATGATCCTGGCAGCACATTTGAAGAAGAAGCCGGAACGAGCGACTTCAAAACCATCGCCGGATATGATACCGGTGAAAAGTTCGTCTGCGGGGACTATGTATACCAGATGACAGACGACGGGGAAGGCGCCCTGCTGACCAATTATTCCGGAACGTCCGGTGACGTGGTGATACCCGATACGGTGGACGGTCATCCGGTTGTTGCGGTCGGTGCCCACATGTTTGCCTACAATGAAGCGGTCCGGTCCGTAATGCTGCCCGAGGGGATCCGTTCCATCGGGAACATGGCGTTCTTCAAGTGCATTCACCTGCACGATATCGTCATTCCTGAAGGCGTTACAATGATTGATGAGTGCTGCTTCGGCGGATGCACGGAGCTGTCCGAGGTACAGCTGCCTGCCTCCCTGGAGGAAGTCGGCCGGTTCGGATTCCTGGCCTGCACAAACCTGGAGGAGATTTCATTCGGCGACGAGCTGAAGGCAATCGGCCCCGGCGCTTTCCAGATGTGCGCATCGCTGAGCAAGGTTTCTATTCCTTCAGGCAAGGACGTCTCCATTGAAGAGGATTCCTTCGCAGGCTGCTCGCCCGAACTGAAAATCCTTTACTGATTCATAAGCAATACAAAAGCCCGGACATGATGTCCGGGCCTTTTTGTTATCCGAATGCTTACGGGATGATCATCCGTCCGCAGGTTTCGCATTCCACAAGCGTGCCGCCCTTGATCTTTGAAAGGATGGCAGAGGGAAGGGAAGTGTTGCAGCCGGAGCACTGACCATGAATAAGCCGGGCCACAGGGGGCGAGATATGCTTTTTGATGGTCTCGTATTCCTCCAGCAAAGCGGGATCCACCTGATCCATGACCTCTTTGGCTTTCGCCCGCTGGTTCTCAAGATCTTCCTTCTTGCTTTTGGACTCCTCTTCATAATCGGCCTTAAGCTGGTCGAAGGACTTCTTCGCATTGGCGGCATCCAGACGAACGCTGCGCTGCAGTTTTTCGTTGGCATCCGTTTCCTTCACGATACGGCTGATCTCCACTTCATACTGACGGATCGTATCGCGGCAGCGGCTGACTTCGGCAAGCAGGGATTTGACTTCGTCCGACGTGGTGGGCGGAGCGGCTTCAAAGCGCTTCTGCAGGCTGTCCAGCTGTTCCTTGGAACGGACGATGGCCTGGGCAATGATGTCCTTGCGGTCCACCATGGCGCCGATATCCTCTTCGATCTGCTTGTACTGCTTCTGGCGATCCAGGATAAAGTCACGGGCCTTCTCCAGCTTCTGCCGGGTCGGGGAACGCTTAATAGCCAGGGCGATGGCGTCTGCTTTCATGTCTTCCACCTGGTAAGCCCACAGTGCTTCATACTTTTCCATAAAGGAGCCTCCTTCTGACAGGATCACCGCCTGTCACGGTTGCCGGATAAACGAATAGGCGGATACACCCGACACATATATCCGCACATTACATTCTACCGTATTGACAGCGTTTTGTAAAGCCGACGCAAGGGCACGGATGCCGGGTTCCTCCGTACCGAAATGACCGCACTCAAACCCGACAATGCCGCTGCCTGCCATGGCAAGGGCATGATGATGCCGGATTTCACCGCTGACAAAGGCGTCACAGCCGGCATCCGCGGCGAGATTCCAGAAATCGCTTCCACCGCCGCTGCAAAGACCGACTTTCCGGATGACCGCATCCGCCGGTCCCATGAGACGAACCTCGCTATGGAGACGCCTGCGCAGATCCGCGGCGAAATCCCCGGCAGAGAGGGGGGCGGGCAGCAGGCCGCAGCGGAAATAACCTTCACCGGAAACGTCCGAGAGTCCGCAGCGTTCCGCCAGGGTGTCGTTGATGCCGCCGGGAGCCTGGTCGAGATTTGTGTGGGCGGAAATCAGGCTGATATCCTCCCGGACGAGCCGGCGGATCAGCTTGCCTTCATAGGTGTCATCCGTCAGGGAGTGAACCGGGCTGAACATGAGCGGATGATGGGTGACGATCAGCTGTGCCCCGAGGGAAACTGCTTCGTCAATGACGGCCGGTGTGACGTCAAGCGCAAAGAGAATGGTATCGACAGCCTGCGAGGCGGAGCCGACGAGGAAACCGGAATTGTCGGATTCCATCTGGGTTTCAAACGGGGCAGCATGATCAATGAGATCATAAACGTCCTTTACGGTCATGATTCTCTTCCTTTCCCGATCATTCCGTCATAGAAAGCGATATCCTCCCGAACCTGGGCGATGAGGGATTCCTCAGGTTTGTCCGCGGAGACAAGGCCGCGGAGTTTGTCCTGAAGGACTTCCCGGCGCCGGGTCAGATAGGGAATCAGCTGAGACGACTGAGACTCAAACAGGGGACCGCCCAGCCGAAGCTCACGCGGGGTGAGCGGGCAGGCCCCCGGCCGGGCACGAAGCACAAGATAATAACGACCCGCGCAGAAGCAGGGCTCCTCCCGGTCCAGATGGTAACCGATGCGGCAAACCGCTTCCCGGATCAGGGGAAGATCCGTATGCGCCGAAAGCACCAGGGAGGCACCCCTGAGCTTGCCGGCACCTTCCAGCAGGATATCATGGACGGTGCGGCCGCCCATGCCGGTAATGGAAATCATGCCGCAGGCTTCTTCAAGCGGTTGAAGGCCGTCGCCGGCGCGGAGATCTGTCCGGTCGGAAAGACGGCAGCGAATAACGGTTTCCCGGGCATTTTTCAGCGCGCTTTCACTCAGGTCTGTCAGGATCATATGCTGACAGCGGCCGCGCTGCAGGAGCGCGGCCGGTAGATGGGCGTGGTCTGTGCCGATGTCAGCCGCCAGATCACAGGGATCATAAAGATCATAGGCCAGTGAGAGGCGGGCATCCAGCTGAATCATACGTGACATGGCTTAATCCAGGTAATCGCGCAGCTTTTTGCTGCGGGAAGGATGACGGAGTTTGCGGAGCGCTTTCGCTTCGATCTGGCGGATACGCTCACGGGTAACGTTGAATTCCTTGCCGACTTCTTCCAGGGTGCGCTGATGGCCGTCATCCAGACCGAAACGGAGGCGGAGCACCTTTTCCTCACGGGGGGTCAGGGTGTCCAGCACATCCATGAGCTGTTCCTTCATCAGGGCGAAGGAAGCGGCCTCGGCAGGGGCGGGGGCATCCTCATCGGGAATGAAGTCTCCCAGATGGCTGTCCTCTTCCTCACCGATAGGCGTCTCCAGGGAGACGGGCTCCTGGGCGATCTTGATAATCTCACGAACCTTGGCTTCGGAAATGCCCATTTCCTTGGCGATTTCCTCAGGAGTGGGCTCACGGCCGTATTCCTGCAGGAGCTGACGGGAAATCCGGATCAGCTTGTTGATGGTTTCAACCATGTGGACAGGAATACGGATGGTACGGGCCTGGTCCGCGATGGCACGGGTGATGGCCTGACGGATCCACCAGGTGGCATAGGTGGAGAATTTGAAACCCTTGCGGTAGTCAAACTTTTCAACGGCCTTGATGAGGCCGAGATTACCTTCCTGAATCAGGTCAAGGAAGAGCATGCCGCGGCCCACATAGCGTTTGGCAATGGAAACAACCAGACGGAGATTGGCTTCGGCCAGCTTCTGCTTGGCACTTTCATCTCCGGCTTCAAGACGTTTGGCGATTTCGATTTCTTCTTCCGCGGTGAGAAGGGGCACCTTGCCGATTTCCTTGAGGTACATGCGGACCGGGTCGTCAATGCTGATCCCTTCCGGAACACTCAGGTCGATGGCGGCGTTGTCCTCGCCCCCGATACGGGCAATTTCGGCAGCCTGATCCGCGGCCTGCTCTTCCGTCAGGGTGACCTGGCGGTCAGCGGTATCATTCACAACAGATACGCCGTAGGCTTCCAGCGTATCCAGCACGCGATCCAGCTGATCGGCGTCCAGATCCATTCCGGAAAGCCGGTCCATGATCTCTTTATAGGTGATTGTTCCTCTGGATTTGCTGTACTCATAAAGCTCATCCAGACGGTTCTGCCTGTTTTCGGGTGACAATGACAATGGAATCCTCTCCTTCTGTTTACGGCACAATGCCGGTCCCTCCCGGAACGAATCAGGGTTTCCGGGATTCGTGGTTTACTTCAGCTTTTTCAACTTATCGGAAATATCCGCCGCTTCCTGCAGGAGTTCGGCCAGCCGGTCCTGCGGGGCAGAGGACATTTCCTGTGACAGCTCTTCGTAGCGCTTTTCCAAGCGGATCCTGCGGATCCGGGTAAGGCAGTCGTTTGCCATGGTGATCATCTCATCGGTGCTGCCTGCGGTGGGGGAAAACAGCAGCCTGGCAAAGCGGGAACGGGATACTTCATCCGGGGCGAGATCCGGAAGCGACGCGGGGGATGCTCCGGCTGCAAGTTCCCTGTATAAAGATTTCAACTCGTCATCGTCAAAATCCTTTTCTTCAATCATATCTTTCGGAATCTGACCGGATGCAAAGAGGCTGATCAGCAGTTCCTGCGCCTTTAAATCCTCGGAGGGAGGCGAACCGGAGGTGTCCGGACGGGGCGGACGGATGCGGGCGGGTGTGTCCTGCGTGCGGACTGCCGGCTTGTTGACCGTCAGGTTCATCTGCTCAATCAGGGACTCGCGGGCAAAACCGGTTTCCACCGAAAGCTGGTTGAGCAGGACGTCCCGTTCCAGCGGATCCACGGCAGATACGATTTCAGCGGCACCGCGGGCATAAGCCAGCCGGCTGTCCTGGGAAGACAGATCAAACTGATCCTTCAGCCGGCGCAGCCGATAGGCGGCGGGGGAAATGGCGGGCAGAAGGCGGAAACCTTCAGCTCCGTCCCGGCGGATGAACTCATCCGGATCAAGACCGTCGGGGAAATCCAGTACCCGGGCAGGAACGTTTTCCTGCTCCAGGATATCCAGTCCCCGGAGGATGGCATGCTGGCCGGCGGAGTCGCCGTCGTAGCCAAGATAGACCTGGGGAGCGTAGCGCTTGAGCAGGCGGGCCTGCTCATTCGTCAGGGCGGTACCGAGGGTCGCGCAGACCCCTTCCACACCAAACTGGGTCAGACTGACCACATCCATGTAGCCTTCCACGAGAATGACCCGGTCCAGATGACGCTGCTGACGAAGCAGGTTGGCGGCAAAGACACCCTTGCGCTTATTGAAAACCGGGGTGTCGGCTGTGTTCAGGTATTTGGGCTCCCGCTTTTCCAGCGTACGGCCGCCGAAGGCAAGAACGTTTCCATGGGCATCAATAATCGGGAACATGGCGCGGCTGCGGAACATGTCAAAGTAGCGATCCTTACCGTTATCCGCCTTTTTACGGACCGTGAGGCCTGCCAGGACCAGTTCATCCAGGGTGTAGCCTTTCTGAAGAAGACGGTCGCTCAGGACGCTCCAGTCATCCGGAGAGGCGCCCAGGCCGAATTTGCGGATAACCCCGTCACTCAGCCCGCGCCGGCGCAGGTAGGCAAGCGACGCGGCACCCTGGGGAGTGAAAAGCGTTTCGTGATAGAAACGGGCGGCTTCCCGGTTGGCGTTGAGCAGACGCTCCCGCTGGGTGCGGCGGCGCTCGTAATCCACATCCTTTTCCATTTCCGGGAGTGGCATATGGGCCCGCTCCGCCAGCTGCTCCACGGCTTCATTGAAGGTGCAGTGCTCCATTTCCATATAGAAACTGAACACATTGCCGCCGGCCTTGCAGCCGAAGCAGTAATAAAGCTGATGTTCCCCGTCCACGGAAAAAGAAGGGGTTTTTTCGCCGTGGAACGGACAAAGCCCCCAGTATTTCCGGCCTTTTTTATTCAGCGCCACATAGCCTGAGACGATCTGAACAATGTCAGATCGGCTTCGCAGTTCATCAAGCCAGGCGGCAGGATAGCGGGAAGACATATCGTCAGATTTCCTCCAATGAAAAATGAAGAATGAAGAATGAAAAATGCATAATGCACGATGCATAATGCATAATTATGTGCAAAAAAACTGCGGAAGGTGGTTAAAATGCGGGGAAGGCTGAGGGGGAGCGAGGGGAGCGGTGCCCCAGTGGGGCATTTGTCGAAGACAAAAGCGAGCCGAACGAGTCAACCGAAACGAGCAATGCGACGCGCTCCAGGCGAGCAGTGCGATGATTGAGGTTGCGGATAATGGCTAAAATGCGGGGAATGCTGAGGGTACAAACAGCTCCTGGAATTTGCGGGTGGCGTAGCGGTCGGTCATGCAGGAAAGGAAGTCGCAGACGCTGCGCTCCGTACCGTCCCGGTAGCCGATCATGACGAACTCTTCCGGCATTTCACCGGGATGCTCGCAGTAGTAATCGAACAGATGACGGAGAACATAGTCACAGCGGGCTTCTTCCGGATCGCGCCAGCCGTCCCGGTAAACCCGGTCAAACATGAATTCCCGCAGGCCGTCCATGGCACTTTCCACCGGGGCGGACATGGACAGGTGGGGCTGATCCTCACTGCAGGTGACGATATCGTTGATCATGGTATTGATCCGCTCCCGATGGGTGTGGCCGAGCACGTTGAGACAATCCTCAGGCAGTTCAAAGGGCCTGAGAATACCGGCGCGGAGCGCGTCATCCAGATCGTGATTCAGGTAAGCGATCCGGTCCGCCCGGCGGACGCATTCCGCCTCCACCGTGGCGGGTTCTGTTTTACCGGAGTGGGAGAGAATCCCCTGGCGGACTTCTTTGGTGAGGTTCAGGCCTTCGCCGCCGTTTTCGAGCACCTCCACCACGCGAAGACTTTGCTCATTATGGCGGAACCCTTCCGGAAGCAGGTCATTCAGCGTGCGCTCTCCGATATGACCGTAGGGCGTATGGCCGAGGTCATGTCCCAGGGCGATGGCTTCGGTCAGGTCCTCATTGAGCCGGAGGGAACGTGCCAGCGTACGGGCCACCTGGGACACCTCGAGAGTGTGGGTCAGGCGGGTACGGTAATGGTCTCCTTCCGGGGAAAGGAAAACCTGGGTTTTAAACTTCAGACGGCGGAAGGATTTACAATGGATAATCCGGTCCCGGTCACGCTGGTATTCCGTCCGCAGGTCACAGGGTTTCACCGGAATATCACGGCCGGCGGTCTCCGCAGAGCGTGCGGCCCACGGCGCCAGAAGGAGCTTTTCCTGCTGCTCCTGCCTTTCCCGGATTGTCACGGGGCGTTCCTCCTTCCGACCGTTGAAATACAATCTTTGCAATACAATATGTATATACCACGCAAACCCCGGAATTCCTGCCTCATCTTGACAAGGAATTGTAAAGGGCTACAATAAAAATATTGATTAAGGCAAGGAGAAAACTCCCGGGAACAGGGAGAAACAAACGCATGACTTTCGAAGTGAACAAGGGTTTTGCCGGCTTTACCGTTAAAGAAATCCGGGACAGCGAAGAACTGCACGGCAGGACTGTGCTGCTTGAACATGACAGGACCGGCGCACAGGTATTCTGGGTGGACAATAAAGCCGAAAACATCGTGTTTTCGATTGCATTCAGGACGCTTCCGGAGGATGATACCGGCGTGTTCCATATTCTTGAACACTGTGTGCTGTCCGGAAGCGGAAAATATCCGGTGAGGGAGCCTTTCCTTGAACTGCTGAAGAGCAGCATGAATACTTTCCTGAACGCACTGACATTTTCCGATATGACCATGTTTCCGGTCTCCAGCCGGAATCCACGGGATATCCTGAACCTGACAGGCGTGTACCTGGATGCTGTTTTTGATCCGATTGCCGTGAGGGACCCCAAACGCTTCTGCCAGGAGGGCTGGCATGTGGACCGGAACGAAGCAGGGGAGTATGTTTTCCGCGGGGTCGTTTTCAACGAAATGAAAGGCGCCATGAGCGATACGGATACGCTGATTGACCGGCAGATCATGCGGCAGATGTTTCCGGACACCTGCTACGGCTACAACAGCGGCGGAGAGCCGGAGGCAATCCCCGCACTGACCTACGAACGTTTCTGTGAACAATACAGGCGTCATTACCATCCCTCCAACGCACGGATCTACCTGGACGGCGCGGCGCCGATGGAGGAGATGCTGCCCCTGATCGCCTCCTACCTGGACCGGTTTGACCGCCGGGAGGATATACCGGAATACAGCTATCAGCAACCGGTGGGATCCGAGCAGACCATCCAGTATGAACTGGGGCAGGAAGAAGAGGAAGAAAACCGCGGCCATCTGACCCTCGGACGGATTACGGGCACCTGGAAGGACCGTACCGAAAACATGGCACGGGGGATCCTGTGCGACGTGCTGACAGGCAGCAATGAGGCCCTGCTGAAGCGGGCTGCGCTGGAGCGGGGACTGGCGGAGGATCTTTCTGTTTCCGTGGATGATACGACCCTGCAAAGCTGGCTGACCATTCATGCCGAAAATGTGACGGACGGCAAAGAAAACGAAATACTGAACCTGCTGGAAGAAACCGGTGAGAAGATCCGGCGGGAAGGCCTGGACCGAAGCGCGGTGGAAGCTTCCCTGAACCGCGCGATTTACGCGCTGCGGGAGGAGGATGAGCCCCAGGGAATCGGCCGGTGCATCCGCTGCGTCGGCAACTGGATTTTCGGCGGCAATCCCACAGACGCGTTGGAAACGGCAGGGATGGTAAAGGAACTGAAGACATGGCTGGACAGCGGACGGTTCGAGGAACTGGCAGCGGATATGCTGCTGAACCGGGAAAACATGGTCACGCTGCATACGCTTCCTTCCAGGACAATCGGCGAAGAGAAACGCCGGCTGGAAAAGGAACGGCTTGACGCACTTGTATCCGGATGGACGGATGAAGAAAAAGCGGAAAACGACCGGCTGATCGAAGCGCTGGCAGAATGGCAGAACACTCCGGACAGCCCTGAAGCACTGCAGACGCTGCCCAGGCTGAACAAGGAAGACGCGGACGCGGAGCCGGTATGGACAGAAACCGGAATCCAGGCCTGTGAAGGCGTAAAGGTGATGACACACCGGCTGAACTGCAACGGTGTGGTGCATATCAGGCTCTATTTTTCCCTGACAGACTACAGCCTGGAAGAACTGACCAGGCTGTCCCAGCTGACCGGACTCCTGGGCAGGCTCCCCACAGCAAACCATGACGCGCTTGCGCTTCAGCAGGATATCAAACGCTGGACAGGCGCCCTGGGCTTTACCATTATTACCCGGGCGGAAAGCGGACAGGATGAAACCTGCACCCCGTACCTGACGGCCTATACCAGCGCGCTGGAGGAAAACGCGGAAAAAGCGGAGGAACTGCTGGCGGAGATCCTGACATCCACCCGGTACGAAGACCCGGAAAAGATGACGGAAATGTTCCGGCAGAATGAGCTAGGCGCCCGGCAGAGAATCCTGAGCGCGGGAAATCAGATTGCAGTCAGGAAAGCACTGAGCCAGTACAGCGCGGAGAATGCCGTGAAAAACGCCCTGGACGGCGATGCGGCAGCGGCCTATATTCACCTGCTTGCCAAAAAGCCGGAGAAGGAATTCCCCGGGCTGATGAAACTGGCGGAGCGACTGATGAAGGAAACGCTGTGCCGGAAACGGATGACCGTGAGCGTAACCTCCACAGAGGATATGATTCCGTCAAAACTGATCAGCAGTTTTGCGGAAGGAACAACCGTTCCCGCAGCAAGGACATACAAGACGGACTGCCCCGGGGCGGTTGGCTTCCGGGTGCCGGCCCAGGCTGGCTTCGCAGCCCGCGGATACCGGATCAGCCGGGCAGGAGCCGCGTTTGACGGCATCCTGTGGCTGGCCTCCTCCATCCTGAGCCTGGACTATTACTGGAACCGGGTTCGGGTGCAGGGCGGCGCATACGGAGCGGGTCTGCAGGTGGAACGGAACGGCAATATCTATTCCAGTTCCTACCGGGATCCCACACCGGGGAAAACGCCGGAGGTGGACCGGGGAGCGGCAGATTTCCTCCGGGCGTTTATCCGGAACGGGGAAGACCTGGACCGATACATCATTTCCGCCCTGAACGAGCTGAATCCGCTGCTGAGTCCGAGGGACAAAGGCACGCTGGCAGACGGAAGATATATGACCGGATATACCCGGGATGAAGCTGAACGGATCCGCAAGCAGATCCTGCATGCGGTTCCCGAAGACCTGGAACGCTGCGCACAGAGCCTGGAGGCCTTCGGCCGGGAGGGTACGGTGTGCGTGGTGGCCAACAAGGATGCGCTGAAAGACTGTGAAGGACTGACCGTCAAAGATCTGTAAGCGGGGGAAGAAAAATGGACCGGGAACAGGCAAACGAACAGAGCAAAAAATCCGGACGGGGGAGCAGATCCCTGCGCTGTATCTGGTACTGCGGAAAAATCAACGAGGAGATTCGGAAAGCGGTCAAGCTGGGAGAAAAATCCGTAAAGATCGTTTTTCCGCCGCAGCACTATGTGGTACAGCACCGCGAGCTGTTTCAGGAGATTTACCTGAACCAGGGTTTTGACGTGGAGTTTTCCCCGAATTTTCAATACATCCAGCCTTCTGAATGGTATTTTACTCTGGGCTGGGAGGATGAAAAGTAACAACGCGATCTTATTGACAGAGTGAATCCCCGATGATAAGATAAAAACATAAAAGAAACAAAAGAACCGGATACGGCGATTATCTCTTGTTTTGGTGTATATTCCGCCGCGGGTCATCGCGGCGAATAGAATAATAAGGAGGATCTTTCTCATGAAAAAACTCATTGCTCTACTGCTTGCGCTTGTTATGATGCTCGGCATCACTTCCGCGTTTGCGGAAGGCGGACTGGATGACCTGATTGCGGCCGCCCAGGATGAAGGAGAACTGATTGTTTACGGTTCCTGCGAGGAACAGTATCTGAGCGAAGCTTGCAAGAAGTTCGAGGAACTGTATGACATCAAGGTGGAATATCAGCGGCTGAGCACCGGCGAGGTTCAGACCAAGATTGCTGAAGAAAAGGGAAATCCCTCCGCTGACGTATGGTTCGGCGGTACGAACGACCCCTACAACGAAGCAGCCAAGGACGGCCTGCTGGAAGCCTATGAAGCTGTGAACGCCTCCCACCTGCTGAAGCCCTACTACAGGGATCCGGAAGGATACTGGTACGGCATTTACCAGGGCATCCTGGGTTTCATGGTCAACAAGGAAGAGCTGGCCCGCCTGAACCTTGAAGCGCCCAAGTCCTGGGATGACCTGCTCAAGCCTGAATACAAGGGCCTGATCTGGCTGTCCAACCCGAACACTGCCGGTACAGCCAAGCTGGTGATTAACACCATGGTCCAGATCAAGGGTCATGACGAAGCCATGGCTTACTTTGTTGAACTGGACAAGAACATTGCCCAGTACACCAAGAGCGGTTCCGGTCCCTCCAAGAAGGTAGGTCCCGGAGAATGCGTTATCGGCATCGGCTTCCTGCATGACGGCGTATACCAGATCCTGCAGGGTTATGACAACATCGGCCTGATCATCCCCGAAGACGGCACCGCCTATGAAGTCGGCTCCACCGCCATCTTCGAAGGATGCGAACATCCCAACGCTGCCAAGCTGTGGATCGAATTTGCCCTGTCTCCCGACTGCGTGGAGCTGGCGGATGACGCGGGCAGCTATCAGTTCCTGGTGATCGACAACGCCCAGATGCCTGCCGCTCTGGCCGCCTTCCCGGAACTGGATCCCAACAAGACCATCGATTATGATTTCGCAGACGCGAAGGAAAACACTTCCAAGTACGTGGAAGACTACTTCAACGCTCTGAAGGATGCCGGTGCTGAAGCGGACGACCGTTTCAAGACTGAGTAATCCCATTCCGGAAACATCACGGGGGGACGAGGCATTTGCCCCGTCCCCTTTTCAGAAGGAAAACAATCCAATCAGGAAGGGGATGAATGCCTGTGGCCCGAAGTCAGAGCGCGAGCCTGGACCGGAAGAAATTCTTCGGCGATCCGGTTCTGGTGATTACAATCATTGCGCTTATTATCTTTCTGGCTCTTTTTATTCTTTATCCGCTTGCCATGCTGCTGATGGACAGCGTACTGGTACGCGATACACATCTGTATTCCATTGAACCGCTGGTCAGTGGAGAAAAAATCGTCTATGTTTCTGAAAAAGGTGAAGAGATCAGCGACAGCCGTTCTCCGGTCTGCGTAAAGCTGACATCGCCAACAGAAGGCGTAGAGGAGAGAATTGTACCCGTGTACAATTCCACGGGTCTGTTTGCCGGCCGGGCAACGATGAACGACGTTGAGAAGGGCAATACGCTCTATCTCAAAACGGTGAACAGCAAAGACAAGGCAGTCTATATTGCCCTGGACCAGCTGACCCAGGTACAGGAAGTTCCGCAGACATACAGGGCCAACGGCAGAGTTATCAAGAAGATGGACGGGATCGAGCTGAGCGACCTGTGCATCCAGCTGCATGAAGACAACTGGACGCTGGACGCGTTCCCGCGGATCTTCAGCGATTATACCTTCAACAACGCACTGAGGAACACGCTGCTGCTGGGCTGCCTGACAGGACTGGGATCCCTGCTGATCGGCCTCCTGTTTGCCTATGTGGACGTTTACGTCCATATCCGCAGCCGGATGACGAAAAAGCTGTTTGACGTTGTTTCCCTGCTGCCGGTGGTATCCCCGCCGTTTGTGCTGTCCCTTTCCATGATGCTGCTCTTCGGCCGCAGCGGACTGATCACCCGGATGGTCCTTGGAATCTATGACTCGGACATCTACGGACTCTGGGGCATCACGATCGTTCAGACCCTCACTTTCTTCCCGGTGGTTTACCTGATGCTGAAAGGCCTGCTGAAGAACATCGATCCCTCCATGGAAGAAGCAGCCCGGGATATGGGCGCCAGCCGGTGGAAAGTGTTCACGACCGTGACGCTGCCGCTGCTTCTGCCCGGACTCGGAAACGCGTTCCTGGTGACCTTCATTGAATCCGTGGCGGACTTCGCAAACCCGATGATCATCGGCGGCAGCTATGACACGCTGGCGACGACGATCTACCTGCGGATTACCGGCGGTACATACGATATCAACGGTGCTTCCGCCATGGCTGTGGTACTGCTTGGCCTGACGCTGGTGCTGTTCCTGATCCAGAAGTATGTGCTGGAGAAGAAGACGGCCGCCACGCTGACGGGCAAGGCCTCAAGGGGACGGATGCTGATTGAGGACAAGAGCGTCCGTTATCCGCTGACGGTCCTGTGCACAGCGGTTTCAGTGTTCGTTATCCTGATGTATATCGCGGTTCCCTTCGGCGCACTGTTCAAGCTGTGGGGCAGGGATTATTCCCTTTCCTTCAAGTGGTTTGAGCAGATGTTCCGCGAGCGCGGATGGCAGGCATTCAAGGATTCTTTCGTGCTCTCTATTATTGCCGCTCCTGTGACGGCACTGCTTTCCATGATCATTTCCTATCTGGTGGTCAAGCGGAAATTCAAGGCAAAAGGCTTCATCGAATTTGTGTCCATGCTGGCCATGGCCGTTCCCGGAACCGTGCTGGGCGTTGGATTTATCCGCGGATTTGCCGGAGGCGTTTTCAGGACCGGTTTCCTGCAGGGAATCTACGGATCAGGCCTGATCCTGATCATTGTCTTTGTGGTACGGTCCCTGCCTGTGGGAACCCGCAGCGGTATTTCAGCCCTGCGGCAGATTGACAAATCCATTGAGGAATCGGCCTACGATATGGGCGCGGGCAGCGGAAAGGTATTCATGACCGTGACGCTGCCGCTGATCAAGGATTCCTTCTTCTCCGGCCTGGTGACCACCTTTGTGCGGTCCATTACCGCCATCAGCGCGGTGATCCTGCTGGTGACCCCGCGGTTCCTGCTGATTACCTGCCGGATCAACGAATATGCCGAGAAGGGCGAATACGGCGTTGCATGCGCCTACGCCACCATCCTGATCCTGATTACCTACGCGGCAATCCTGATCATGAATACGGTGCTGAAATACTTTGGTACGAGCAAAAAGATCAAGGGAGAGGTGAAGTGATATGGCAGCGAACAAGAAAGAGCCCAAGGGAGTTCGCCTGGATCATATTTCAAAGATCTACAAGGATCCCAAGACGGGAAAGGATTTCTATGCCGTGCACGACGTGGCACTGGACATTGAACCCGGAAGCTTTGTGACGCTGCTGGGTCCCTCCGGCTGCGGCAAGACGACGACCCTGCGCATGATCGCGGGCTTTGAAAGTCCGGACGAGGGAGAGATTTACCTGGGCGGGGAGCCGATCAACGAGCTGACGCCCAACAAGCGCGACACGGCCATGGTTTTCCAGAGCTATGCGCTTTTCCCGCACTACAATGTGTTTGACAATGTGGCCTACGGACTGCGCCTGCGGAAAGTGCCGAAGGATGAAATCCAGGAAAGAGTCACGAACATCCTGAAGCTGGTGGAGCTTTCCGATATGGAACAGCGGATGACCAACCAGCTTTCTGGCGGACAGCAGCAGCGCGTGGCACTGGCACGGGCGCTGGTTGTGGAACCCGGCGTGCTGCTTTTCGACGAACCGCTGAGCAACCTGGACGCGAAGCTGAGGGTACAGATGCGTACGGAAATCCGCCGCATCCAGCAGGCACTGGGCATCACCGCCATTTACGTGACCCATGACCAGAGCGAAGCAATGGCCATCTCCGACAACATCATCCTGATGAAGGGCGGCGTCATTGCCCAGATGGGTTCCCCGACGGAGATCTATTATCATCCGAACAGCGAGTTTGTCGCCGACTTTATCGGCGAGTGCAATTTCCTGCCGTGTACAGTGACCGGCAGGGAAGGAAACGATGTGATCGCCGATGTCTACGGACATCCGGTCAAAGTCCTGTCTGAAAGGGATACGATCGGCAGCGCCGAGATTGTCCTTCGCCCGGAAGCGATTGAGATTGCCGACCAGGGACAGCTGCCCTGCAAGGTGGAGCTGAGCTGCTTCATGGGTTCCTACCAGAATTACCATGTGCGGGTCGGCGATACGCTGGTGAAAATCGCTGACAACTGCCCGATCGGCCGGAAAACCTATCAGGTGGGAGACGAGGCGTACATCTCTTTCCGCAGCGAATGCGCGCACCTGCTGGCAACCTGATCCGGAAACTGCCTGCAGACACAGACAAAAACAGAGCCGGCCTTCTGGCCGGCTCTTTGTTATATTCTGCTGATTAACCGATATTCCGGACGACGCCGATGGAAATGTAATGATCCAGAACGGCCTGGAAATCAGAGCCGTCGTCACAGGCGTCATCCGGCACCCACTCCGCGGACAGGCGGAGACCGCCGCCCGGAAGCCGCTCTGTGAGCTGATAGCTTCCACGGAACATAGAACCGGAGGACACGGTGCGGCCGGTGAGAATGCCGTTGCAGGAAGCGAGCGGGAAATTGATATTGAGGATTTCGTCCCGCCCGGGCAGCAACTCTTCCAGAAGCTCCAGAACATCGGGAAGGAAACGGTCTGTGACCGAGTGATCCGGATTATAGGGTTCCGAGAAAGCAGCAGCAGGGATTCCCTGATGGGCGGCTTCCAGCGCGGCGCCCACAGTAGCGGAATACTGAATATCAGAGGCGATGTTAAAACCGCAATTGATACCGGAAAGAACCAGATCCGGTTTCTGCGGAAGGAGATATGCCAGGCCGACGCGCACACAGTCTGAAGGCGTGCCGCTGCAGACCCAGGCGGTTACGCCCGGCACGGGAAACGCATAGGGCATAAAATCGACCGGCTCCAGGATGGAAATGCTGTGGGCCTTGGCACTGTGTTCCCGGTCAGGAGCAATAACCGTCACTTCTCCGAGAGCACGGGCTGCTTCAACCAGGCGGATAATCCCGGAGGAACGGATGCCGTCATCATTGGTAATGAGAATTCTTTTCATAAACAATCCTGTCTGCAATCGTCAAGTCAGAACGGTCAGCGGATGGCTGGAAGGGATCTCAACAGGGTCATGCTCCTCCAGATACCGCAGGATCAGTTCAGTAATGTCCGTCTGGATATCCCGGACGACCGGGCAGGAGAGATAAAAGTCGAAGTCTCCTGCTCCGGTGGCACGGTAATCGCACATACAAAGGGTGAAGGCGTCTGAATCCTGTACAGGCCGGCCTTCACAGGTAAGGGAAACCACCCGCCGGCCGGCGGGACGGGTGAGGTCAAAGGTGTATTCGATCCCGGCAAAATAATCGTAATTGAAATGTGCTTCCTTCGGCCGGAGAAAGGCTTCACTGATGGCAAGATGCCCCTGCGCATCCCGGTCAAAATACCGCGCGCACTGCTCCAGCCCCTGACGAAGGATGGAACCGGTGACTTCCAGCACTTTGAGGGTGTTGGGATAGACGTAGGTGGCCACCACATCACGGACTGTTACATTTTTGTCAAAGCCGCGGACGGAATTGGCCAGGCAGGTGCAGCTGACGCGGGCACCGGACGCCCAGAGCTGAACCTGATTGAAGAAATCCGCAATCGGAGATCCTTCCATCGCCATTTTCAGCTTGTCTTCCGGCCAGAGGGAACGGGAAAGGTGACCGATGGGATGGTCCAGCCATTCATTCAGCCTGCCGAACAGGGCGGCCTCTTCCGGCGTATAATCCGCATGATCCGGAACAGGACACAACTCAGAAGTAAAGTGCTGGTCCGCGTCCATTTCCACCCGGATATACGAGGCGGCATTGCAGGGCGTCTGGACAAGGTGAGTATTGTGCCAGCGGGCACCGGCAAGCGGGATGTGCTGGTGACCGGTCAGCAGCAGGTCAAAGGGGAGCTCCTCGCACAGGCGGCAGGCAATGTTTTCATCCGTGGATGAGAGCAGCTTCCCGGTTTCCGGATCACGCTCGATTCCGCCGTGATAAATGCCGATGAGCACGTCACACTCCAGGGATGCCACGGCGGCTTTCGCGCGTTCCAGCGGGGAAACAACGGAAAAATCCACCAGGTTTTCAGGCTTCTCCCAGCGGTTGATCCAGTTGGTTACCAGCCCGACAAGACCGACACGAAGGCCGTTGCCGAGGGTACGGACGGCACAGGGTAGCAGCGGAAGCTCCCCGCGGAGATCATCCACATTGGCACAGAGACACTGGGCATCCAGCTCACGGAGATAGCGAAGAAGGTTTTCCCGGCCGTAATTGAAATCGTGATTGCCGAGGGTGACGTAATCATACCCCCGGGCATTCATGGCCCGGGCAATCGGTATGTCAACACCCTCGGAACGGCCGAAATAAGTCAGGGGAGAACCCTGAAGCATATCACCGCCGTCGATGACGAGCGTGTTCTCATCCTTGGGAAAGCGCATGGAAAGAAGCCCCATGGGCTGGGGCTCCTTATTCTGGAAGTTTGTGGGATACAGATATCCATGGATATCCGATGTGAAATATACAGTCAGCAGCGGTGACATATCAGCCTCTCGTCAGACGGTTCCGGATCCGGGTGGAAAGCCACTCAATCACAAGCATCAGCAGGATCATGCCGAAGAGATAGGCACCGACCATGCTCCAGCGGCTGGAAGTGATGCACTGGATCAGCGGGGCGCCGATACCGCCGGCGCCGACGATGCCCAGGGTAGTGGCGTCCTTCATGTTGATATCGAACCGGTAAATTACTGTGGAAATGAAATTCGGAATGATCTGGGGCATGATGCCACAGCGGATCTTCTGGAAACCGGAGCAGCCGGAGGCGTCCAGGGATTCCAGAATACGTACATCCAGATCCTCGATGGCGGTGATGTACATCTTGCTGATCATACCGATGGAACAGACGCTCTGGGTGACAACACCGCAGAAGGCGTTGGGACCGGTGACGCGGATCCAGACCAGCGCCCAGACCAGACTGGGAATGGTACGGATGAGCAGGATCAGCACGCGGAAGATGCGGGCAAGCCATTTGGGGACAATCCGGTCACAGGCCAGGAAGCTGAAGGGAATGGCCAGGATACCGCCGATCAACGTACCGAGGAAGGCGATGGCGATGGTCTGGAAAAGCAGATAGGGCACGCCTTCCGTAGAAATGGTGATGCCGGCGATCTCTGTGACGGAGGTATCCTCCGTAATCCGCCCCAGCAGCAGGTCCCAGTCCGGATGGGTCAGGCCTGTGGCAATACCGCGGGCAACTTCAGATCCCTTTGTGGCGATGCCTTTGAATTCAACACCGCTGGCGGACCAGACCAGCAGCAGCGCAACGATGATTACAACCAGCGTGTACAGCCACCAGCGGCGCGGGCGCTGTGTGTAGGTTTCCTCTATGCTCAGAGGGCGGGGAACAACCGGGATTTTATTCTTTTCACTCATGTTTCCGCCCTCCTTAACTCAGTTTTTTGCGCAGGTACTGGCTGAGGCTCTCAATGCTGACAACCAGGATAAAGAGCATCAGCAACACCGTGCCGAGACCGTTATAGTCACGCCAGCCGATCCGCTCATCAATCAGCAGACCCAGACCGCCCGCACCGACGTATCCGAGAATGGAAGCCGCCCGCACGTTCATTTCCAGCGCGTAGAGGCTGTAGCTCAGATAAGTGGGCAGGATCTGTTTCATACTGGCAGACCAGAAGCCCTGCAGCTTGGTGGCTCCGAAGGATTCCATGGCCTCAAAGGCGCCCATATCGATGGTTTCGATGGATTCGTACATCATCTTGCAGATGACGCCGAGGGTGAAAACCAGGATGGCCAGGGTGCCGGCGAAGGTGCCCAGGCCGAAGATCAGGGCGAAGATCTTTGCAACCACCAGGGTGGGCAGCGTGCGGAGAATATTCAGCAGCAGCCGGATTACGGATACGGTGGCCTTGTTGCGGTTAATATTGGTGGAGGCCGCAACGGCCAGCGGCAGTGCCAGCGTGGCGCCGATGAAGGAGCCCAGGATGGACATACGAAGCGTATCCCAGAGCGGGCTGAAAACCTTCGGCGCGAAGGATCCGGTCATGGTATGCCAGAGCGCCTGCCACCAGCGGCCGTCGAAGACGGACAGCAGGCTGACGGCACCGGGATCAATGCCGAATTTTGTGAAAGTGGACTCCTGAATATTGAAGATATCCGGGGAGAAGATCTGGCTCAGGATGACGACAAACTGATGGCCCCGCCGGGCAATGATGCCCAGGTCAAAACCGGTCAGCTTGATGCTCAGCCAGACCATGGCAACCAGCAGCACGGCAATCAGCGGCATCCGGGAACGGGGCCGCTGTACGCTGTGCCCATTGGACAGACGGATGGTTTTGGGTTTGAAAACGCGGTCGAAAAGCGGGACACGGTATCCCGCTGCGGCTTTCTTTTTCATATGCCGCCTCCTCAATCGCCCGCCTGGGGAATGGAAGCGCCGTTGTAGATGGAATCCAGAATCTCCTGGGTAACCTGATCCACAGGCCCGTCGTAAACAATTTCACCTGCGCGGATACCGATCAGGCGGGTAGCGTATTTGAGCGCCAGGTCCACATGATGGATATTGATCAGGATGGAAATGTTCATTTCTTCATTGATGCGCTTGAAGTCACCCATGACCTGATGGGCAGTGACAGGATCCAGCGCGGCTACAGGTTCATCCGCCAGGATGATGGTGGGCGTCTGGTTCAGGGTGCGGGCCAGGGCAACGCGCTGCTGCTGACCGCCGGAAAGCTGGTCGCAGCGGGTATAAGCCTTGTCCAGGATGCCGACTTTATCCAGCGCCTCCAGGGCATGCATTTTCTGCTCCTTGCTGAAAATGCCGAGCAGAACCTTCCACCAGGGCATATCAGGCACCATGGAGGTCAGCACATTCTTGATGGCAGTGGAGCGGGAGACCAGGTTGAAGGACTGGAAAATCATACCGATTTTCCGGCGGAAACGGCGGAGACTTTTGCCCTTCAGGGTCATGACGTCTGTGCCGTCCACGGTCAGCTGTCCCTCCGTGATATCAATCATCCGGTTGATGGTCCGGATGAGGGTGGATTTGCCCGCACCGCTAAGGCCGATGATGGCAACAAATTCGCCCTGATCGATGGTGAGGTTCACATCTTTCAGGCCTTTTACGCCGTTGGGATAGGTTTTACTGACATGTTTGAATTCAATCAAGGAGATTCCTTCTTCTGCGGCTGTGCCGCCTGTAATTAATCCATAAACCTGAAAAATCCGGGCTGCCGCGCGGCGTGAACGCACGCAGCAGCCCGGACGGTGAGCGATCTTACTTCACGACTTCCTGTGCCTTACGGGTGGCGTCGTAATCGCTGTCAACAGCCTTCTTGTAACCTTCGTGGCTGTACACGGAGAAGATGGCCTTGCCTTCTTCAGTATTGATAATGTTGATCAGGGCGTCCTGGATGGCCGCGATGAACTCGGGATTGTAGATCTCGGGCTTCGCCTTGGTAACGGCCACGGTGTCATTGTAGATACCGGGGGTGACGCCGATAACGTTCAGCTCATTCCAGATGGTGTCGGTACGGCCCATGCCGGCCTTGCCGGTGGGATCGGTCTCGCCCAGGGGCAGCATCCAGGCGGCTTCATAGTCGCGGCGGCCGTCGGCGTAGCACACGATGATGTCCACCTGCTCGGCAGCAGCCTGCGCGAACTGGTCGCCATACTGAATGCCGAAGGAAACATGCTCCAGATCGGTGAGCTTTTTGCCGTCATAGTGATCCATCAGCCACATGGTGGGATAGATATATCCGGCAGAGGAGGAGTTGTTGCCGACAGCCCAGTTGGCTTTGTTCAGGTCATCCCAGGTCAGGGCTTCACCGGCGTTGACTTTGGCGGCCAGTTCCTTGCCGTAGGCAGAGGGAGTGGCATAGATCAGGGCGCGGTAGAAACCGACCTGATTGCTGGAGTCACCGGTGGTCTTGTTGGCGTCGCCGTTCCAGTCGGCAGGATTTTCACTGTCGTTGGACAGACCGGCGCGGGTGGAGGTCAGGATGACGTCTGTTTCATCGCTGTAGAGGACGTAGGTGCCGGCGGGCAGCCAGCCGATATCGATGGAACCGGCGCCCATGGCTTCACCGGTGGCGTTGTAGTTGGTACCGACGGTGATTTCCACTTCGCCGATATCATAGCCCTGGTTGGCCATTTCAGCCTTGAGCAGGTCGGGCAGGTTCTTGGTGCCGGTGATAATCACGTCAGCGTCCTTGGAGGGAACAAATTCGAGGGTCAGCTTGTCCATTTTGACATTGTCAGCCAGGGCGCTAACGCAGCCGAGAAGCAGAACAATTGCCAGAAGCAGGGCGGTGAGTTTTTTCATGGTATACCATCCTCCTTAATATATGATTCAATTATGTATTGGATCATGTACATATTATGCAATACAAACATAAAGAAAGTATTACGAAGTTCTAACTATATCTGAAAAAGCGCAGAAGTATAAATTTAAGGAAAAAAAGACAGAGCCGGCAGCGCTGCCGGCTCTGCGTTTATGGGGGAGAAAAGGGGATGTCATACGGAATCCCGCTCAATGAGGCGGGAGGGGAGCAGAACACGCTTGGGCAGCGTGGTGTCTCCCCGGACACGGCTGGCGATGATCCGGGCGGCGGTGATACCCATTTCGACAGCCGGGACGTCGATGGTGGTCAGCGGTGGGTTGGCATACTGACTCATCTCAATATTGCTCATGCCGATGACCGCAACCTGATCCGGAACACGGATCCCCAGCTGATACAGGGCACGCAGGGCGGCCATGGCCATCAGGTCACTGGCTGCATAGAAAGCGGTGGGCAGGCCGTGTTCATGGTAAGTCTTCTCAACCAGGGAAATGCACTTTCGGTCATCCCAGTCGCAGTTCAGCACCCATTCGGGCCTGACCTCCAGACCGAGATCCGCCATGGTTTCCAGGTAGCTGCGGTAACGGCGGGAACGCTTCAACGGGGCGTCTCCGACACTGCCGCCGATATAGCCGATGGACCGGTGCCCTTTGCTGTAAAGGTATTCCACAGCCATTTTGCTGACCCGCAGGTGATCATATTCCACGTTATCAATGGGCATATGCCCGGTATCAATTCCGACAATATGCGGAATGAGGGAATGGAGCTGTTCAAACAGCGGCTCAGACAGGGGACGCATCATGATGAGGCCGGAAAGGCCGGCACCCAGCAGGCGATTCAGGATGGCCTGATCCTCAAGCTCCTGCTCTGTCTGGATGACGGAAACGGTGCCGCCAAGGCGGGAAAGTTCATCCTCTATGCCGCTGAGAATGGCGAGATAGTAGGGATCACTGTATTTACCTTTGGTGGTGGCCAGGAGCACACCGACAGAAAAACCGGAGGTATCAGACTGATCCGGCCGGGGGCGCTTTTTCACGGGAGCCTGGTAACCAAGCTCAGTCACAGCGCGCAGCACTCTCTCGCGTGTTTCATCCGTCGTCTTGTAAATCTGATTGTCATTCAGAATACGGGAGACAGTAGCGGGGGAAACATTGGCCAGGCGGGCCACGTCACGGATATTCGCCATGAAGCTTCGTCCTTTCTGCCGGCAGGGCAAAATACAATATGGGAACGGAACAGATGATCCGGTGTTTCGTATGATCAAACGCTGTGTATCCGCCGGAGTCTGGCAATATGATATAGGAAGAAAGGCGGTGTGTCAAGTTGTTTATGAAACAAAAAATATATGTTACATTGACTAAAAATAATGAAGAAACGGCCCATGCCAACCAAAATTCCCTGTTGACAGTCATTGAAACATATGATAATGTTTAGTAAACAAAAATGAAAGTTTCATCAGGGAGACCGGATATGAAGTTTGTATTAATCGGTGCAGGGCAGCGTGGAATGATTTACGCTAAATATGCCCTGGAAATGGGTCATGAGATTGCCGCTGTCGCGGAAACGGATGAAGTGAAGCGCCAGATTGCGGGCGATCTGTTCGGCATTCCGGCGGAACGACGTTTCCTCAACGGAAAGGATCTGCTGGCGCTGCCGAAACTCGGTGACGCGGCCATCATCGCGACAATGGACCGGGATCATTACCGGGAAGCTATTCCGGCGATGGAAAAAGGATACCATCTGCTCCTGGAAAAGCCCATTTCACCGGATCCGGAAGAAACGCTCGCTATTGAAGAATGCGCAGTGAGAACCGGCCGGCATGTGACTGTATGCCATGTGCTGCGGTACAGCCCTTTTTTCCGGGCACTGAAAAAAGCCGTGACAGACGGAAAGATCGGCCGGGTGATCACGATCCAGCATAACGAGAACATCGGCAACTTCCACATTGCCCACAGCTTTGTACGGGGCAACTGGAGACGGAGCGACCTGGCCAGCCCTCTGGTGATGCAGAAATCCTGCCATGACATGGACCTGATGGTATGGCTGACGGGAAGCAAATGCGAAAGTATTTCCTCCTTCGGTGACCTGACCTATTTCAAGGCGGAGAACGCACCGGAGAACGCGGCGGAACGCTGCGCGGAATGCTCGCTGAAAGACAGCTGCCGGTTCAGCGCTTACCGCTGCTACCTGCCGATCGCAGGAGACTGGCCGGCCACCGTGCTGACAGAGAACCAGAGCGAGGAAGGACTCCGGGAGGCGATCAGGACAGGTCCGTACGGCCGCTGCGTATACCATTGCGACAACAATGTATGTGACCACCAGGTGTCCATCCTCCGTTTCACAAACGGAGTGACCGCGACTTTCAACCTGAGCGGATTTACCAACAGGATGACCCGGACGATCAAGATCATGGGTGAAAACGGTGAGATCCGGGCCAGCGAAGCAGACAACGTGATTGAAATCACGCATTTCGCAAGCAACTGGAAGGAAGAGGCTGAAACCGAGATTATTCGTCCGGAAGAAAGCACCAGCGGACACAGCGGCGGAGACAGCGGTATTGTGGAAGACTTCCTGTCCATGCTGGAAGGCAAACTGAGCGAATCCTCCACGGATATTCACGAATCGGTCGAAAGCCATATGATGGCCTGCGCGGCGGAAGAAGCCCGGCTGACGGGGAATGTGATCAGTATTGCAGATTTCCGGCGGAAGCATGAAAGGAAACCGCAGGCATGACAAGAGAGAGACTGAACGAACTGCTGAAGGTTACGGGCGACCTGATTCCTGAAGCAATGGAAGAACACATCGGGGATCTGGAGACGGACGCGAAGGAGCTGCTGCCCCGGGAAACACTTCTCGAGGTACTGAACACAAACCAGGTGCCGGAAGCCAAACAGCAGGCACTGCTGGACGCACTGGACGCAGCCAACGCCGTGCCGGAACTGGTGGAGCTGGCCCACATCATGGCGAAGGATGCCGTTCGCGGCCTGGTCCGGTGCCACGCGGTGGAGTTTTATCAGCCCCTGCCGGACTGCCTGACCGGATTCGCGAGGGAAGCCTACGCATTCCTGTACACCCAGCTGTGTGTGCTGGAAGGCCGGAAAGCCCTGCGGGCCCGCGGAATCCCGGAGAAATACGACGAGGATATTCCGGAACGGATGACGCGGAAGCAGCTGAAGAAATATGTGGAGACCGGGGACATCAATTTTGACGATTATCCCTGGGATATGAACTTTTACTGCTGCCAGATTTTCTTCCTGGACCGGTTCTACTTCATTCCATATCGCTGGGGAGGATCCCCGGAGGCCTGGAGGAACCGGGAGACCGGAGAGGTTGTGGCCCTGTGGCACGCGGGTGTCCGGGTGCGGAGGGACGGCCAGATCGACGGCGTGAACGGCGTACGGGATCCGGAAGCGTTTATCACCGAGTTTATGGAGACGGAAGACGCCGTATGGGGCAACCGGGTCCTGCCGGAGGGAAGGATTTCTCCGGAGATCGTGATGCTGGATAAAAAGATCTGGCGGAAAGCCCTGGGAGACGACGATTTCCTGCTGGCACTGCATATCCCGGGCGGAGAAGGCTATACGCCGGAGCGGGTGCGCAGCAGCTGTGAGCAGGCATTGGCCTTCTACGACAGGTATTATCCCGAATACAACTATATCGGATTCTGGAGTGAATCCTGGCTGTATGATCCGGGACTGCGGGAAATTGTGAAACCTGACCGGAACATTGTACGGGTGCAAAAGCAGTTCTACTGTTACCCGGTAGAAGAAGGAGACCGGATGATCAGGCTGGAAGTGCTCGGAGACGAGCATGCGGACCACCGGAAGCTGACGCCCCGGAACAGCCTGGAACGCGGCATGTTTGCCGTGTGGGACAGGGGAGACCGGTTCCATACCACGGGAATGTTCCTGCTGCGGGAAGAGGTTTCCCGGATCGGCGAAGATCCCTATGAAACCTGAAACGATGAAAAACAGCTGAAAGGAGGAGAGAGTCATGCAGAGAACCGTTACGCCGATGACCCGCGGTTTCCGGTGGGAAATGAAACATAACCGGACACTGTACCTGATGTGCGTCCCCGCGCTGCTGCTTCTTCTCGCCTTTGCCTACCTGCCCATGGGCGGTATGTATATGGCTTTCACCAAATACAACGTTGTTGACGGCATATACGGATCTCCCTTTGTGGGCTTTCAGAATTTCACCTATTTCCTGAAAGGGAACCCCTATTTCTGGAACGCGGTGAAGAATACGCTGATTATCAACTTCTGGGGCCTGATCTTCGGCACGATCGTACCGATCACCATCGCCATCGCGATGAACGAAGTGAAGAACGGACCCTTTAAAAAGGTCAGCCAGAGCGCAATGTTCTTCCCTTACTTCCTGAGCTGGGTCGTTGTGGGCGCCATCCTGTACGGCTTTATGACAGCTAATTTCCGGATTGACCGGAAGACGGGAGAACTGATCCTGACCGGTGCAAACGGCGTGGCCAACCGACTGCTGATGGCCTTTGGATCCCAGCCGATCCGCTGGTACGCTGAACCGAAATACTGGAAAGCAATTGTCATTTTCCTGGACGTGTGGAAGTGGGCCGGCTACAACTCCATCATTTATATGGCAGCGATGGCCGGGTTTGACGGCAGCCTGTACGAGGCAGCCACCATCGACGGGGCCAGCCGGTTCCAGCAGATCCGGTACCTGACGATCCCGATGCTGAAACCCCAGGTGGTTATCCTGACACTGATGAGTATCGGCCGGATTTTCTACGGCGATATGGGCATGATCTGGGGCCTGGTGGGACAGAACGGCACCCTGTTGGACGCGGTATCGGTTATTGATACCTACGTCTACACCTCCATGAAAACGATGGGCTTCGGCTTCAGTACGGCGATTGGTTTGTGCCAGAGCGTCATGGGCCTGATCCTGATTCTCCTTGCCAACAGCGCGGCAAAGAAGATCAATGACGGGGAGGGACTGTTCTGATGAGTATTGCGGTACATCATGAAAAGCACCACTCCAGGCATATACATCGCAGCGGTGCGGACAGATGGGCAAGGATCCTGGCCTATACGATTGTCGGACTGTTCGGCCTGATGTGCCTCTATCCGCTGCTGCTGACAGTGACGGTCAGCCTGACGCCGGAAGATGTTATCAACAAGGACGGATACCGGCTGATCCCCAGCAGATGGACGCTGGATACCTACACCTACATTTTTGCCCACAGCGGCGCGCGAATCCTGAAATCCTACCTGGTAACGATCTTTGTGACCGTTGTCGGCACCCTCGGATCGATGCTGGTTACCTGCATGATTTCCTACGCAATCAGCCTGAGGGAACTGAAATACCGGAATGTGATTGCCTTCATCTGCAACTTTACCAGCATATTCTCCGCGGGCCTGATTCCCTGGTACGTGGTATGCGTGAACTGGTACGGACTGCGGAACAACATCCTGGCGCTGATCCTGCCCTCACTGTTCAGCGTCTGGTACATGTTCCTGATGCGGACCTATTTCAAGGCCATCAGCCAGAGCCTGTATGACGCAGCCAAGATAGACGGGGCCGGCCATATGACGATCTTCTTCCGGATCGCCCTGCCGCTGAGCGTCACCGCACTGCTGACGGTGGGCCTGATGTATGCGCTGTGCTACTGGAACGACTGGTGGCACGCCCTGATGTTCATTGACGACCGGGATCTGTTCCCGCTGCAGTATTACCTGTATTCCATCATGTCCAATGTGAACGCGGTTTCCAGCGGACGGGTGCCTTCCGGCGCGGCAGCCAACATCCGGCTGCCGGCGGAGACAGTCAAGATGGCTGTGACGATCATCACCATCGGACCGATCATCTTCCTGTATCCCTTTATCCAGCGCTACTTCGTCAAGGGCATCATGATGGGTGCCGTCAAGGAATGATGAATCATCACCTGATACAAGGGTGAAGATCCTGAATAAGGTTCATAATGCGTTAAGCATATTATGAAAAATAGAAGGAGGACACACAAATGAAGAAACTGTTGGCTGTTGTACTGGCACTGATGATGGTGCTGACCCTGGCTGTGCCGCTGATGGCGCAGGCAGACGAGCTGGAGGAAATCACGATCCTCTATCCCGGTGAAGAAACTGACGCTTTCTCCAACTTCATCAACGGCGCTTTTGCCGAAAAGGTGAAGGAAGAGCTGAACATGAAGGTTAACTTCCGGTTCCTGAGCTGGGACGCTTACTGGGACCAGAAGAAGGTTATGCTGGCTGCCAATGAGACCATCGACCTGTACTGGGACGGCCTGCCGGACCTGCCCACCATGGTGAACAACAAGGAAGCCCAGCCCCTGGACGAGCTGATCGCCAAGGTCTGGCCGGACTACATGAAGGACGTCCTGCCGGAAACCCAGATGAACGGCGGTAAAGTCAACGGCATCCAGTACGGTATTCCGTCCGCTTACGCTCCCTCTTCCGCTATGTTCCAGTTTGTCTGCCTGCGGCAGGATCTGCTGGAGCAGGTTGGCATGACCGAAGTGAAGGACGCTGAAGACCTGCGTGAATATGCCCAGCGCGTGCAGGACCAGCTGCCCGGCTACATGGGCCCCGGAGATATCATCTTCAAGCCCCTGACCCGTAACTTTGCGGACGAACAGTACACCTGGCTGTTCCAGGACCTGGTGGTCTTCGGTGAAGAAAGCCACAAGGCTTACAGCTACGCCCATACTGACGCTTTCAAAAAGGTGGCGCAGTTCAACCGTGAAATGTTCCTGGACGGCCTGTACCATGACGAAGTGGCCATCAAGTACAACGAGCGCGACAGCCGTGTGCAGACCGGCCTGTACCTTTGGGTTGAAGGCTCCCTGGGCAAGGAACTGGAAATCGGCGGCAAGGTGAAGGCTGTGGATCCGAACGCCGTGATGAAGAACTACCTGCTTGCTCCTGAAAAGCCCCGCTACGTCAACGCTGCCGGCGGTGAAGTGCTGTGCATCCCGTATTCCGCAAAGAATCCGGAAGGCGCCCTGAAGTTCCTCGCATGGCTGTGGGGCAGCCAGGACAACTACCTCTTCTGCCTGTACGGCGAGAAGGGCAAGGACTGGGATCTGGACGAGAACGGCGGCCTGCAGCTGATCAGCGAGACCGCGGCCGGCGAAGGATTCTTCTATGAGTGGATGTTCCGGAACGCCAATTACCAGGTGTTCGCGCCCGAAGTTACCGAAGAGTACAAAGAAATGTACAGAAACTGGGACAATGACGCCCAGATCTCCGCGATGATGGGCTTCGCTTTCAACAACACCGGATTTGAAGTCACTGAAAACGCCTGCCTGGAAGCCTGGAAGAAGCTGGCTCCCATCTTGTACGGCTATGTGGACTTTGATGAGAACTATCCGGCGGCGATCGCTGAACTGGAAGCGGCCGGCATCAACGACTATGTGGACGAAATGAACCGTCAGCTGGACGCGTTCCTGGCCTCCAAATAAGCACTGATTCAAACAACTGATTTACCATCACACTGCCGGCAGGAGGAGGGTTCCTCCTGCCGGTGTTTTGCGAAAAAGTCCTGAAAGCGGGGAAAGAAACATGCGGGAAATGGCAGAAATGTTCCGGACAGAGGGGACGATTATCAAATGCATTCCCTTCGGATCCGGCCATATCAACCAGACCTGGCTGGTGGTGACAAACCAGCCCCATCTCTATATTCTGCAAAGGGTGAATACGGAGACTTTCCGGGATCCGGAGGGGCTGATGAACAACATCCTGCTGGTGACGGGCCACCTGCGGAAAAAGGATCAGGATCCCAGGCACGTGATGACACTGGTAAAGCTGAAGGACGGAAGGGATTACATCCTGAAGGACCGGAAGGAACTGTGGCGGCTGTATGAGTATGTGACCGGCGGCGTCTGCCTGGACCGGGCGGAGACGGCGGATGACTTCCGGAACAGCGGAAAGGCTTTCGGTACCTTCCAGAACAGGATGGCGGATTTCCCGGCGGAACAGCTGGTTGAAACCATTCCCGGTTTTCATGACACCCCGAAACGGTACCAGGCCCTGCATGAAGCAGTCCGGGAAGACCGGGCCGGACGCGCAAAAAGCGTACAGCAGGAAATTGACTTTATGCTGGAACGGGAAGAAGAGGCAGAGCTGCTGCAGCAGATGCTGAAAGCAGGAGAACTGCCGCTGCGGGTGACGCACAATGACACCAAGCTGAACAACGTGATGCTGGATGAGAAAACGCGGGAGCCGCTGTGCATCCTGGACCTGGACACGGTGATGCCCGGCCTGGCGGCAAACGACTTCGGCGATTCCATTCGTTTCGGTGCGTCCACGGCGGAAGAGGATGAAAAGGACCTGACAAAGGTTCACCTGGACCTGAACCTGTACCAGGCCTACGCAGAGGGATTCCTCCATGCCTGCGGGAACAGGCTGACGGCGGCGGAACGGGAAACCCTGCCGGACGGAGCCCGGATCATCACGCTTGAGAACGCGGTACGGTTCCTGACGGATTACCTGAACGGGGACACCTATTATCACATCGAAAGACCGGAGCACAATCTGGACCGCACCAGAACCCAGATGGCGCTGACGGAGGAAATGGAAAAGCATGATGCCATCATCCGCAGGATGATGAACAGCATCTGAACGGAGGCACAAGATGATTCAATTCGGTACAGGCGGCTGGAGAGCCGTTATCGGGGACGGATTCACCCGGGACAATATCCGGAGGGTGGCGGCAGCGCTGGCCCGGAGAATGAAGAAGGAAGGCTGCGCGGAAGAAGGACTTTGCGTCGGGTATGACCGGCGTTTCCTCAGCCGCGAAGCGCTGATCTGGTTCTGCGAGGTGTTGGCGGGAGAAGGCGTGAAGGTTTACTTTGTCAACATGAGCTGCCCGACACCCCAGATTATGTTTACGGTGAAGGAAAGAAAACTGCCCTACGGCGCCATGGTGACGGCCAGCCATAACCCGGCCATCTGGAACGGCATCAAGCTGTTTACAGCCGGCGGACGGGACGCTGCCCAGAACGTGACGGAATCTATCCAGGAGACCGCCAACAGCCTGAAGGATGAAGAAATCCGGAGTATGGATTTTGAAGCGGCAAAGGCCGCGGGGAAAATCATGATCATCGACCCGAGAGACGCCTACCTGGATTCCATCCTGCGCCAGGTGAATACTGACGCGATCAGGAAACGCCGGCTGCGGATTGTGCTGGACCCGATGTTCGGCGTGAGCCTGACCGGCCTGCAGACCATCCTGTATACCTCCCGGTGCGATGTGGACGTAATCAATGACCGTCACGACGCCTTCTTCGGCCGTCACCTGCCGGCACCGAACCCGGACACACTGGTGGACTTGCAGTACGCGGTGAAGGAGCATAACGCGGACGTGGGTATCGCCACGGACGGTGACGCGGACCGGCTGGGTATCATCGATGAAAAGGGAAACTATATTACAGCCAATGAGACGCTGGCACTGCTGTATTCCTACCTGCTGGAGCAGAAGGGATGGAAAGGACCGGCGGTGCGCAATATCGCAACCACCCACCTGCTGGACAGGATCGCGGAGGCACACGGCGAAAAGTGTATCGAGGTTCCCGTAGGATTCAAACACATCTCGGCCGGGATGGAAGCCAACAACGCCCTGATTGGCGGCGAATCCTCCGGCGGCCTGACGGTCCGGGGACATATTGCCGGCAAGGACGGCCTGTATGCGGCGAGCTTGCTGGTGGAGATGCTGAGCGTCAGCGGGAAAAAGCTCAGCGAGCTGGTGGCGGATCTGTACAGCCGTTATGGTGAAATGCATGCCGCGGAATATGACTGGGCGCTGACTCCGGAAAAGAAGGAACAGATTCATCACCTGGTGATGGATGAAAAGAAGCTTCCGTCCTTTGAGCAGACCGTTGTCCGCGTCAACTACATGGACGGCTGCAAAGTCTATTTTGAAAACGGATGGGTGATTGTCCGTCCATCCGGCACAGAACCGCGGATCCGAATCTTTGCGGAAGCACCGACACAGGCGGAAGCGGACGCACTGGTACGGAAGATGGCGGATTTCACAGGACTGGAATGACATAAAAAAGGGCTGGAATCAAAAGGATTCCAGCCCTTTTTCTTTTGTCCGCTTTATTCACTGACGATGATCCCGTAAGTATTGAGAACCCCCGAGGAGGTTTTGCTTCCGTCCGCAATGTAGTACAGGCGGAGAAGGGATCCGTCCTTTTTCGTATATTCCACGATAAAAACCTGGCCGGGCCCGATTTCCATGATATAGTTGCCGGCAGGGAGGCAGTCTCCGGCGACTGGCGCGTCCTTCAGGTCTTCATAAGCACCTTCTACCCTCCAGAAATCACGCTTCAGGAAATCCGGAGACCAGGAGGAAATATCACTGCTTCCAAAGTAGGATGCTTCATACTGTTTCCCGTTCAGGGTAACAGTATCCGACCGGACAATGCCGGACTTTGTCAGATCGGTTGAATAGATACGGTTTCCGAGAAGATCCTTCAATTGAGACGCCATGCAGGGGATGGATCCTGTGGAATCCAGGGAAAACAGGTTTGTGTGGGCGGAACCGTATATGCCCATGATGTCCTTTTGCCCCAGTGCGTCATAAACCCGAAGAAAATTATCCACCATCAGTTTTTCCCTGTAAACATAGGCAGCGTCCTTATTGTCGGTCTTCATTGTGTAATAGGTCCGGCCCTGATCAATGATTTCTTCCGTAAGACGGTAATGATCACTGTCCTTCCTGCCTTCAGATTCCAGCAGCGCCAGATATGCGGTACCGAGGGTGCTGAACTGATGCCCCACATCGGTTCCGTGAAAGACAGTATCCGGGAAACCGGATTTGATTGACCGGTAGAAGCCCAGGACACACGGAGCATGCATCTGTGTTCCTTCCATTGCGTTGTAGACCAGTTCCAGCAGTTCATCTGTATCTGCATGCATCCACCGGTTCAGGTATTCAGCCGAATAGAAGGGGAGCTCAATAAACAGGTCACGCATTCCGCCGGCATAGCAGTCTGACCAGGCGGCCAGTTCCTTTTCCAGGCAGGCCGGATCAGCATGGGATTCGCCGTAAAGGAAGATGTTTCCGGAGTTGTCTGCTTCCGCGCATGCGGGAGCAAAACAGAAAAGGATGAGCATGCTGACTGTAAGCAGGACTGAAAGCAATTTTCTCATAGGATCAACCTCCGTAACAGGAAATGATGGATGAAAAGAACCGGCTTTTATTCCTGAAGCTATCATAACAGGACGGAAAACATTTTTTTATCCTTTTTCAGAAAAAATAAGGACATATATTCTGCTGAATTCAGAAAAAAGCTTCCCCCAAAGGGAAGCTTATGTTTGAAAGATACCGCTTCAATCACCGTACAGCTCCAGCAGGATTTCCCGTGCCTCGGCGCTGTGCTTTTCCATGTCCCGGAAGAGGGCAAACTGCGCCCTGGCCCGGTCCAGGTTCTGTCCCGGACGGTGAATTTTGAAATAGACGTCTCCGTTCAGGTGATCCGCAAGGAACCGGAGTCCGTTTTCCAGCGTCATGAGGCGGGCGCCGGTTTCCAGGGATAACAGCTCCTCCCGGGAGAGAACCCCTTTCAGGGAGGAAAGGAAACCGAGGGCGAAAGCCCGGTATTTTGGCAATTCCAGGCGGATCAGGGAAAGATCCTGCTCATCCTCGGCGGCACTGCAGGCACCCACCCGGATGGCGTCGCCAAAGTCGTAAGCCAGCAGCCCCGGCATTACGGTATCCAGATCGATGACACAGACAGCCCTGGAAGTTTTACGATCCAGGAGCACGTTGTTTACCTTTGTGTCGTTGTGGGTAACGCGCAGGGGAAGCTTTCCCGCGGCAAGGGCATCCGTCAGGAGCCGGGTGTCATCTGCATGGCTCCGGGCGAAGGCGAGTTCTTCCTCCACTTCGTGAAGACGGCCTGAGGCATTCCTTGCGGCGGCCTCCTCCAGTTGGCGCAGACGGGAAGGAGTGTCGTGGAAGGCGTGAATGGTCTCATACAGGGAGGCAACCGGGAAATCATCCAGCATACGGGTGAAAAGGCCGAAAGCACGGCCACATTCTTCCAGAACAGCCGGATCATCCGGAAGCTCGGGACTGAAAGTGTCCGGCACAAACAGGAGAAGACGCCAGATCTGGCCTTCGCTGTCTTCCGCACAGGATTCGCCGGAAAGGGTGGGAATGAGCGTGATCGTCTCCCGGTCGGGGTCGCCTCCGGCAGCCAGGATCTTCTTCCGGAGATGGGCGGTCACATGCTGAATGTTTTCCATAACCTCCCGGGGACGGACGAAAACATAGCTGTTGATGCGCTGGAGAATATACTGCCTGTCTGTTCCGGCAATCCGGACCAGGAAGGTGTTATTGATATGGCCGTTGCCAAAGGGGACAGCGGTACGCTCTCCTTCCGGCAGGGCAAAAGCATCCAGGATTTCAGGATAGGGCATGGGTACAGAGACATCCTTTCGATGGTAAAGTAGTGACTACTGTTTTATCCTTTAACACCGCCGGCTGTCAAGCCCGCAGCCAGGTGCTTTTCGATCAGCATAAAGAGAATGACCACAGGGACGGTTGCCAGGAGCGCCGCGGCAAACAGATACTGCCATTCAATCATGTTGAAGGAAGAGAACTGGGTGATACCCACCGTAATAGGCCTGTTGGCCTGGGTGGATATCAGCACGGTGGAGACGGTGTATTCGTTCCAGGCGTTGATAAAGACGAAGATCAGCGTGGTGACAATTCCCGGCGCCGCCATGGGAAGCAGAATCCGGAGCATGGCACCGAGCACGCTGCAGCCATCGATACAGGCGGCCTGCTCCATCTCGGAGGAGATGGAAACAAAGGTGCCGCGGAGAAGCCAGATGGCGAAGGCCTGGTTGAAAGCCGCATTGATGAACATCAGTCCCATCAGGGTATCGTTGAGGTGCAGCGTGTTCATGAGGCGGGAAATACCGACCAGCAGCACGACGGGAGAGAACATCTGGCTCATGATGACAAAACCGAGATAGGCTTTCTTGCCGCGGAAATCCATGCGTGCCATGGCATAGGCGGCGGGAATGCCGCAGACCATAGCGACGAGCGTGGCACCGCCGGCAATCAGCAGGGAGTTGACCAGATACCGCAGGACGCCGCGGTTCAGCGTATCCGTGAGATTGCTGAAGACCCAGTGGGACGGCAGGATCCGGAGGAAGTGCATATCCGTTGTTTCCGCATTGCTGCGGAAGGCAGTGATGAACATGACGAAGAAGGGATACAGGATATATAGCGAGAACAGGATCACACTGAGATAAAGCGCAATGCGCAGAAGTGTCTTTTTCAGCGGCTTACAGGCGCCCAGGATTGCGGCGCATATGGTGATGAAAGCCGGGATCATCAGCAGGAACGGGCCTGCGCAGACGGTATATTTCAGGGCGGCCAGCAGGGTGTCCAACTGGTCTCCGGCGGATCCGTCGAAGAGGAATCGGTCGAGTGCCGGCCGGAGACGATCCAGCGCTCCGGGATTTCCGCCGGCCTGTGAAAGATCCACCGTGCGTGAAAGATCCAGATTGAGCCTGTTGAAGACAACGGGAATCAGGAAAAAGGAAGCAAGGGCCAGGATAAAGGCGCCGATTCCGGCAGCGCGGTTTCCGGTAAACGCGGACAGGAGGGTGAGCAGCCAGGCGGCTGCGGAGAAAACAAGAATCAGGATCAGCAGCACAGAAGAGGGAAGCCCGGCACGCAGCAGATCCCAGCCGCTCCGGTTGTTGGCGGCATTGATGGTGAAAATGACCAGGGAAGTGGTTTCATTTTTGCTGTTGACCCGTTCAATGACCTGTTCGTCAATGACGCCTTCCACACCCTGTGCGCGGAAGGTTTCAAGCTGCATCTCCACTTCCTGACGGACGGTCTGGTATTTTTCATCGCCCACAAAGGTGTTGGGAGAACGCTTGATATACAGCTGGGAAGAGAAACTCAGGAAAGACAGCGAGCAGAAAACGACGGTCAGGATCAGCGCTGAGAGAATCAGCAGGAGAATGATCCGCCGGGGGTTCGAAACGGAAGGAAGTGCTTTCATCAGAGGTTATCCTCCTTCCGCATGGTGATGAGCATATAGCAGCCGGAGGCAATGCACAGGATAACGAACCCGATCACGGAGAGCGCGGTGGCCGGACCTTTCCGCTGGTCGTAGAAAGCGAGCATATACAGATAGGTGACCATCGTATCGGTCTTGTTGGCGGGTGCGCCTTTGGTGATGGTATAGATGATGGGGAAAGAATTGAACACATAAATGATATTCAGCACAGTGGAAACCGTGAGGGACGGTTTCACCAGCGGGATGGTCACATGACGGAGCTTTTTCCAGAAGCCTGCGCCGTCCACGGTGGCCGCCTCATAGTAGGATGCGTCGATGGACTGAAGGCCGGAAAGCACAGTAAAGGTGACAAAGGGAATGGTAACGATGATACCGATGGCACACTCCCAGATGAATTCAATCTGATAGGATGCACGCCAGTTCACCGGATCCTGCAGAAAACCCAGATTCAGCAGGATGTTGTTCAGGTTGCCGTATTCCATTTTGATGATGTAGTTCCATACGGAAGCCTGTATGACCAGGGAGGCCGCCCAGGGGAAGACCATGATCGACCGGGCGATCTTCCTGCCTCGGAAGGGCTGATTGAGCACCATGGCACAGATAAAGCCGATGAGGGTGGAAAGTCCCACAACGGAGACCACCCAGAAGGCGGTGTTAAGCATTACCTGAGGGAAAGCGGCGGAAGAAACAGCGTCCTGAAAGTTTTTCAGTCCGATAAACCCACCGACAACGCCGGCACGGCTGATATGGCTGAAGGCCAGGCGGAAAACAATGCCGATGGGGAAAACGACAAAAACCAGCATCAGCAGGATGCTGGGAAGAATCCAGAGATAGGGCTCCCAACGATGGCGGACAAAAACTGAACGCATGATTCTTCTCCTGTAAAAAAGGGAGGCCGGTATTCCGGCCTCCCGGATGATAGAGGATTACTTACCGGTGATCTTCGCCTGCAGCGCATCCAGCAGTTCCTTCACATTGCCGCCGGTGAGAGCCTGCTGTTCAACTTCGATAACGCCCTGCTTCACGTCGTTCCATTCCGCTTTGGCAGTGGGATAGAACTTAGCACCACCAACCATATCTAACCAGATCTGGAAGGAGGAATCAGCTTCGACCAAGGCACTAACAGCAGATGTTACTGCAGGCAGGAATCCTTCCATTGAGACCCAAGGAATGTAGTTTTCAGGAGCATAGAAGAAAGTAAGGAACTTTGTTATAGCTTCAGTCCGTGCAGCCTGATCGGGAGCAGCTTCATCCTTGAAAGCCATGATACGGTCCATGATGCCGACGGAGCTGGAACCGGCACCTTCATTATGAGGCAGAGCTGTAACACCTGGCACAACGGTTCCTTCTTTGTCGATGATGTACGTAGGCAGCTGGTTGGGGGCAATCAGCATGGCCATCTTGCCGGCAGCGAACATATCCTGCAGGTCATAACGGGTCTGGGTGGCGGGGTTCGGGTTGGTGAAGCCCTTGTTTACCAGGCCGATGGCATATTCAATGGCCTCAACGTTGGCATCGGAATTCAGGATCCATTCGCCGTTTTCATCCACGAAACCGCCGTTGTTGCCCCAGGTGTAATAGGCGAAGGCAGCCTGGCCTTCATCGGTGGTCATATCAACGCCCCAGGGATATATTTCGCCGCCGAAGGCGTCGATGATGGCCTGGGAGGCGTCCTCCAGTTCGGCCCAGGTTTCCGGCACCTTGTCAACGCCGGCTTCCTTGAGCAGGTCTTCATTGTAGAACAGGGCGCGGGCGGAAGCCAGGTCCGGAACGGCCCAGATAGTTCCGTCAATGTTAGATTGTTCGATGAACTGAGGGAAGAAGTCGTTAAATAATTCTTCCGGGCAGTACTCGGAAACGGGCATCAGCAGGCCTTCATTCGCGTAATCGGAAAACACGTCGATATTCAGGATGTCCGGCGTGTTGTTATTGCTGATCCGGGTGGAGACAACCGTGTACAGGTCGTTCCAGGAGACAACTTCCAGATTCAGCTTGATGCCGGGGTTGGCTTCCTCAAACTTCGCAACGAAGTTGGAACCGTCCATGCCCGTGCCAAGGAACCATTCCTGGGTGTTGGGGCCGTACTGGGCGATGATGACGTCCAGCGTAATGTCCTCCGCGTGAGCGGAAACAACCGCCAGGGAGAGGAACAGGGACAGGGCAAGAATTACAGACAAAAATCTCTTCATGGTTAACCCTCCGTATGTTATTTTCGCAGCGAAACAAGCTGCTTTTCTTTAGATTCAGTATAGCTTTCCACAGGGGCTTTGTCAATGAAGAGAAACCCTTGAAAATGCACTGGAAAGCAAGAAAAGAAAAGGGTTTCCGCGGTGCGGAAACCCTGCAGGCCTTATGGATCAAAGGATGGAAAAACCACCTGTTATTCGAGCGTAAAAACCATCCGGACAGGATTGTGATCGGAACAGGTGAAATTGTAATCCAGGGTTTCGACAGATTCGGCCCGGACATTCGCGGAGACGATGAAACCGTCAATCAGATAAAACTGGAACTCCTCTTTTTCCGCGCCGGCATAGGCGCGGTCCAGGGAACGGCAGGTGGGGAAACTGTTGTCCATCAACAGGGTGAAGTCGCTGCCGAAGGAAGCTGCGTCGATCACGCCGGGCTGCCACATTCCTTCATAGACAGGATATGCGCTTTGATCAATGTTGGTAAAGCGCTGGTTGAAATCGCCGCCGGCAATGACATAATTTCCTTTAGCATATTCTTCCTGCATCAGTGCGGTGAGCTGGCGGGCCTGCGCTTCTTTGCCTTCGCCGTCATCATAGGCTTCCAGATGCAGGTTGATCAGCACCAGCTCCCGGTCAGAATCCCTGACAGGGAAACGGGTGACCAGCAGGCATCTTTTCAGGTTGAACAGCCGGATCGGCCAGGAGAAGGGAACCGGCAGGGAAATCCGTGCCGCGCTTCCGGGTATGGCATTGCTCAGGGTATAAAGGCCGCTCTCCACGTGGCCGATGGGAGGCATGGGGTAAGGTACGAAAAGCGTATTGAAGTTATAGGCAAAGGATTCGCTGGCACCGGGAAGGGCTTCCCGCAGGAGGGCGCGTTCATCCATTCCGTAACTCCGGGCAGAATTGATATCCACTTCCTGCAGAATCAGGAGATCAGGATCCAGGGTCTTCAGGGTGTCACGGATGCCGGCCAGGTTGCTTTCCATCCTGGCCTGATCAGCTGTATAGACAGAAGAACCGCCGTCCATAAAGAAATCAGCATTATCTCCCAGGGCACCGTAACCGCAGTTCCAGGAGACGATGGTCAGCGGCTTTCCTGTTTCCAGAACGGCTTCAGTTTCCTGCTGCGCAATAAGGATTTCCGTATCGGCGGGACGGTATTCAGTAAGGGTGAAAACACCCACAGCCAGGACAAGCAGCAGAATCAGCGCCAGGATCATACAGAGCAGTGCTTTCAGGGTTTTCCCGATTGTTTTCATGCTTTTCACCTCCGGCCTTATGCCCGCATTTCCTCAATATGATAGACATAGTCCAGGGATTTCAGGGCTTCGATAATTTCTGTATGGGTTTTATACTTCTTGAGCATTTCACTGCTGACGGTAATGGATATGCTGTAAACAGAGAGACCGCTGCCGACATAGGCCGGATTCTGCTCAATCTCATCAATGGTCAGTCCAAGCCGGCGGATTACGGTTACAAAATCCTGCAGGCAAACGCTGTTGGTCAGCTCCAGGTGCACTTCAAAGTGATTGGACCGGTTGTTGAAGGCAATCTCCAGCGGCGGGAACCAGAACAGGATGCAAAGCAGTGCGGCGTAGGCGGCGATGGCCACGGTATAGCAGCCAAGGCCCAGGGAAATGCCGATGACAATGGATACCCAAAGGCCGACTGCCGTGGTCAGGCCCTTAATCTGGTTCTTTGATGAATAAAAGACGGAGTGCACCGTGATGATGGAGGCACCGATGATGGTTCCTGCGGAGAGCAGGAAGAATGCATGGCCGGACGAAGCGGCAAAGACATACTCGTCCAGGATGGCGACCAGTGTGCCGATCAGGAAGGCCAGCATGAAGGTGCGCAGGCCGGCGGAATGCCGTTTGTTGGAACGCTCCCATCCGATGATGGCACCCAGGATCAGCGACAGCAGGATCCTGAGCAGCAGAGAAGCTACAGTAAGATCGGCCGACCAGTTTCCAAGCAGGCCTGCAATCGGGTCCTTAACGATAAAAACAGTGTCCATTGATACGTCCTCCTCAAGAACAGTGTGTTGAAACCAGAGAATCAGAAGATATCGCGCCGGGGCCCGCGGCGGCGGGAACGGGGCTGCGGCTGGGTCTGATCCCTGTAATACTCCTCAGCAGCTTCCGTAAAAGCTTTTTCATTTTCATTTTCCGAATGGGCGGGAAGCTCACTCTGGATTTTCTGAATCCGTTCGATGAGCAGTTCCAGTTCGGATTTCTTTTCGCCGGTTTCTGTGGTTTCGGGAACCTGGGCCAAGTCTTCCAGTTCATTGGAATAGGAACCGGAGAGCCACAGGGACAGTTTGGCTGCGCCGGGACCGATCAATTCATACAGGACACTGGAAGAGAGAATGATTGTTTCCAGCGCGTGCCCCATTTCGCCGCCGAGCTCCCGGGCGCCCAGGGCGGCCAGACCGATGGCTACGCCGGCCTGGGGGATCAGCGCAAGGCCAAGGAAATTACGGACTTTCGGCGATTTCCCGGCAAGGTGGCAGCCGGACCAGGCGCCGACATACTTGCCGAGGATGCGGACAAGGAAATAGATTACACCGACAATAAGCAGCGGAACGGCTCCGACGCTTTCCGACTGGTTGAACAGCGATCCCAGGTCAAAGGACAGGCCGCTGCGGAAAAAGAAGAGCAGCAGGATCGGCGGGCTGAAATAGTTCAGCTGGCGGAACATGCGTTCATCCTCTGTGGTGTTGATGTAAACCATCCCCATGGCCATGCAGCCCAGCAACGGGGATACGTCGATGACGGCGCAGATGCCGCAATAGGAAAACAGCACGGCTATGGCGATAATCAGGCGGTTATCCGTGCTGCGCCGTGTGCCGACGAGCCATTTCAGAATCAGGCCGAATAAGCAGCCAAGCAGGAGCAGCAGGAGGTTCTTGCCCAGGGGAATCAGCACTGCGGAGACCTGGAAACCGGTGCTTGAGAAAACCGCAGTCGCCAGGGAAATGGCCATGGAATAGAGCACCAGACCGACGACGTCATCCAGGGCAACCACCTGGAGCAGGGTTTCGACAAAATCACCTTTTGCCCCGGTCTGGCGGATGGTCATGATCGTGGATGCCGGAGCAGTAGCGGTTGCCAGCGCTCCGAGAACTACGGAGAAGGCGAAGTTCAGACCGAGAATCAGATGACAGGTCAAGAAAACGAGAATGGCGGCGCCGCAGGATTCCAGCACTGTAATGGTGACGACTTTGCCGCCGTTCTTCTTCAGGGCGGAAAGACGGAAAAACTCACCGGTGCTGAAGGCAATAAAAGCCAGAGCTATATCAGGAAGAAAGGATGTTCCTTCAACAATTGTCTGCGGGATCAGATTCAGGACAAAAGGACCTGCGAGAATACCGCCGACAATATAGGCGGTGACATTGGGCAGACGCAGCTTTTTGGTAATCCGGGTCATCAGGAAGCCCGCGGCCAGCATCAGCGCAATGGAGATGATTGTCGCCGGTACGGCAGAATCGCCCCTGTTCAGCCAGTTCATCCAGACAGGCAATGATTTCACCTCCGGAAAAAACAAATGAAGAATGAAAAAGAATGATGAGTCAACTGCAACCGGAAATCAGGCATAGATGGTACGTCCGTGGGCGTCCGGGGCACCGCTGAGACGGTGGAAGAAGGTGTTGATGATATCACACCATTCCCGGGCGTTATACAGCTGCCGGTTCATGCGGTCGCGGATAACGGAGGCATCGGGTTCAGGGAAAGGCAGCGCAAGCAGCCTGTCCGCCATCACGCGTGTTTCTTCCAATCCTTCAAAATGATCATCATAGATCCGCTGAATCAGCGTGCGGCCGTCACGCATACGGTAATCATAGGGAAGACGGTGATAGAACAGCAGGAACAGATCCGGACAGACTGCCGGATTTTCATACTTCCTGCGGAAATCATCCGGATACTGATCCAGGTATCCAGTGCCGGAATGCGTGCGGTCGATGCCAACCGCGTTCCGGTCTGCTTTGTGGTAGGTTCCCCAGAGATCATATTCATAGCCGGAAGGATTCGGTCCATAATGATCATGGGGTGTAATCATCCAGCCGATGCCGAGGGGCGCAGTATATTTTTCATAGGTGCGGCGGGAAGAAAGAAGTAAAGAGACCAGAGTCTGTTCCTGGCTCTCCGAAAAATCATAGGTCAGGCGGCACCAGCGGGTAACGGCTTCCTCAGCATTCACGTCCGGATCCCAGGCAAGGAGGCCGTAGGTATAGAGGTTTACCGCGGCCAGCGGATGACCTGTATAGTTCTCATCATCACCCAGGTTGGAAACCGCCGCGATGGACATGATGTTGTCCGCCGGCAGTTCCTCATAAAGTTCTTTCCACATGGGGATCATCGTGTACAGATCGATCTGATGGCCCGTATATTCCTGTGCCAGCTGCAGTTCCATGGCCAGCTTTGTTTTCTTCATCCCGAGAAGCAGGGGACTGAGGGGTTCCCGGACCTGGAAATCAAAGGGACCGTGCTTGACCTGGAGAATGACGTTGTCCGCGAATTCTCCGTCAAGGAACGCATAGTGTTCCCATGCTGCCTTGGGACGATCGGTCTTAGTGTCACGCCAGTCCTGGCGGCAGTTGTAGACAAAGCAGCGCCAGACGACAACGCCTCCGAAAGGTTTCAGCGCTTCCGCCAGCATATTGGCGCCTTCAGCGTGATTCCGGCCATAGGTAAAGGGACCGGGGCGTCCTTCACTGTCCGCCTTGACCAGGAAACCGGCAAGGTCCGGAACAGCAGCATATACACGGCCGGCGGTTTCCTTCCACCAGGCCTGTACGGCAGAATCCAGCGGATCAGCAGTGGAAATGCCGTGGCGCATGGGCTGGGAAAAATCCACGGAAACCATGAGACGTACGCCGAAAGGTCGGAAAAGATCCGCCAGGGCGGCCAGATCCGGAAGATAATCCTCCAGCAGCAGCTGGGCGGGGTAATGGACGTTCACATTGTTAATGCACAGAACGTTCAGCCCGGCGGAGGCCAGCAGCCTTCCGAGCGTCAGTATGCGGCCTGTGTCGTATTCCAGGCGGCCGTTCCTGAAAAAGAGACTGCGGCCTGCATAGCCGCGCTCAATCTCCCCGTCAGCGTTATCCCAGCAATTGATCATCCGAAGGGAGTACTTCGGCGCTGAGGTGACAGTACCGGTCAAAGCTTTTCCGCAAAGCGTATCCATGATGAGGCGATATGCACCGTACAGCAGGCCGGTGATTCCGCCCGTAATGCTGAAGGAACCGTTATCTCCGGACGTGATCTGGTATGCATCACCCATATCTGCCTGCTCACACAGATTAAACGGGACATGCGGGAAAAAGCTCTCCAGTTCAAAACGCGCGGTTTCCGCAGGAGTTCTAAGGGTTACAGGCGGTGTTTTGCCGAGTTTACTGAGCCAAAGATTCATAGGCTGAACAATCCTTTCAGGGTAAAAAATATAACCGGCATCCGGCTGTTGGTGCACCGGAAGGGAATATGCCGAAAACTAATGCCGTATAATCAATACATTATACTCCCTGAATAAGCGGTTGAACAGTGAGGAAATGGCAGAACGGCAAATAAAACTGTATACAGAAAGCGGATCCGGAGAAACCGCATCAGTATAAAAACGAAACCGGGGAGAGAACCGACAGCCCCGGAGCTTTGTATTTTCATTGTTTCCGGTCACGGGAACAATTGACAGTCCAAGAGACCCGGTTGTAAAATCCTTCACAAGAGGCAATGGCGTCTTCGGGCAGTCGGTTCGGAGACGTTATTTTCTATTATCTTTTTGAGAGGGTGGGAATACTATGACCAAGAGATTAAAGTCTGTTCCGTGGATTCTTCCGGGTGTACTGCTGATGAGCGCTTCTGCTGCTGCAGCAGAAGAAGCCGGCAGCGGTTTCCTGGATCATGTCGCGAATGTGAACAATGCCGTGAACGGCGTTGTCTGGGGAGTTCCCGCCCTGGTGCTGCTTGCATTTGTAGGCATCCTGATGACTGTGCTGACGAAGGTTTTCCAGGTGTCCCATTTCGGCTACTGGATGAAGAAAACCATCGGGGCTGTTTTCCATGACAAGCATGTGACCTCCCATACGACGGATAAGAGCATTTCACAGTTCCAGAGCCTGTGTACCGCCCTGGCGGCCACCGTCGGCACCGGCAACATCGTGGGTGTTTCCGGCGCTATCCTGATGGGCGGCCCCGGCGCTGTTTTCTGGATGTGGGTTATGGCCTTCATTGGCATGATGACCAACTATTCCGAAAATGTTCTCGGTATTTTCTACCGCCGCAAGAATTCCAAGGGCGAGTGGTCCGGCGGCGCCATGTATTATCTGCGTGACGGACTGGGCTCCAAAAAAGGATGCAAAACGCTGGGACGCATCCTGGCCGGCCTGTTCTCCTTCTTCTGCCTGGTTGCTGCTTTCGGTATCGGCAACATGACGCAGGTGAACGCCATTTCCGGCAATATGCAGAACGTGTTCGGCATTCCCACCTGGGTGACCGGCGCGATCGTGATGATTCTTGTCGGCCTGGTTGTGGTGGGCGGACTGAAGCGGATCGCTTCCGTTACAGAAAAGATCGTTCCTTTTATGGTGATCCTGTATATGATCGGCACGATTGCCATCTTCTTCATCAATATCGGCCAGATCGGTTCCGTGTTTTCCTCCATCTTCAAGGGCGCCTTTGGGATGAGTGCCGCGGCCGGCGGTGTTGTGGGATACGGCATGAAGCTGGCGATTGAATGGGGTATGAAACGCGGCGTCTTCTCCAACGAGGCCGGCCTTGGCTCATCTGTTATGGTGCACTCCAACTCCAACGTCAAGGAACCGGTCAAGCAGGGCATGTGGGGCATCTTTGAAGTGTTCGCCGATACTATCGTGGTCTGCACCCTGACTGCTTTCGCCGTGCTTTCCTCCGGTATTATCGATCTGAATACCGGTGTGCTGACAGAAGCCTTCAGCAGCCTGACCAAGAACGACCTGGTCGCCACTGTGTTCAACAAACAGTTTGGTGTGATCGGCTCCAGCTTTATCGCAATTTCCATCGCCCTGTTTGCGTTCTCCACCGTGCTGGGATGGAGCCACTACGGCACGAAAGCCTGTGAATACCTGCTGGGTGAGAAGAATACAGTTCCGTACCGTGTGCTCTTTGTGCTGCTGGTATTCGGCGGCGCGGTCATGGGAGACAACCTGGCCTGGGACCTGGCGGACACCTTCAACGGCCTGATGATGATCCCCAACCTGATCGGCGTCATCGCCCTGTCCGGCGTTGTGGCGAAGATCACAAAGAACTATGTGGACCGTCATCTGCGCGGCATCCAGGTAGAGCCGATGTATTCCGCCTTCCAGGACATCCAGGAAGAAGAGGAAGCGGCCCCGCCCACTGACGAGGACGACTGATCCTGAAAGATAAAACATCCCCCGGCTTACTGCCGGGGGATGTTTTTTACTGTATGATTCAGATCTGTTTCTGCACCACGAAGCATTCCGGAGCACCGGGACCTGCGTTCAAAAAACGTTGATGGAGCACATTGTAGGTTTTATTGGACAAAGCGGCAAAGAAACCAGTCAGCTCGTGGCGTTCCCTGTCTCCTTCCGGATGGCCGGGGTAGGCACAGAGGACAAGCACACCGCCCGGCAGCAGGAGATCCAGTGCTTTTGATACTGCCTCCCGGGTTGTTTCCCAGAATGTTGTGACCGTATGGTCTCCGCCGGGCAGCCAGCCCAGGTTGAATACCACTGCCCTGACGGGTTTGCTGACATGCTCGTCCATATGCTGGTGACCGCAGCAGAACAGATCCGCCCGGTCCAGGAGGTTTTCCCGGCGCAGAAGAGCTTCTGTGGAGGCAACAGCCTGTTCCTGAATATCAAAAGCATATACGTGCCCCGAAGGACCGACTGCTTCACAGAGGAAGGCGGTATCATGACCGTTTCCCATGGTGGCGTCAATGACGGTATCCCCGGACTGCACCGCACAGGAAAGTATTTCCCTGGCCAGATACCTGGCTGATTTCAATTCATAACTCATATTGTAAAACCCTTTCAAGTTCAAGGACTGACCTGCCGGTTCACTTTACTAAAAAGAAGAACGGTTATAATATCCATTATCCCTTTCCGTTTGTCAACATGACACCGGAAACAGACAGCGGGAGTTATGGACAAAACCGGATGTGAGGTATACAATCTGCAAAGAAACCGTCCAGCGGAAGGGGAGAATCCGGAGTGAAGAAAAGAACGACACTGATAGTGCTTCTATTTCTGCTCGTTTGCATATGTGCATGCGCCGGTGCAGAGGAAGCAGAGGAAGCGAAGGAAATCAAAACCGGGATCGAGTTTTCGGCCAACGGCAAATCCAGCAACTTTGAAGATATGCAGGATGATGATTTCAGAACCTACTTTCCATTGAAGGAAAAGAAGGGATGGCTGGAGATCCACAGCGAGACACCCGTGGGCGGCGTTTATGTGAAGCTGTTTGAGAAAAACGGAGCGCCGGTTGAGTACGCGATCCAGGTGAAAGCCGGTGACGACGAATGGGAGACGGTTGCCGAGGGCGGACAATATCTGGTTCACTGGCATCCGCTGAAAGAAGCAGTGAATGATATCCGCATCGCCGGGAACAGCAAAGAAAGGATCCGGATTGCCGAACTGCTGCTGTACACTGAAGGCAAAAAGCCCGGAGATGTCCAGGACTGGCAAACTATAGACAAATGCGACATGATGCTGCTGTCCGCCCATCCGGACGATGAGATCCTCTGGTTCGCCGGCCTGCTCCCGACCTATGCTGGCGAGAGAAAGCTGAAGGTGCAGCTGGCGGTGATGGCGCCGACAGGCGGAGAACGCAAACTGGAGCTGCTTCACGCCATCTGGCACTGCGGAGTGACGGCTTATCCGGAATTCATCGGGCTGGTGGATAAGAACGGGAAAACCGTGGAGGGACAGTATACGGCCTGGAAAGGAAAAAACCGGGTGCTGGGTCTTGTCACTGAAGTGATCCGGAAACATCAGCCGGAAGTGATGGTTACCCACGGTGAAAACGGTGAATACGGCCACGGTGCCCACAGGACGGCCTGCGCTGCGGCGAAGGAATGCGTGAAGCTTGCCGCAAAAGAAAGCAAGTTTCCCAAGAGCGCCAAGCAATACGGTACCTGGCAGGTCAAGAAACTCTACCTGCATGAATACAAGAAAAACGTAATTCCGTGTGACTGGACGGTACCGCTGGAAGCCTTTGGCGGAAAAACCGGCTTTGAAGTGGCGGCGGAAGCCTTTGAATTCCATCGCAGTCAGGTCCGGCGAAACTGGCAGTTTGAAGCGGTCGGTCCCCATGACAATACTCTGTTCGGACTGTATTTCACCAAAGTCGGACAGGACACGGGAACCGGTGATTTTATGGAAAATATTCAGTAAACTTATATAGACAGGAAGTCCGGCCCGGCAAGGCCGGACTTTTTTCATAAAATATTTTTTCGGGTGGAGGAAGATGTTCAAAGCAGCACCTGCGAGTAACCAAAACCTGGAAGGAATCCACACGGTATGTAACCGTGGAAAAACACGTTGACAATTGCATGGATATAGATAAAAATGTACCCGTGCAATCATTGTCAGACGGTTCTGCAAACCGGAAAAAAGAAGTGAAGAAAGACCGGACAGAACAGGTTTGTACAGTATAAAGGAGTTTCTGAAATCATGAAGATTCTGAAGAGAATTTGCCTGCTGACTGCAGCTGTGATGATTCTGCTGACTTCCGCTGGAATGGCGGACAGATATCATGTTCTTGACGCCGCACTTTCCATGCTGGAGGAAGGGAATCCTTTCCTCACAAGGTATAACGAGGATACCGGAGCCGGCATTGAAGCGAGATATCCGCTGGGATGCCCGTATTTCTGGGGCGGACGGGACACAGAAAAGATACTGAAGCCTGCTCATCCGGAACAGGAATCGGATTATTACAAAACAGAGAATCAATATCTCTACGGCCTGGACTGTGCAGGCTTTACAAGATGGGTGGTTGAACAGGCGGGATATACGCCACATGATTCCATTTCCAACCTGCTGAACAAGAATAAATATAAAGAGTATGTGATTTACAAGGCAGCCAAAAAGACCGGAAACAAACGGGTGGAAGAACTGAACGTCGGCGATATCCTTTGCATTCAGCATGAGGATGGAAGCTATCATTCAGCCATGTTTATCGGTACCCTGCTGGATTACGGATATACAGCCCGGTCCCTGCCTGAGGACCTGCGGCCTTATCTTCACTATCCGCTGCTGATCCATGCAACCGGCAGCAGCGTCTATTATGAACGCTACAGGAACTATCTGGAAGGACAGGGGGACACAACGACCCAGCCGCCCTACGGAGGAGTTATTGTGACGCTGCTGGATGCGAATCCGGAAGACGCCGCCTATCATACGCCGGCGGTTCTTGACCTGGAAACCCGCTGTTTCGACCTGGAAGGATATCATCTGCAAGTGACGGATCTTTCCGGAGAAAAGCAGACACGGTGGATCCGCTGGAGGCAAAAACCCGCCCGGTAATCAAAAAAGGGATCCGGAGGGACGGAAAAGCTGAAGAACGGCACTGTATTTCCGGGTTGTGAACATCCTGCCGGACTTCGCTTTATCCACAGCCTGAAGGATGAACAGAAAGCCAAAGATTTCCGGAAAAACAGGATATAGGTGGTCAAGCCCGGTTGTTTTACGCCGGGCTTTTTGTTATACTGAAATGACAGGAATCATCCTTTCCCCAAAGCAAAAAACAGACAAGACAGGTGAAAACGTTGATGAGAAAGAACTATCTGGCTGGAATAATCGCACTTATGATCCTCATTCTCGCGGCTGTCCCCGCAATGGGTGAGATCAGCGCAAAAAATACAGAAGCAAACGGAAAAATCACAGAGACTGTATGGGTGGATGACAGCGGAAACCCGGCGGCGGGACCGGAAGGATATGCACGCGTCAAGTACAGCTACAAACGGGATGAAACCATTGAGCAGTATTATGACACAGAAGGACTTCCATACGAAGTCAGCGGCGGATATTACGGCAAGCGGACCGCAAAGGACGGCCGTGGAAACATTACGGAAATTGAATTCCTGGATGCGAAGGGCAACCGGGTGGAAAACCGGCAGGGGTATGCCCTGGTGGTCATGACATATTTCGGTTTTGGCGAGATCCGGAGCATTACCTATTACGGAGCCAACAGAAAACAGGTCATTGTACCGTCCCTTGGTTATGCATCCGTATACTGTGAGTACAGCGGCAAAACGATGACATCCCGCACATTCCGGGATACGAAGGGCAATCCGGTGGAATGCGTTGACGGTTATGCGGTTGTCCGGCAGAAAATTGATAAAAAATACCGGGTGCTTTCCATCCGCTATGACCATGCCGACGGAAGCCCTGCGACCGGCCCGGACGGATGGTTCCGGTGTGTGAAGAACCGGGACGACAAGGGCAGGATTACCAGCATCAAGTATTATGACGTAAACGAGCAGCTGACCGACAGGGGCGCGGGATACGCCTGGGAAGAGTACGCATACGACGGAGACAACATCGTAAAGGTGACCCGGCGGGATCTGAATGACGCGGCGGTTGCTGACAGCGCCGGTGTGGCAACAACTGTCAGGGAAATGAAGGATGACCGCATTGTGAAGGAAAGCTTCCTGGACAGCGAAGGGAAACGAACCAACAACAGGCTGGGAGTCGGGGCGGTGCTGTACAGCTACGATTTCCAGGGCAGACTTGAAAAGGTGCTGTACCAGGATACGGAAGGGAATCCTGCCCGGTGCAGTGAAGGCTATGCCGGATATATGGACAAAAAAGATGAGGACGGGGCGACGATCAGCCGTATTCTCCTCGGAACGGACGGACAGGCCGCGGAGGTGTCCGCGGGCTACAGTGAAATCCGCTATTTCTATAACGAATATAAACAGCTTTCATCAACGCGGTATTACGATCTGAACGGACAACAGGTACAGGTTCAATAAGAGGCGGAGGAAGATAAAATGGATGTCGGAAAGCTGAACGCTCCCTATCAGATTACGGAGATTGATCCCTGGCTTGCCCCGTATGAGGCAGATATTGTTCTGCGCATGGACCGGTTCAAGGAAAAACGCCGGCAGCTGGTGGACGGGGCAGCTTTCCTGTCCGATTTTGCCAACGGATATCTTTTCTTTGGCTTCCACAGGACGAAAACCGGATGGGTTTTCCGGGAATGGCTTCCCGGTGCAGATGAAGTGCGCCTGATGGGCGACTTTAACCAATGGGACAGGGAATCCCATCCGCTGACCCGCGGAGAGAACGGCGTATGGGAAATTGTCCTTCCAGGAGAGGACAGCCTGCAGGAAGGACAGAACGTCAAACTGTGGATCCGGAAAGGTGAAAGCTGGTTTGAGCGGCTTCCGGCATACAGCACCAAGGTTGCGATGGATCCGGAAACCAGTCTGCTTTGCACACAGGTTCAGGATCCTGAAAAAGAGTACGCATGGACAGACGCGGCGTTTATGGCTGCAGCGCCGGACGCACCGCTGATCTATGAGGCTCATGTCGGCATGAGCCAGGACAAGGAGGGAATCGGTACCTACCGCGAATTCGCGGAAAACGTACTGCCCCGGGTAAAGGATCTCGGATACAACACCATACAGCTGATGGCCATCCAGGAACATCCCTATTACGGTTCCTTCGGCTATCAGGTGACAAACTTCTTTGCAGCCGCCCACTGGTACGGTGATCCGGAGGACCTGAAGTACCTGGTGAATACCGCGCACGGAATGGGAATCCGTGTGCTGCTGGACGTTGTACACAGCCATGCGTGTCCCAATGTGGGAGAGGGACTGCAGTTCCAGGACGGTACGGAGGATCAGTATTTCCTGGCCGGAGGACAGGGATGGCATCCTGCCTGGGGCACAAAGCTGTTTAATTACGGACGGACCGAAGTGCTTCATTTCCTGCTGAGCAACCTGAAATACTGGCAGACACAGTATCATTTTGACGGCTTCCGGTTCGACGGTGTAACCAGCATGATCTATCATGATCACGGACTGGGAAGCGCATTTACGAACTATGACATGTATTTCAACCTGAATACGGACCTGGAGGCGCTGAATTACCTGCAGCTTGCGAACGAACTGATCCACGAGGTCAATCCGAACGCAACCACGGTGGCGGAGGATATGAGCGGTATGCCGGGCATGTGCCTGCCGATTGAACAGGGAGGCATCGGGTTTGACTACAGGCTGGCCATGGGCGAACCCGATTACTGGATCAAGCTGCTGAAAGACACCCGGGACGAGGACTGGAACGTGAACAGCCTGTGGTACGAGATGACTACCCGCCGTCCCATGGAAAAAGTGATCGGATACTGCGAAAGCCACGACCAGGCGCTGGTGGGCGATAAAACAATCATATTCCGGATGGCAGACGCCGAGATGTACACGGGCATGATGAAGGAGTATCACTCCCTGACCATGGACCGGGCCATAGAACTGCACAAAATAATCCGCCTGTATACGATGAGCCTTGGGGGGAACGGATACCTGAATTTCATGGGAAACGAATTCGGTCATCCGGAATGGATTGATTTCCCGAGGGAAGGCAACGGCTGGAGTTACAAATACTGCCGGAGACAATGGTCCCTGGTGGATAATCCACAGCTGAAATTTGAATGGCTGAATGATTTTGACAAGGCAATGATCAACCTCGCGAAGGAACGGAAGCTTCTGGATGATCCGAACGCGGTGAGCCTGTGGATCGATCCTGAGAGGAAGATCATTACTTTCAGCCGGGGCGGTCTCCTGTTTGTGTTCAATTTCCACAACAGCTATTCCGAACAGCAGTTTTTCCTCCATGCCCATACCACGGGAGAAGGATCATACAGGGTAATCCTGAGCACGGATGAAAAACGCTTTGGCGGCGCCGGACTGATTGATCACGATTATATCTACCAGACAACCTATACAGAAGGACGCGGCCTGGGATTTGACGTATACAGTCCCTGCCGGTCAGCTATGGTTCTGGAAAGAATATCAGAGTAAAGGAGACCGAGAATGATTTTCCGGAAGGAAGGAAATGCCCTGACAGCCAGCCGGGGCGGAGAAACGCTTCGGATTGAAGGATGGGGTAAAAACGCGCTGCGTGTACGCGCGGTCATGTATGATACGTGGATCAGCCGGGATTATGCCCTGACAGAGAAACCGGCGGATACGGAATGTGTAATTCAGATCGGCACGGAAGAGAATCCGGACGGAAGCGGCTGTGTTCCCTGTGCTGAAATCCGGAACGGGCGCGTCCGCGCCACCGTGAATTTCGCCGGCGTGATCAGTTTTTACCGCGACGGGAAACTGATCCTGCGGGAATACTACCGTTCCTACGGCGGTACACTGGTGCAGACCAGCCGCTGCCTGAAGATCGTGAACAGGGAATGGAAGGGCAATATCGGCGGCAGCGAGTATACGCTGACGGTCCGTTTCGATCCAAACAGGGAAGAAAAGATCTACGGCATGGGCCAGTACCAGCAGCCGGACCTGAACCTGAAAGGCACCATGCTGGAACTGGCACAGAGAAACAGCCAGATTTCCATACCTTTCATGATCAGTTCCCTGGGATACGGCCTGTTGTGGAACAACCCGGCAGTGGGAAGAGTTACCTTTGCCAGCAACATGACGGAGTGGGTTGCACGAAGCACGCAGCAGATGGATTACTGGATCTGCGTGGGAGAAAACCCGAAAGAAATCCTGGAAGGATATACCGCCGTGACAGGACGGGCTCCCATGTTTCCGGACAGCCTGATGGGACTGTGGCAATGCAAGCTGCGCTACCGTACACAGGAGGAAGTACTTACGGTTGCCAGGCAGTACCGGAAGGAAGGCATCCCGATCGACCAGATTGTAATTGACTTCTTCCACTGGACAGTCCAGGGAGACTGGAAGTTTGACAAAACCTACTGGCCGGATCCGAAGAAGATGGTGGATGAACTTCACAGCATGGGCATCCGCGTCATTGTTTCCGTATGGCCCAGTGTCGACCGGCGGAGCGAGAACTTCGGACCGATGATGGAAAAGGGCCTGCTGATCCGTACGGAGCGCGGCGCGGCACAAACCTATGATTACCAGGGGGACTGTGTCGAAATTGATCCCTTCAATCCGGAAGCAAGGCAGTATATCTGGGATGTCTGCAAAAAGAATTACTATGACCTGGGCATTGACGGTTTCTGGCTGGATAATTCCGAACCGGACTACGGGGTCTATGACTTTGAAAACTACCGTTACTGCACGGGACCTGCCCTGAGCTGCAGCAACCTGTATCCCCAGATGTTCTCCAGGGCCTTTTATGAGCCCATGGCCGCCGAAAAAGGCATCGAGGCCGTGAATCTGCTGCGGTGCGGATGGGCCGGCAGCCAGAAATACGGGAACGTCATCTGGTCCGGCGACGTTCCGAGCACTTTCGAATCCTTCCGGGAACAGCTGCAGGCGGGACTGAACATTGGACTGGCGGGCATCCCGTGGTGGACGACAGACATCGGCGGATTTATGACAGATGATGTGAATGATCCGGCCTTCCGCGAACTGCTGATCCGCTGGTATCAGTTCGCTGTTTTCAGCGCCGTGCTGCGAATGCACGGAGACCGGGGACCGTACAATATTCCGCCGCTCGATGAGCGGGAACGGGGAGGCGGCTACCTCCATACCGGCCAGCCGAACGAACTCTGGAGCTACGGGGAAGACAACTACCGCATCATGCGGAAGTATTATGACGTGCGGATTGCCATGCACGACTATATCCGGGAGCTGTACCGGGAAGCCCACGAAACCGGGGCTCCGCTGATCCGGACGATGTTCTTTGAATTCCCGGAGGACGCCAGATGCTGGGAACTGCAGGATCAGTACATGTTCGGAAGCCGGTACCTGGTTGCCCCGGTGCTGGAACTCCATCAGCGGGAACGGCAGGTTTATCTTCCTGAGGGACGTTGGAAAGACCTGAACAGCGGGGAAATTCTGGAAGGCGGACACACTGTCACAGCCCCGGCGCCGATTGATGTGATTCCTGTGTATGAAAAGGTGTAAAATACCCCCAGAAAATCCTTGTACTAATTGAAAAATAAGGCTTGCTATGCGCAGGGAAGTATGCTATACTTTCCTGCGTATGGTTTCCATACGATTAAAAGCGGCGCAACGCCTTGAAAGAAGGGTTTAACGTAAGGAACGGAAACAGCCTGAAGGCCTTCGGAGACCGGTATGGGGACGTGTTCCCGGATACGGTCAGCGCTGGCTGATGGAGGGCTTGTTTTCCGCTCTTTTTCATTGCCCGGAAAGGATGGGAGACTGACAGATGGCATCGAAGACGGAATCGCTTACCGGCCTGGAGGCGAAGGCTCGTGCCGTTGCAGAGCAGATGGGCTACGAGCTCGTTGATGTCTGCATGGATAAAGAGCCGACAGGAAAGTATCTGAGGTTTTACATCGACAAGGAAGAGGGCGTAAGCCTGGATGACTGCGAGGCATTCCACAAAGCCGTCAGGACACCCGCTGACAGCGTGGATTACGACTTCATGGAAGTATCCTCTCCGGGCATTGACAGGCCGCTGAAAAAAGACCGGGATTTTGAACGGAATCTCGGTTGTGAGATCGAGGTTAAACTCTTCAAGCCGATAGACGGGACAAAGATACTTACCGGTGTCCTGGCTGGTCTTGAAGAAGGAAACATCGTGATCGACACAGGTGAAGGCAGGATGCTGGTGCCGCGGAAGGCGGCTGCGCTGGTCAAACCGGTGGTGGACATGGAAGGTATCGAGGACGTCGATCTTTCCGGCGATGATGAGAACAACACGGAGACGTGAGAAAGGACAAGAAACATGAAATCCGAAGTCATAGACGCAATCAAAATGCTGGCCAGAGAAAAGGAAATCCCTGAGGAGGCACTTTTCAAGACCATTGAGGAGGCCCTGAAGGCCGCATACAGGAAGAACCTGCCGAAGACGGAAACTGCTCCGAACAACCTGGACGTTACTGTAAACCGCCAGGACGGCAGTATCTCCGTATATGCCCGGAAGCTGATCCTGGAGGATGAGGAGATTGAGGATCCCACCAACCAGATCAGCCTGAAAGAAGCGCAGAAGATCAATTCCTCCTATCAGATGGGGGACATTGCCGAGGTGGACGTTACACCCAACGGCTTCCTGCGCGTGGCTGCCCAGACGGCCAAGCAGGTAATCATCCAGCATATCCGTGAAGCTGAACGCGGAAAGATCTATGACGAATATATCGAAAAAGAAAGTGAAATCCTGACCGGTATTGTTGAGCGGATTGAACCCAAGGCCGCGTATATCGACCTGGGCCGTACTGAAGGCGTGCTGGAAAAGGATGAAATGATCCCCGGCGAAGAACTGCACGACGGAGACCACATCAAGGTTTATATCCTTGAAGTGCACAAGACGAGCCAGAATGCGGGATACACTCCCCAGGTTTACGTCAGCCGGATCCACCCGAACCTGGTCAAGCGCCTGTTCGAAATGGAAGTGCCTGAAATCGCAGGCGGCATCGTAACGATCAAGAATATTGCCCGCGAAGCCGGAAGCCGTACCAAGATCGCAGTCCACAGCGCTGACGTGATGATTGATCCCGTCGGTGCCTGCGTCGGACAGCGCGGCGGCCGTGTGGACCGCGTAGTGACTGAACTGAAGGGCGAAAAGATTGACATCATCAAGTGGTCCGGCAACCCTGCTGAGTTTGTGGCCAACGCCCTGAATCCCGCCCATGTGCTGAGCGTGTATCAGGCAAAGGATGAAAAAGCATTCCGCGTGATCGTGCCGGATAACCAGCTGAGCCTGGCGATCGGCAAGGAAGGCCAGAATGCCCGCCTGGCAGCCAAACTGACCGGCTGGAAGATCGATATCAAGAGCCAGAGCCAGGCTGCCGAGATGGATGACATGGTGGACGACAACGGCCAGATGACCGAATTTGTCCAGGTGGAGACGCCCGCATACGACAGCTTCACGATGGACTTCGACGACAGCGTAGGCGGCGACGACGACACGATGTAAGAAGGATACCGTTGGGCATCCGGATACAACAAAGCGTGGAGGTTCTATGAAACCAAAGAAGATCCCGATGCGGATGTGCGTCGGATGCCGCGAGATGAAAGAGAAGCGTGAACTGATCCGGATCGTCAGAACTCCGGAAGGGGAAGCGGTTCTGGATCCTACCGGAAAGAAATCCGGACGGGGCGCCTATGTCTGCCGCCGGGCGGAATGCCTGCAGCGGGCAATCCGGCAAAAGCAGCTGGAAAGACAGCTTGAGATCACACTGACACCGGAAATTACCGAAGCGCTGACCGCTGAAATGGAACGGCTGAACGCTGACGGGAGTGATCCGGAGTGAACGATCAGAAAGTGAAAGGCATGATCGGGCTTGCGGTCAGGGCCAGACAGGCTGCCGCAGGAACGGACGCCTGCAGGATCCTGATCAGATCCGGAGAATGCGGTGTTCTGCTGATTGACAGCGGAACTGCAGATAATACCCGGAAAAAGGCTGAAGAGATGTGTGAAAGGACAGGAACTCCCCGGAGAATCCTGCCGGAAGGACTGATCGAAGCAGCTACGGGGAAGAGCAACATGATTCTGGGACTTCGGAAAGGTTCCTTTGCGGAACAGATCCTGAAAGAGTCCATGAACGAAAAGTAAGTATTACCTGAACCAGAAACAAGAGTTCAAATGAGCGACGGGGGGAAACAACACCGAATGGCGAATGTGAAATTAAAAGATGCCACGAAAGAACTGGTAGAGGAGGCTTCCGGCATTCTGGAGGAAGCCACCAGAATCCGGAAGGAAGCGGACGGCCTTTTTGACGCGCTGAAGCGGCTTGATTCAGAAATGAACCGCCAGGCCGAAGAAGAAGCCGCACGCCGCAGGCAGCAGGAACAGATGAAGGCGCAGTCTGCCCATACGAAGGCGTTCACGATGCTGGACGACGACGAGAAGCAGATGATGGAAGCCGCCCGCAAGGAAGAGGCTTCCAAGGCAGCTGAACCCGCACCTGAGAAACCTGCGAAGAAAGCCGAGGAACCCGCCAGGAAAGAAGCGGAAGCCCCGGTGGCAGAGAAACCCGCAGAGCCCGCCAAACCCGCCGCGGAAGAAAAGAAGCCTGCAAAGAAGATTGAATCCTACGTGGCTACGCCGGATGATCCGGATCCCAGCCGGCCTGCCGCGCCGAAGAAGCCTGCTATCGGTCAGATTATGAGCAGGCCGGGGGATAATCCTCCGCCTGCCAGGTCGGCTCGTCCCGCCGGACAGCAGGGCCCCTACGGCCGTCCTGCCGGACAGCAGGGTCAGTATGGCCGTCCCGCGGGTCAGCCCGGTCAGTACGGACGTCCTGCCGGACAGCAGGGTCAGTATGGCCGTCCTGCCGGACAGCCCGGTCAGTACGGACGTCCTGCCGGACAGCAGGGTCAGTTTGGCCGTCCCGCCGGACAACCCGGTCAGTATGGCCGTCCTGCCGGCGGCCAGACGGGCGGACCGCGTCCCCAGGGCGGCGGTTTCGGCGGCGGACGCCAGGGTTCCGCCGGCGGCGGAAGACAGCGTACGCCTGAGCTTGCCGTGCCGATGGAAAAGGAACGGGTGTCGAATTACGATCCGAACAAGAAGAACTACATCCGTCAGCACGATCCGGAACATGTGAGCCGGAACCGGAAGCAGGCGAGCAAGAACGCCCACTTCAACGGTTACGATGACGAGGTGATCCGCGGAGGCAAGCGGGCACGCGCCAAGAAACCGAGTGCCCAGCAGATGATGGCCCCCATCAAAATCGAAACCGCCTACATGGCCGGCGACACCATCACTGTGCGCGACCTGACGGAAAAAATCGGTAAGTCTGCCAGCGAAATCATCAAGAAGCTGTTCCTGCTGGGCAACATGGCCACCATCAACAGCGAAATCGATTTTGATACAGCCCAGCTGGTCTGCTCCGACTTTGAGATTACACTCGAACGCAAACAGGAACAGACAGCCGAAGCTGCCCTGGTTGCCGAAGACTTTGACGACGCTGAAGAAAACCTGCAGCCCCGTCCTCCGGTGGTTACCATCATGGGTCACGTTGACCATGGTAAGACCAGCCTGCTGGACTACATCCGCAAGAGCCGTGTGACTGCCGGTGAAGCCGGCGGCATCACCCAGCATATCGGTGCCTATACCGTGGACGTGGACGGAAGGAAGATCACCTTCCTCGATACACCCGGCCATGAAGCCTTTACCGCCATGCGTGCACGCGGTACCCAGGCAACGGATATTGCCGTACTGGTTGTAGCCGCAGACGACTCCGTCATGCCCCAGACGGTTGAATCCATCAACCATGCAAAGGCGGCGGAAGTGCCGGTGATTGTCGCTATCAACAAGATGGACAAACCGGACGCGAACCCCGACAGAGTCAAGCAGGACCTGACACAGTACGGACTGGTCTGCGAAGACTGGGGCGGCGAAACCATCTGCGTCCCTGTTTCCGCAGTAACCGGACAGGGTGTGGATGAGCTGCTTGAAATGATCCTGCTGCAGGCGGATATGCTGCAGCTGCAGGCGAACCCGAACCGACTGGGCAAGGGTGTCATTATTGAAGCGAAACTGGACAAAGCAAGAGGCCCGCTGGCCACCGTGCTGCTGCAGAACGGTACACTGCACGTTGGAGACAGCATTATCGCCGGTCTGGCTTCCGGTAAGGTCCGTGCCCTGATCAACGACAAGGGTGAGCGGGTCAGCGAAGCCGGTCCGTCCATGCCTGTCGAAATCATGGGCTTCGATGATGTACCCAGCGCCGGCGATGAAATGATTGCCGTGGGCGATGATCACCTGAGCCGCCAGGTTGCGGATGAACGCCGTGAAAAGATCAAGGCCAGCCGTGAGGCCACCATGGCCAAGATGAGCATGGAGAACCTTTTCTCCTCTATCGAGGCCGGTAAGGTGACCACACTCAACCTGATTATCAAGGCAGACGTGCAGGGCTCTGTGGAAGCTGTAAAGCAGGCTATGGAGAAGCTGAGCAACGACGAGGTGAAGATCCGCGTGCTGCACAGCGCTGCCGGTGCGATTACCAAGGACGACGTCAACCTGGCCGCCGCTTTCAACGCGATTATCATCGGCTTCAATATCCGGCCCGACGCTTCCGCCCGGGAGGCTGCCGAGAAGCAGAAAGTCGATGTCCGGATGTATACGGTCATCTATAAGGCAATTGAGGATATGGAACTGGCCATGAAGGGCATGCTTGAGCCTGAGTACCGGGAGGTACTCCTGGGCCATGCGGAAGTCCGGAATGTTTTCAAGATCACCGGTTCCGGTATCATTGCCGGCTGCTATGTTACGGACGGCAAAGTTCAGCGGAATGCCGGCGTACGCCTGCTGCGTGACAACGTGGTGGTGTTCGAAGGCAAGCTGAGCAGCCTGCGCCACCTGAAGGACGACGTGAAGGAAATGGCCGCCGGATATGAATGCGGTATGAGCCTGGAGGGCCATAACGATATCAAGGAAGGCGACGTGGTCGAGTGCTACATTATGGAGGAGATCCCGCGCTGACATGAGTTATCAGAGAATTGACAGAATATCGGAAGAGGTTCGTCGGGAAGTTGACGCCATCATCCGGGAGGAACTGCATGATCCGAGAATCTGCGGTACCTTTTCGGTGACAAGGGCTGAAGTGACCGGTGACCTGCGGTACGCGAAGATTTATATCAGTGTGCTGGAGGATGAACTGCGGGACGAACTGATCGACGCTCTGAAGAACGCTAAAGGATATATCCGCCGTTCGCTTGGAAAGCGGATGATCATCCGCTATACTCCTGAACTGATTTTTGTCAGTGACAGGAATATTGCCTACGGTGTGCATATTGCCAAAGTTCTTTCAGAAGCGATCGGCACGGAGGGCAAATCCGGTGACGATGAGCAGGAATCCTGAAGCAATTGCCCGGCTGATCCGGGACGCACAGCGTATTGCCATCTGCAGCCACATTAACCCGGACGGAGACACACTTGGATGCGCTACGGCTATGCGGCTTGCACTGCGGAAAATAGGCAAGGAGCCTGTTCTGTTCTGTGACGGCAAGGTGCCGGATCAACTGTCCTTCCTGCCGGGAATCGATGAAATGCGTATACCGGACGGTAACGAGGAGCCTTTCGATCTGATGCTGTCTGTGGATGTGAGCGATATCAGAAGGCTTGGCTGCTGTGATCAGCTGATTCAGATCAGCAGACATACAGCCCAGATTGATCATCATCCGACCAATCCGCTCTTTATGGAAGAGAACAGCGTGGACGGAGAAGCCCCGGCGGCCTGTATCCTGATCAGGGAACAGATTGCGGCCCTGGGAATCGAAATTGACAGGGATATGGCGATCTGCCTGTATACGGGGATCAGCACAGACACGGGTAATTTCGCATTCGCGTCCACAAACGCCGAGTGCTTCGAAATCATGAGCGAGCTGATGGGTAAAGACCTGCCCCTGGCGAAACTGAACCGGATTCTGTTCCGGGAGCGGGCGAAGCCGCAGGTGCTGCTGATGGGCAGGGCACTGAACAGCCTGCAGTACTATGAGAACGGGCAGATCGCCGTCATGAAACTGACCTGGCGTGACTTTGAAGAATGCGAAGCATTGAGTGAGCATGCCGACACACTTGTGAACTTTGGTCTGGATACGGTCGGAACCAGAATGGCTATGCTGGCCAGAGAGGCCCAGGACGGTTCAATCAAGTTCTCACTCCGCGCAAAAGAGCCGGACTGTGTCAGTGACATAGCGCAAAGCTTCGGAGGAGGCGGCCATCCGCAGGCCTCCGGTATTACATTATACGGAAAACTGGATGAAACAGCCGGAAACGTGCTGGATGCCATGATCCGTAAACTGAATGGATAGAAAATGAACGGTTTTTATAATATCCTGAAACCAACCGGAATGAGCAGCGCGGCCGTTGTGGCCGTGCTGCGCCGGCTTACCGGCATCAGACGTATAGGACATGCCGGGACACTGGATCCGGAAGCCGCAGGCGTGCTGCCCGTGATGACCGGGAAAGCCGCGCGGCTTTTTGATTATCTGGCCGATAAGGAAAAGGAATATGTGGCAGTATGCGCCTTCGGATCCAGAACGGACACACAGGACGCCACCGGTACTGTCATAGAGGAAGGAACCAATTATCCGGACAGGGAGACCTTCCTGAGGGCAGCCAGTGAACTGACCGGAGAGATCACCCAGACTCCCAGTATGTACAGTGCGATTAAAGTCGGAGGACAGCCGCTGTATCTGCGGGCCAGAAAAGGCGAGACGGTGGAAGTGCCGTCCCGGAAAGTCAGGATTGACCGGATTGAACTGCTGCGGGAGACGGAAGACCACGGATTTGAGATTCGGGTTAACTGCGGCAGGGGGACCTATATCCGCACGCTATGCGAGGACCTTGGAAACAAATGCGGATGCCCTGCCCATATGCGCAGCCTTCTCCGGACAAGAAGCGGCGCGTTTACCATCGATAACGCAATCACGCTGGAAGAAGCCAAAGCCCTGGCGGAAGCCGGGCAGCTTGAATCCAGACTGCTGCCGCCCGACTACGCACTGGGACACCTGCCGAAAACAGATATACCGGTACGGTTCGGGAAAGCCGTGATAAACGGCGCCAAGCTGCCACTGTTCCACGATGCGGAAGTGCTTCAGGAGGGTGAGGCTGTCAGGGTTTACCTGAAGAATCAATTCTGGGGAATTGCCGTACGGCGTGGAGAAGAACTGGTCTGGAAGGCGCAGATTGCGCCTGAGGATACTGAGGAGATGAACTGAAATGCAAGTGCTCCAAAGACCGCACAAGGCGGGGGAGAGGGTTGTGGCCCTGGGAATGTTTGACGGTGTCCACAGAGGCCACAGAACCCTGCTTCTCAACGCAAAGCGGCTTGCGGATGAGATGGGTATACCGCTGCGAGTCTGCACCTTTAACCGGCACCCGCTGGAAATCATCCGGCCGGAGAATCCGCCGGAAATGATTTCCACGATTCCGGAAAGGGCGTCGCTCCTGTATGGAATCGGTGTGGATGAAATGGAACTGATTCCCTTTGATCAGTCCACAGCGGATATGGAACCTGAAGTTTTCCTGGACAGAATGAGAAGCTTCCTGGATGTCAGGGCTGTGGTTGCCGGCTGGAACTACTCCTTTGGACGGAAGGGACGCGGAACGGCGGAACTACTGAAGGCTGACGGAGAGAAACACGGATACAAAGTGATCATTGAACCGCCGGCCATGCTGGAAGACGGGACAGTGATTTCAAGCACCCTGATCAGGCAGAACCTGAAGGAGGGTAAAACAGAGCGGGCGGCTGAACTGCTCGGATATCAGTACAGCCTGACAGGGACAGTCGCAGAGGGCAAGCACCAGGGCCACGGACTAGGCTTCCCCACGGCGAATATAGAGCCGTGGAAACGCAAGGTACTGCCGAAATACGGCGTTTATACAGGCCTGCTGGAGACAGAGAATGATACGCTGCCCGCCGTGGTGAACATCGGTATGCAGCCGACGATGCCCTCAGGAAAAGTTACCGTAGAGGCCCATGCTCTGACAGAAAGTCCGGAACTGTACGGACAGAAGGTCAGGCTCACCCTGCTGAAGATGCTCCGTGAGGAAAGAAAGTTTGATTCCCCGCAGGATCTGACAGCGCAGATTGAACGGGACCGGAATGAAGCTATGCAATTGTTTAACATGGCATAGATGGTCGGATTCCGGACTGTCCGCGGCATTGCGACAGCCGGAAGCGGGATGTATAATTACGCTGTCTGAATCAGGTTTATGTCTGGAGGAATAATCATGCCAGCCACGAAGTTTGACAAAGAATCCATCAAGAATACCATAGTCGGAAAGGTACAGCGGTATAACGGCCTGACAATTGAAGAGGCCTCACCGCATCAGATTTACCGTGCTGTGGCTTCCACTGTGCGCGATCAGATTATGCAGAAGATGATCGCCAGCCGCGAGGTATGGAAAAAGCAGAAAGGCAAAAGCCTGTATTATCTGAGCGTTGAGTTCCTGATGGGCCGCAGCATGTACTGCAATATGCTGAACCTGCTTTCCACGAAGGAATATACGGAAGCCCTGCAGGAACTTGGCATTGATATCAAGGACGTACTGAAGGAAGAGCCTGAACCCGGCCTCGGAAACGGCGGACTCGGACGTCTGGCCGCCTGCTTCCTGGACAGCCTGAGCTGTCTGGACCTTCCGGCCATGGGCTGTACCATACGCTATGAATACGGCCTGTTCCGCCAGAAAATCGTGGACGGACAGCAGGTGGAAATGCCGGACAGCTGGCTGGACAACGGCAACGTCTGGGAAACGGCCATGATGGAAGACACCTGCGAGGTGCATTTCGGCGGCCATGTGGATGAAATAGAGATCAACGGCAGGCAGAAGTTTGTGACCCGCGATTATTATACCGTGGAAGCTGTCCCTTACGATATGCCTGTTGTCGGATATGACGCGACCATTGTGAATCCGCTGCGGATGTGGTCCGCACGGAGCCCGAAAAAGCTGGACCTGAACAGTTTCGGTGAAGGCCGCTATGTACAGGCATCCGAAGAAATCCAGCTGGCGGAAGCCATCAGCAAGGTGCTTTATCCCGAAGACAAGCACTATGAAGGCAAAATGCTGCGCCTGAAACAGCATTACTTCTTTACCAGCGCCTCCCTGCAGTATATCCTGAAGGACTACAAGCGGCGCTTCGGGAATGATATGAGCAAACTGCCGGAGAAGGTAGTGATCCATATCAACGACACCCACCCCGGTATGGCGATTCCTGAACTGATGCGCCTCCTGATTGATGAAGAAGGCCTGGGATGGGATGAAGCTTCCAGTATTGTACAGAAGACCATCGCCTATACCAACCATACGATCCTGGCAGAAGCACTCGAAAAATGGCCTGTGAGCATGGTACAGCAGCTGCTGCCGCGGTGCTACCAGATCATCTGCGAGATGAACCGCAGGCTTTGCGAACGTCTGTGGAACTGCTTCCCCGGAGACTGGGACCGGATTGCCCGGATGGCCATCATCAGCTATGACAACGTCCATATGGCCAATATGTGCGTTGCCATGAGCTATTCTGTCAACGGCGTAAGCAAGCTGCACGGTGAAATCCTGAAGGAAGAAACCTTCCATGATTTCAACCTGGTTATGCCGGAAAAATTCTCCGCGATTACAAACGGTATTACACACCGCCGCTGGCTGATGAGCTGCAATCCTGAACTGACGGACCTGATCTGTGACTCTATCGGCACTGACTGGATCAAGAATCCGGAAGGGTTAAGCGCGCTTCGTCCTTTTGCGGATGACGCCGCTTTCCGGGACAAGTTTGCAAAGATCAAGCAGCACAATAAGGAACGCCTCGCCGTTATGCTGAAGGAACGGCAGGGAGCGGTGGTGGATCCTTCCTTTATCTTTGACGTACAGGCAAAGAGACTTCACGAGTATAAGCGGCAGATGCTGAACGCGCTGCATATCCTTGTGCTGTATAACCGGATCGTGAATGATGAAAGCTTCACCATGGAGCCGAGAGTATTCATCTTCGGAGCAAAAGCCAGCCCCGGTTATTACCGCGCGAAACAGATTATCCGTATGATCTGCGCGCTGAGCGAGCTCATTGCCAAGCATCCGCGGGCCAGGAAGATGCTTCAAGTTGTGTTCCTGGAGAATTATGACGTCAGCAGCGCTGAGGTGCTGATTCCGGCGGCAGAGGTTTCCGAACAGCTGTCCACAGCCAGCAAGGAAGCCAGCGGCACCGGCAACATGAAGTTTATGATGAACGGCGCGGTCACCATCGGTACGATGGACGGAGCGAACGTTGAAATCAGCGAACAGGTCGGCCTCGACAATATCTACATTTTCGGCATGCGGTCCGATACGGTGCGGGATATGTATCGTGAGAACAGCTACAATCCCATGAATATTTTCGAAACCAACCAGGAAATCCGTCAGGCAATGACCCAGATGATCGACGGTACCCTGATGCCGGATAATCCCGCAGCCCTGCAGGATCTGTATCACAGCCTGCTGCTGGGCAGCTGGGGTTCCATGGGTGACAGCTATTTTGTCCTGAAGGATTTCGGTTCCTACAGCATGGCGCAGAGAAGACTGAACAACGACTACGCTGACCGGAACAAGTGGCTGAAAATGGCTGTTACCAACACGGCTATGTCGGGCATATTCTCCTCTGACCGGACAATCCGTGAGTATAATGAAAACATCTGGCACCTTCAGCCCCTGAACAAGGCTAAGACACCGGCAGCTGAGCCAAAGGAAAAAGCAAAACCTGTCAGGATCAAAGCAAAGAAATAAAAAGAAGGCACGATCCCAATGAGGATCGTGCCGTTTCTTTATACGGCTTATTACTTTTTGAACAGGTTTTTGATCTTGCTGAGGATGCCACCGGCCTGTTTGGCAGCGTCGCCGGTAATATCGCCGAGCTGGCCCGTTACGCCTTTCACAACCTCGTCCAGCTGTGAAGGATCCAGATCAATACCGAGCAGATCCTTGATCGCACCGAGAGGATTGGAAGTGAACTTCGCAATCAGGTCTTTGTTTCCGGTAAGCTTTGCAACAAGATCACCAATCAGTTTCTGAATATCCATGACATAACCTCCTGTTCATTTTTCCGGATGATGCCATCCGTCTCTGTTACTGATATTATAGCCCTTTGAAAGTTGTATGACAAGATGAGGACAAAGAAAAAAAGAAGAAGGACTTGAAGAGGAAGCCCTGTTTGCGTTAAAATTATTGCAACCGAAAAAGAAAATAAACAGGAGGTTTCTGATTATGCCTGCAGCAAAAAAGACCACGACCACCGCAAAGAAAACGACGACTGCCGTAAAGAAGACAACAACTGCCGCCGCGAAGAAGGCTGCGACAACTGCGGCAAAGAAAACAACCACTGCTGTAAAGAAGACAGCAGCAACCGCGGCAAAGAAGACTACCACAGCGGCAAAGAAGACCACCACCGCGGCCGCAAAGAAGACCGCAGCCACCGCGAAGAAGACAACTGCCGCGGCAAAGAAGACCACCACCGCGGCCAAGAAGCCTGCTGCCGCAAAGAAGACGACTACCGCGGCAAAGAAGACGACTACCGCGGCAAAGAAGACCACCACGGCCAAGAAGCCTGCCGCAACGGCAAAGAAAACAACTGCCGCAAAGAAACCCGCAGTACCGGCTTCCGCCAATACTTCCATGAAAGTGACAGCGGCTGAAAAGAAACTGATCGAAGCTTATCGCGGAGCTTCCGGTGACCTGAAAAAAGTATCCCTGAAGGTGCTGAAAGGGGAGTACGGTGACGCGGCAATCAAACTGCTGGATACCGTCGGGGGAGGCATTGAAGCCGGAGCTGACGGAATCGGCGGCGCACTGGGTAACCTGCTTGGCGGACTGCTGGGCGGTAAGTAAATCACAGGGACATGAAAAAAGGACGTCTGGTCAGACGTCCTTTTTATTTTGCTGTTGATTATTTGCCGGCCACGATGGTCACATCATCGGTGACGGTAAGCTGCAGGGAAGCTTTACCGACGTTTTCCGGTTCGCCGCCGTTGATACTGTATCCGCCATTGGCGAGGTCGGAATTGTCAGCAATCACCCTGATTGAAGCGCCGTAGGGAACTTCGCCTTCCGTGACAGAACGAAGGCCTTTGCTGAGATATGTGAAGGTACAGCCCTTGCAGGAAACTGTACAAATCCTGCTTTCATCCACTTCGGCTTCAGCTGCACCGGCACGGTCTAATTTTATATCCAGGGAGATGCTCTCGGTTACGTTCGTGACTTTGAATTCATTGACAGACTGCGCAGGCTCAAAACGGATTCCGTTGACAGTCCAGCTTTTGATGGGTTCCTCAGAGCGGACGATGAAAGAACCGGCGTTGGTGAACTCAAGAGAGGAAACAGGGGTTTCATCAGCGATTTTTCCCTTGTTGTCCAGTCTGATCAGCACTTTTGAGGAAGAAGTCACGGTGATGGTTCTGTTGGCCGCGACTTCATCGCTGTCGGCACCCTCACCCTGATCACCGCCTTCACCCTGATCGGTGCCATCCGGCTGTTCTCCGGCTGCCGGAGAGGCAGATTCGCCGGATGAAGTATCGGCGGGGGCAGGTTCGGGATTGGTTTCAGCGGGTGCGGATGCGGGTTCTTCAGGTTTTGCTTCACCGCTGTCAGCGGGAGCGGCAGCGGAATCGGAGCCGGGGATTTCCATGCCGTAGACATACAGGGTAACCGCATCAGAATCGACCTTATATCCGTTCCCGTTCACATGGCAGTAAACGGACCAGCCGTGCATGGATTCAGGAACATGGGACAGGGAGATTTTCTTGGAATTCGGGTTGGTGACTTTAACACCCTTAACGTTGGATGACAGCTTTTTGCCGGATATTTTATCACCGGTTTCAGGATTGACAAAATACCAGGTGTAGGAGCTTACAGTGCCCTTCACAGAGATAGAAAAAGAGACTGCCCCTTTTTTGGAGGTGGTGGCAGTTTCGGGCTGCTTTGTAATCTCCGGTTTGCTGGCGGCAAAAGCATCAGCGGCAAGTGTCAAAACGAGACAGAGCGTCAGAACAATTCCGAGCAGCTTCTTCATGATGTACGCCTCCTGTGCGAAACACAAAATGTTTCATATATATTACCATAGAATTACAAAAATTACAATATATGTCAGACAATGGGGGAAATCAGCTTTTGTCCCGAAGGTTCAGCAGTTTCAGGACCACTGTTTCAACAGCTCCGTCCTGGGACATCCGTCCGGACTTCAGGGCGTATTCCGTGTCAAAACATATGCGGACAGCGCTTTTAACCTGGCCGCCGGTATAACCGGAGGCCTGTCGAACATACTGGTCAACAGCAAAAGGCGGAACCCCGAGAGCGGAACGGATAAAATCACTGCCCCTTTTCTCATACTGCATGATTTTAATGTGCTGCAGCAGACGATACTGGCGCAGAAGCATTGAAAGGATGGCCATGCGGTCCGTCCCGGAAAGCAGCTGGTTGCGCAGCAGCGTAAAGGCGCGGCTCTTCTGACCTGTAACAACGGCATCGATCATCTGGAATACGGTACATTCAGTGGAAGGGGTGGCAAGAGCCGTTACATCCTCTGGCAGAATCGCAGTGCGGTCTGTGGAACAGGAAGCCAGTTTCTGGATTTCGTTACGCAGCAGTCCTGCGTCTGAGCCAACCGTAAAAATGAGGTATTCAGCTGTACGGTCATCACATTCTTTTCCTGCTTCCTGAAAAGAACTGACAACAAAACGGGTCAGCTCCGTACCGCGTAGCGGAGAAAAAGTAACGATCCCGGAGAGCTTTTTGACAGCATTATAAAGTTTCTTCCTTCCGTCAGGTTTTCCGGTACAGTAGAAGAGAAGGAAAGAAGTTTCAGGGACTGAGGGAAGGTAAGCAATGAGCCTTTCATCCGCCTCGGAACGTCCCATAAGAGCCGGTAAATCACGGACAATGATCAGCCGTTTGTCAGCCATAAAGGGCTGGGTTTCCACATCTGCGATGAGCTGATCCACAGAAGGATCTTCCAGAATGGTTTCATTCAATGTTTCCATGCCTTCGGGCAGAACGGCATGGCGCAGTTCAGCCAGGGCTTCCTGCTTGAGATGTTCCTCTTCGCCTTCAAAGAGGAGAACCTGGGGCAGGGAATGCTGTGACAGGGCACGGGAAAAGTCTTTTCGATCCATAAGAACCTCCGGTGTGATCAGGGTGTCAGGTATGGAATAACAGTAAATTTACCTTCTTCGAAGCGTACTGTAAGCGCTCCGTATTCCGGTGTTCCATATACCGGAATATCACCTGAACGGGCACGGAAATCAGCAACACGGCCGGATTGCCGGCAGCTGAGGAGTATGGCCTTTGGGGAAACCGCACTGATAAAATCAGGTGAGCTGGAAGAAGGAGAACCGTGATGGGCTGCTTTCAGAAGATCCGAGGGAGCCGCACAGTACTGCTCGTAGGCTCCCGGAAGGTCGGCCGCCAGCAGAACGGTGCTTTCCTTCAACGTCAGCCGTGTGACAAGGGAATACTTGTTTGCATCCTGGCCGGAACGCACCTTTCCGTGTTCCGGCCATAATACTGTGAGTATGCCGGATGGAAGGGGGAGTACGTCACCGCGGGAAAGTGACCGGATTTCAGTGCCGCTTTGCTGCAACTGATCCAGCAGGGCGATGAACTCCGGATGAATATCCTGCGCTTCGGCACCTTCTGGCAGGAGAATGGTGTTCACCGGGATCTCATCCTCGATCAGCGAACGCAGTCCGCCGGCGTGATCCGTATGCAGATGGGTCAGGATCACTGCATCCGGTGTGAGACGGCGGGCCCGGAGAAAGCTGCTGAGCGTGCCGTCATCCTCTCCCGTATCCATGACATAAACCTTGTCCTGGTCCCAGATGACCGCGGCGTCCGCGTTCCCTGCACTGAGCTGAATATATTCCGTACCGTTATGATGTGCGGGAAAAAGCGACACGACAACCAGCACAGCACCAAGGACCAGCATACCGGTACGCATTCCTGCATGGAAACGGATAAAGCAGCAAAAACCGAGGAAAAGAAGGACGACGCCGAAAACGGTAAGGAGATTCGGTACGTGGATCCACAGCGTCAGGCCGGGCAATGCTCCCAGCTGCCTGATACCGGAAAGCAGGAAGCCCGTGACAGACGAAAGGGGGACAGACAGAAGCGCTGACAGGAAGGGAACAGGGAGACACAGCAGCGCAAGCCAGAAAAACAGGATCAGCATTCCTGAAATGAGCATGGCCGGAAGGTTGACCAGGAAGACAAGCAGGGGAAGACGCTGGAAGAAGGACAGTTCAGGGAGCAGTAAACCAAGCTGGATCCCGAACGTCAGGACAAGGGATTCAAATACATACTGCAGGATCCTGCTGCGGAACCGCTTGCGGCGCCGGATGAAAGGCATCACCCATACGAGGCCGAACACCGCGCAGAATGTCAGCTGGAATGAGGCTGAAGTCACCTGAACAGGAGAAAACAGTACCATGATGAACAAAACGGCACTGAGCAGATGCGGGCCGGAACGCGGCCGGTTCAGGATACGGCCTTCAAGTCCGAGCAGCATCAGAAGGGAAGCACGGATGACAGGCTGGCTCATTCCGCACAGGGAGGAATAGAAAAACAGCAGAACGGCATATAGAAGCAGGCGAACACTTTGCCGCAGCCTCAGCAAATGAAACAGCAGGTTCAGGATGCCGATCAGGACGCCCACATGAAAGCCGCTGACGGACAGGATATGGGCAATACCAAGCCTGGAAAATGCCTGGCGGTCATCGGAAGGAATCAGGGAACGCATTCCCAGCAGCATGGCAGAGGCATAGGCTCCGGTTTCCCCTCCGAGCGCGGCTATGAGCGAAGCGGACAGCCGGTGTCGCAGGGACGCAATGAAGCCTGCAAAGGAAAAACAGACCGGATCCTGTACTGTCAGGCTGTCTTTGCCATACACTCCTACAGTAATGCCGCGCTGCAGGAGGGCTTCCCGAAAATCATAGCCGTCCGGATTGTCAGCTCCCCGCGGATGATACAGGGATGCTGTAAAGGAGACCGCTTTCCCCGGAAGGAGGGAGGAATGATCTTCATCGGAATAAAAGGTCCAGTAGGCGCCTCCGGACAAGGGACGTCCGTCCAGCGTGACGTCAGACAAAGCAATCCGGTACTGACCAAAGGATCCGTTTGCTACCTCATCAGAAATTACGCCCTGAATATCGTATTCTCCTTCAGGCGGAAGATACGGATGGAAGGCAAGGGAACCCGCGAAAAGCCCAAACATAACAGAAAAGACAATGCACGCGGAAAAACGCAGCCACCCCTTCAGGAAGAACACGGATGAAAGGGTAAGAATACAGGCAAAAAGCGGCAGGAGTATACCAGCCGCATTTCTGCCAAGAAAAACACCCGCAACCAGGGCCAGTGCTGCGGGCGGGAGCAGCCAGCTCCGCTGGCGGTTCGTCACAGATCAATGATGGCACCGGCTTCGGCAAGCCGCGTACGGGAATATACGGCACGGGCTTCCTGCAGCAGTGTTCTGCGGGGCCAGAACGGATTCAGATGAGTGATGATCAGGCTGCCTGCTTTTGTATCCGCAGCCAGGCGCGCAGCCAGTTCCGCGGACAGATGGGGTTTGTCCTCGGACCAGGCGGAAGCAGGGAAAAGGCCGTCTGCCAGGAGAAGGTCACACCCGCGGTAGTCTTCAGCCAAGGAAGGCAGGGTATTGGTGTCACCGGTATAGCCGAAGGTTTTCCCACCGAAGGAGAAACAGTATCCCACGGCAGGAACCGGATGACGGGCAGCGGTGACACGGATGGAAGTGCCGTTCAGTTCGAAGGCCTGCCCTGCCGATACTTCCGTAAAGGAAAAGCAGGGTGTGGAAACAACGAGATTATATACCGGAGAAGAAGGATCCGCAGGACCGTAAACGGGCAGTGCTTTCTGACAGGCAGCCAGGCGATACATCAGCACAGGAATATCGGCTGTGTGATCATAATGCCAATGACTGACAAACAGCGCAGACAGGGATTCCGGCGCCGTCAGAGAGGTAAGGATACCCAGGACGCCGCTGCCCAGATCCAGCTGGAACAGGTTGTCTCCGGCTTCCAGAAGATAACCGGAGGTGGCACCGCGGCTTTCCGGGAAAGGTCCGTTTATCCCTAGCAGATGCAGTCTCATCACGGATTACAGCTCCTTTACTTCTCCGCCGTTGTCAGCAAAAACTGTACGGAGAATATTGATTGCGGAAGCAACCTCTCCGGCACCCGGATCAAGGATCCAGACATTGACCGGGGAAACCCTTTCGGAAAGACAGTCATTCAGGGCGTCTGCGTTCATTCCGTAATAATCCGGAAGGGAAAGCATGCGCTTCAGGGCAAGGTGGAGATCACGGGGGGAGTCGTACCTTGAACCGTCAATAACAATCGTCTGCATATTTGTTGTACCTCCGCAAAAGAAGGGATCTGATTCTTATCCCATTTATTATAGCATGCTGTATACTCCGCAACAAGTCCGGCAACGGCACAAAAGAGCGTATTCCCAGCAAAGAAAAAACACAGCCGACAGGCTGTGTGAATAACGAAAAGGAAAAAAGATTCAGATGCCTTTACCGGTACGGACAGAGAATGCCAGCATATAGGCAGCGAAAGCACTTTCCGCGGTAATCATCCGGGTATCGCCGGTCATCAGCAGTCGAAGCACCGGAATATCGCGCCCGATCTGCTGGGTGGTCAGGAACTGGTACAGGAGGATCAGCAGGATGACAGCGGCAGGAATCCAGAGCAGCCAGGCAAAAGGCTCCCGCATTCTGGTTGCGCCGGCCAGCGGCAGCAGCAGTGCCAGCATAACGCCCAGTACAGCTCCGAGCAGCAGCGGACCGAAGAAAGCATCCATGGAACCGAAGAGGGGAATCAGCAGGCAAAGCAGCAGCATCAGGCCCAACGGAACAAGGAGAACAGTCAGTTTTCTGAGGAACATGATTCGGTCAACTCCTTCCGGATTTCATTGAGCATCTTTCTGTCCTTTTCATCCAGCGGGGCGGTTTCAAGCAGATCAGGCCTGTACCTGAGGGTCGCCTTTAAGCTTTCCCTGCGCCGCCATGACCTGATCCTGGCGTGATCCCCGTTCAGCAGGACTTCAGGCACCTGCATACCGTCCAGATCCCGTGGACGGGTATACTGGGGGTATTCCAGCAGACCATCGGAGAAGGATTCCTCCTCCGGACTTTCAGCACTTCCGAGCACACCGGGAATGAAACGGGCCACACAGTCCACAAGTACCATTGCAGCCGGTTCACCGCCGGTCAGGATATAATCCCCGATGGAAATCTCCTCATCCACACAGGAATCGAGGGCACGCTGGTCCACTCCTTCATAATGACCGCAGAGCAGAATAAGTGCCTTTTCCTGTGCCAGTTCCCGGGCAAGGGAAGTGGTCAGCTTTTTTCCGCGGGGCCCCAGATAGATCCGGCGTGCGGATGGGTATTCCGCCATGACTGCAGACATGGCATCCAGGATGGGCTGGGCCATCATAACCATACCAGCGCCGCCGCCGAAAGGATAATCATCCGTATTATGGTGTTTGCTTTTTGAGTAGGGACGGATATTCGTAGTCCGGATATCGATCAGTCCCTGTTCTCCGGCACGGCCCAGAATACTGGAGGAAAAGAAACTATCAAACATTTCCGGGAAAATAGTCAGGATATTGACACGGAAGGGCTCACTCATGAACGAACAGCCACCTCCTCAAGCCTGTCACGGATGACCAGAATGGTTTTCTTCTCCGCATCCACTTCCGGGAAAACGGCTTTCAGTGCCGGAACCATCAGCGTGGATCTACCGGACTGGAAGACCCAGGTATCCACTGTGCCGTATTGCAGCACATCCGTCAGCACACCGATCACTTCGCCGTTTTCATCCCGGGCTTCACATCCGATAAGATCCGCGATGAGCTCGGCGTCCTCTTCCACGGGAGCGGCGCCGGCGCGATTCACATACAGATCGCAGCCGCGGAACCTTTCAGCCGCATCAGCTGTATCGCTGCCGTCCAGGTGCGCGTAAACAAAACCGTCCCGGATCCGCACGGTACGGAGAGCAACAGGGATATAGCTGTCGTCCTTCTTCAGATACAGGGTGTTCCACTGATGAAAACGCTCAATATCAGCAGCGTAGGAGCGGAGTTTGCATTCTCCGCGAACGCCCTGGGGCTTGAGCACAGATGCGATTAAAAGATAATCATTCATAAGAAAGGTTTTCCTCCGATGAAAGCACGGCGGGATCCGAGCATCGGATCCCGCCGGACATGGCTGTAAGCTTATTGAATCTCAACAAAAACAGGCTTGCTGTTTTTGAGCGTGGCGGCTTTCACCACGGCGCGGATCGCTTTTGCAATCCTGCCCTGCTTGCCGATAACCTTGCCCATATCATCTTCAGCCACATGGAGCTCCAGAATGACAGCTTCAGGTCCTTCGGTCTCGGTAACGCTGACCTGATCGGGATGCTCCACCAGAGACTGTGCCACAAAGGTTAAAAGTTCTTGCATGGGTACATCCTTTCTTAACTCAGGCTCACTTTTCTTCGATCGCGCCGGACTTCTTCAGCAGAATGCGGACGGTGTCAGTGGGCTGAGCGCCAACGCCGAGCCAGTACTTGGCGCGCTCGTTGTCAACCTTGATTTCGGCGGGCTTGGTCATGGGATCATAGTAACCGATCTCTTCGATGAAGCGGCCGTCACGGGGGCTGCGGATATCAGCAACAACCACGCGATAGAAAGGCTTTTTCTTCATTCCCATTCTCTTCAGACGGATTTTGACAGACATTTGGATTTCCTCCTCAAAAAATAAATGAATAATTATATATGGAAATCATATAGCGAAGTATATGAGTCCAAGCAATGAAATCTGCGGGGAATCACATTCCCGGGAAACGCATGTTGCGGAGCGCCTTTTTACCCTTGGCTCCCATCATACGCTTCATCATCTGCTGAGCCTGCTCAAACTGGCGGATCAGCGTGTTCACATCCTGTACGGTGGTGCCGGAGCCGGCAGCAATACGCTTGCGGCGGCTGGCGTTGAGGATGGAAGGATCTTTGCGTTCCTTCGGAGTCATGGAGCGGATAATGGCTTCAGGCTTCTTCATCGCATTATCATCCACGTCGATGTCTTTGCCGCTCATGCCGGGCAGCATACTGATCATGCTGCGGAGACCGCCCATTTTCTTCATGCTTTGCATCTGATCCAGGAAGTCTTCCAGGGTGAGCTTGTTGCTCAGGCCTTTGCGGGCAAATTTTCCCGCTTCCTGTTCATCAAAGGCTTCGGCAGCCTTGTCAATGAGGGTCAGTACGTCGCCCATGCCGAGGATGCGGCTGGCCATCCGGTCGGGATGGAAGGGCTCGATGTCGGAAAGCTTTTCGCCGATACCGCTGAACTTGATGGGCTTGCCTGTGACCGCCTTGATGGAGAGGGCGGCACCGCCGCGGGTATCGCCATCCAGCTTGGTCAGGATGACGCCGGTAACATTCAGCTTTTCATCGAAGGCTTTGGCGACATTCACAGCGTCCTGACCGGTCATGGCGTCAACAGTCAGCAGGATTTCCGTGGGGGAGACCGTGTCCCGGATGCGGAGGAGCTCATCCATGAGTTCCTCATCAATATGCAGCCGGCCGGCTGTATCGATAATCAGCACATCGCGCTGATAATACCGGGCGTATTCAATTGCTTCCTTCGCGGTTTTGACAGGATCCTGGGTTCCTTTTTCAAACACGGGAACGTTGACCTGTTGTCCGACTACCTGCAGCTGTTTGATGGCGGCAGGACGGTAAATATCGCAGGCGGCCAGCATCGGCTTTTTTCCCTGCTTAGTCAGGTATCCGGCCAGCTTGGCGCACATGGTGGTTTTACCGGCGCCCTGCAGGCCGCAAAGCATGATGATGGATGGAACCGAAGAGGACCAGTTGAGCTTTGCATTGGTGCTGCCCATCAGCTCAGTCATCTCTTCATTGACGATGCGGATAACCTGCTGGCTGGGAGTCAGGGAGGAGAGTACGTCGGCGCCGACACAGCGCTCCGTGACCTTGCGGATAAAATCCTTGGCCACGGCGTAGTTGACGTCAGCTTCCAGGAGGGCCATGCGCACTTCCCGCATGCCTTCCTTCACAGCCTGTTCCGTCAGCCTGCCGCGCCCGGTCATTTTCCTCAGAGCACCTTGGAGCTTTTCGCTTAAGCCTTCAAATGCCATGTTACCTCCATGAACGATCGGAGGAATCTTCCGTTTCGATCGTAAGCATTTCTTTCAGTAAAGATTCCGCTCTGGGATAATCCTTGCAGTTCAGCGCGTCCAGCGCATTTTCCAGACCGGAGTCTATTTTGCGGAAGCGTTCAGCTACACCCAGCGCAGATTCCATTTCCGAAAGCTTTTCAGCCGCACGGGTAAGGGATTCATGTGCCGCCTGGCGGGAAATGCCGACTTCTTCGGCAATCTCACCCAGGGAAAGATCCTCTTCACAGTAGAGGGAGAGGATACGGCGCTGTTTCTCTGTCAGCATACCGCCGTAGAAAGCGGCAAGGAAAGCCAGATCCACCTTCCTGTTCAGGTCTTCCTTTACCATGTTTCCCCCTCCGGCGAAAGAACGATTCCGACATCATGTCAGGCATTACAACCTGACACCTGTGCTATTATACACGATCAGCGTGGAATGTCAAGGCTTTTTACCTGACAGAAATTGTGTGAAGAAGAGCGTACAAATAGGCAAAATACAGCAAAAATACAGTATACAAAGTAACTTATTGTTGATTTGTGCAGACAAATATGTAATGATGTACGCTGAACACAGATAAGCCTATCGCGCAAAAAAGTCAGAATCCCAGCAAATTTCAGCACTTTGACACCGGAAACGTTTTCGGAAACGAGCAATGAAAGAGAGGACATTTTGACATGAAACAAACGACCAGAAGGAACATCAGAAGATGGACCGGCCTGATGCTTGCAATATGCATCTTTGGCCTTATGCTGCCTATAGGCGCACTGGCTGACGAACCGTTCTACGGAGTCTATACCGGCGGTATAGAGGATAATTCGCATGACGCGGATCATGAGCCTCTCGGCGATCTGGTATTGCCGGCGGATTTTTCGGATATAAAAGATGATGTCTATATCTATGCTGCTCTGAATCTCGTATATCCGGATGAAGAGGGTGGCGGTAAAGTATCCATCAAAACAGGCGACGTGAAGACGGAAATAAACAAAGTAGATAAAAAGGAATACTACAGCGACGACGAAGATGATTACTGGATCAATGAATGTTCGGTATATGGCGTCTATGCCTCCATGCGGGATGAATCCACCCTGGATCTGGAAACCGGAAAAATGGACACAGCCGGGCAGGCTGTGGGTATCAGTATGGAAGACGAGTCATATCTCAAACTGAATATTACTGATACGATCAACTCAGACGATGGCGGTATCCATATTAATGCATATAATAACAGTGATGTGGATCTCTTTACCAAAGATATTGTTACCAATACAACCGGTCTTGATCTGAAAGGGAACGACTACGATGATTTTAGGGTTAAAATCGATGGAAACATTACCGCGGGACAGGGAGAGGATAAAACAGGATGTGGAATCCAAATCCAGCTTGACGATGATTCCACAGTGAATATCCTGGTTGAAGGAAATGTGAAAACCGATGGTTACGAATCACAAGGAGAGGGTATTCACGTCACAAACGGGTTTTATACACCGCCTGTATATGGTATGGATGATGAATTACAAAACCCAGAACATTACAGCCACGGTGATACCACAATATATGTGAAGGGCGATATTGAAGCAGGCGGCGCAGGCGTGTATCTGCAAAACAATCACGGAGAAGTGAAAGTAACTGTCGGTGAACGGGATGACGAGGGCAGGATCATTTCCGGCGGTGATGTCACATCCAACGGAAACGGTGATCCATATGCAATCTATGATGACGGCGTGTTCATTAAAACAGATGCAAAGTCAACTACGGAATTCAGCGCAAAAGATATTACAAGCTATGAAGGAAAAGGAATGGTAGCTGAATCCCAGGGTGAAGAATCAAACGTCAATGTCACAGTCCGGGATATTGATAGCTGGGGCGGCGACGGCCTGTACGCAGCAGCCTGGGATGAAGGAAGCAAAACAACCATTCAGGCCGGTGATGTATTCGGAACGGACATCGGCGTAAATCTTTGCGTAGATAATTTTAACAGTTACATCCATGACGCAAACGGTACAATTGATGCAAATGTCGGGGATGTACAAGGGCATTACGGCGGGTTGTATGCGAACGTCCAGAATGGCAACATTACAGTCAGTGCTGAAAATGTCCAGTCCAGGGATAACAGCGGCGTTGATATTTCACTGACTGGCGACGACAAGGAGAAGGGCATCACCGCAACCGTAAAAGGTGATATTAAGGCCGGTGAATCAGGAATTAACGTTGGTTCAAGTACTCATTTCTATTATCTGGAAGATGAATACGGTGATTATGTCGAAAACCCTGACGGATCCTACATTTCAATGTATGAAAACCCTGATAACTATGCGGATGTGACTGTGAAGGGAACGGTCAATGCAGAGGTATACGGGATCAAAACCCGTAATGAGGGCGGAGATTTCACAATCAAGGCCGAAAACGGTGTTTCCGTATCTCATGAAAAAGAGGATAATCCGCGTGAAGACCTTACGATAAACGGTGTGTATGCGGAAGCAAAAGCCGGTAAAACAACGATCACTATTGACAAGGGACTTGAAGTATTCGGCTATCAGCATCAGGGCGGCTGGAAGGCTGCTCCTGAAGACTACGATGAAGTAGATGACGATGAAGAAGACAACTGGTATGACAATTCCGAACATGTCTTCAACGGAGACGGCGTTACGGTTCAGAACAAGGGCGGTGAGTTGGACATCACTGTTAACGGCGGATTGTCCGCGGTTGACGGAACTGCCGTCATAATGGATGTTCCGTATTATTGGATGAACGACCAGGATGACACGACATCCGGCATCACCGATCTGGTCATCGACGGAAACGTGACTGCCAGGGACGGACTGGACATCAATAACCTGGACAACACAACCACGGTTGAAATCACCGGAGACCTGAAGGCTTCCGCAAACGGCGCGAGGGTCATTACCGAGACAGGAACAGCCACGGTCGAAATCGGCGGCGATGTGACAGCGTCAGCCTTTGGTGTCGGGATCCAAAACAGTGACGGTACGGTCACGATGGATATCGGCGGAAGCGTTACTGCGGGCGAAGAATACGCTGCGATGGTGCAAAACGTCGGCATTGAGGGAGGCATCTCCAGAATGAATATCGGCGGAGACCTGACCGCCGGAGAAAACGGAGTCAAGATTGTCAACTACAGCGGCGAACTGGATGTGGAGATCGCCGGCGACGTGACAGCAGACAACGGCACAGGCATAACGATCTCAGGACAGGGACCCGGCTGGAAGAACAATGGGGAGGCCATGGTGAATGTCGGAGGAGACTTGTTTGCCGAAAACGGAATTGATGTTGATTTCGATGGTGAAGGCGATGGCTATGCCCAGGTCATCATCGGAGGTGACCTGATCTCCATGGGCACAGGAATCAGCCTTGGTGAAGAGAAAGTACTTCAGGCTGCAGCAGATGAGGATGCTGCCGATGATGAAGAGATTCCTGAAGATAATGACGGCCTCAGTGCTGCAGCAACAGAAGAGGAAAAGCCCCTTCCCGCGGTGGATATCATCGTCCAGGAAACCATTTCCGGTCTGACTCCGATTTTTGTGGCAAACGCGGATGCGGTTAAGAACTTCCTGATTACTACCTGGGCCATCATGCCGAATGAAAACAATCAGATTACATGTGATAAAGACGGCTATTCAGTTGAAGCAGTTGAAGAGAATATCAACTACATTATTAAAAAGGAAGATAATGAACAATACGGCACGCTGAATGTGGTCGGCACAACGGACAAGATTATCGGTAAAGCAGTTGATGAAGCAAATCGCCGCGGAGCAGGAGAGGAAAATCCGGAACAGCAAACCCTGAAGGTGGCTAAACAGGATAACGCACTGACATTATCCGTTGATCTGAAAGAACAGTACAGGAAAGGATATGATGTCGTCATCTATAACGGCAAAGGGGATAATAAGCTGAAGGCAGAAGTCACAAAGAAAGAGAACGGCGAGTTCACCTTTATTGTTCCCTGGGCAGGCGGCGTTTACCTGACCTTTGACCTGGAGAAACTAAGCAAGGACGAACCGGATCCCGACCCTGACCCTGATCCTGATCCGGATCCAGATCCCGACCCTGACCCTGATCCCGATCCGGATCCAGATCCTGACCCTGATCCCGATCCCAACCCGGAACCCGGAAACGAACCGGAAAAGGAGCCCGAGAAGGAACCGGAAAAGGAACCGGAGAAGGAACCTGAGAAGGAACCTGAGAAGGATCACGAGAAAGAACCTGAAAAGGAACCGGAGAAGGTTCCCGAGAAGAAACCGGAGAAACAACCTGAAAAGAAGCCGGAGAAGCAGCCCGAAAAGGAGCCTGAGAAGGAACAGGAGAAGGAACCTGAAAAAGAACCTGAGGCAGAAGAGGAAAAAGAGCCCGAACCCGAACCTGAACAGGAAGAAGAAAACGACGGCGGGAACGGCCGGGTGCTGGCCATCATCTACGGGGAGAACGACGCATACACCATCTGGTTCCTGTCCGGATATCATTACAGGGCGGAGTTCAAGGATGGCCATACTGAAACCGGATCCTACACTGTGAAGGACGGCAGCCTGGAACTGACGGATCAGAAAGGTGACAAGAGGACGCTTGATAACGAATGGAATATGGCATTCGGAGAGGAGAGAAAGGCAGAATACGTAAAGGCGGATTTCTCCGACTCTGTACAGATCATCGGCGAGTTCAACACAGACGAAGAGAATGTCCTGCGGATTGAGGACGACAATAAAGAGCCCATCAGCCTCGAAACAATCAGGCAGGATATAGACAACGAGTATGCTTTCGAAATCCTGAAAGCTATCCTCCCTGAATAAAGTGTACATACCACAAAAAACCGGCGGCTTCCATTATAGAAGCCGCCGGTTTCATTGTTTGGGATCAGTTTGTTATGGTCTGACCTGTAAGGCTTTTCCAGAAAGAACGAATAGTCTCCTGGTTTGCCACACCGTATTTAGGATCGTTTTTCTGGGCTTCGGACATGTCACGCAGGAAATGAACACATAGATGACCGCCAAAATCATTATTTTTGATGGTACTGGAGTCGTGAGGCATATCGTGTGTTGACCCTATTGTCCAACGCCCGTCGGGAAGCTTTACATAAACCGCTTTCTGATTCCATGTGTTGACACCGCCGAAGGCTTTGACCATGGTATGGGTATCTTTCGCAGTCAATGGCTCAGAATCGCAGTGACGTCCACGGGACATAACACGAAGGGTCCAGCTCAGCCCTGTTGAGGGATCGCATATAAGCAGATACTGTCCGTTGGAAATGGATGGCTTTACATCATTGAACCAATGCAGCAGCTGCACAGATGAAACGGAAGGAAGCGATATCCGGTCGTTGATGTCTCCCTGGTCTGAGGCAGGTACAGGTGTTGACGCCGGAACGGGAGTGGACGCAGGAACCGGAGTGGATGTAACAGCAGGGGCAGCGGCTCCGCCGACAGCTTTTTCCAGCGTCTGCAGGGTTTTCTTTCCGGCAAGACCGTCCGGAGTCAGGTTCCAGCGGGTCTGGAAAGCGATGACCGCTTTCTGCGTGTTTTCACCGAAAACACCATCGGCTTTTCCTTTCAGGAATCCGGTATCGATCAGAGCCTGCTGAAGTATTTTAACACGGTCGCCGGTATCACCGGGGCGAATGGTATCATAATTATGTCCAAAGAGAGCACCGGCGGCCGGTTCATGATACGCAGCGGTACCGATGGTGGGAGAGGAAGGCTGAACGGGAACAGGCGTGCTCTGGGGAACAGCCGCAGGTGCGGATGATCCTTTGGCTGCGGCTGCTTTACTGGCTGCCAGTTCACGGGTTTGTGTACCGGCCAGTCCGTCAACGACTAAGCCTGAACTTGTCTGGAATGCACGTACGGCAGCTTCTGTTTTGTTGCCAAACACACCGTCTGCGGATCCTTTCAGAAAACCCAGGTCAATCAGTGCCTGCTGGAGCTGGCGGACTTCTTCACCCCTGCACCCGTTATACAGGGTTGTGGAAGAATAAGCCTGAGAGAGCGCTGCGGAGCCCTGAGAAGACTGAACCTGAACAGCCGTTCCTTTGGCGGCCGCGGCTTTACTCACCGCCAGTTCATAAGTCTGTGTACCTGCCAGGCCATCGACGGATAAACCGGCATTTTTCTGGAAGGCACGCACGGCAAGTTCGGTTTTGTTGCCATATACGCCGTCCGCTGTTCCTTTCAGAAAGCCCAGATCAATCAGCGCCTGCTGAAGCTGTCGCACTTCCTCACCCCTGCATCCATTGTACAGGGTTGTGGACTCGTACGCAAAGGTGGGCGATAAGGTGAGCAAACACAAACATAAAGATATGCAAAGGCGAATAATGAACGATTTCTGTACACGGATCATCTTCAACTTTGTCTCCTTCCGATGAGCCTGTTTACGGCTCTGTCATCAGAAACCGGCTGCTGTCAGTATAGCAGAACAGGTTTCAAATGTAAAGAAAGTGTTACGATAAGTTAACGAAATGGAAACAAGAATCATTCCTGGTAAACTTTTTTCTTTTTTTAAAATATGATATATTGTGATCATGAAAGAACCCGAAAGGAGAGCGTACGGGCTATGAGAAAAATCGGCGTACTGACGAGCGGCGGCGACAGTCCGGGAATGAACGCAGCAGTGATGTCTGTGGCGCGCAGTGCCGCAATGTACGGTATTCCGCTGATTGGCATCAAGCGTGGATATAACGGATTGCTTCGGAAAAGCGCCAACCTGAAGGACGATATGCAGGAGCTGACGCTTGAACTGGTGCTGGACATCGCTGATGATCCGGGAACCTATCTGCGTACAGCGCGATGCCTTGAGTTTATAGAAAAGAAATATCAGGAAAAAGCGGTCAAAACCCTGAAAAGCATGCAGATCGACGGCCTGGTTGTGATCGGCGGCGACGGCAGCTTCCGGGGCGCCCAGGCGCTGTGTAACCTGGGAGTACCCTGCATAGGCATTCCCGGAACCATTGATAACGACCTGCCCTATACGGAAATGTCCCTGGGTTACGACACGGCGGTGAATGTCTGCGTGGAAGCCATCCGGAAAATCCGGGCCACTTCCAGAAGCCATGACAGACCTGCGGTGGTGGAGGTTATGGGTCGTCATTGCGGAGATATTGCCCTGACAGCGGCTGTTTCAACCGGCAGTGAGATTGTGGTTGTTCCTGAGGTGCCGTGGACGGTTGAAGGTGTTGCCATGCAGCTGCAGAGGCAGCTGGACCGGGGCAACTACCGCGCAACAATTGTCGTGGCGGAAGGCTGCTGGGAATCCATGGCGCCTTTTGATCTGTACAATTTCCTGACTTCCCGCGGCAAGCCCTGCTATCCGGAAGAACCCATGTCCGCAGTGCGCTTTGCCTCTGTGATGAAGAGAATGTGCGGCATGGTGGAAGCCCGGGCCAACGTAATCGGCTATGTACAGCGCGGTGCCGAACCTACGGCACGTGACAGCGCCTTTGCCTTTGAAGCCGGCAACCTTGCGGTACGGCTGCTGCGTGACGGCATCAGCAACCAGGTGATCGGCATGCAGAAGGGCAAAGTGTTCTATATGCCCATTGAAAAGGCACTGAAGAAAGAACGGTATTTTAACCGGCCGCTTTACGACCTGGTAAACTCCTTATAAATAGGAAAGTTATCAGCAGATACAGAAATACGGAAATATTGCTTGACAGGGATCATACTGATGTGGTATGATCCCTTCTGTTCGAAAGCAGAGGCTTGCCCGTCTCTCACCTTGTGCGGTTCACGCTGCCGGGTTATGGCACTTTTTCCGATCAGGAACAAGATGATTCATGAGCGACGGGTCAACAGCCCGCCGCTCATTTTTGTAGGAGGTGCATGGACATCGCAACCGAACTGATGATTAATGAGGAAATCCGCGACAGAGAGGTTCGCCTGATTGATGAAAACGGTGAACAGCTCGGCGTCATGAGCACACAGCAGGCGCTGCAGCTTGCGGAAGAACGGGGACTTGATCTGGCCAAGATCCAGCCTTCAGCTGTTCCGCCTGTATGTAAACTGCTGGATTATGACAAGTACCGCTACGAACAGGCAAAGCGGGAGCGGGAGAACCGGAAAAATCAGCGCGTTGTCGATATCAAGGAAGTGCAGCTGTCCGCCACCATCGAAGAAAACGATGTGAACACCAAGGCGAAGATGGCGATCCGCTTCCTGGAGAACGGCGATAAGGTTAAGGTATCCATTCGCTTCCGCGGCCGTCAGATCACCCACAGTGAAATCGGCCTGAAGGTCATGCAGGATTTCGCTGAGCGGTGCAAGGATGTCAGCATGGTGGAACGCCGCCCGCTGCTGGATGGCCGCAACATGATCATGATCCTTGCTCCCAAAGCCATCAAGGCTTCCTTTGCCGAAAGAAAGGCAAAGAGGGAGAATGCCGCCTCGAAAGAGACGAAGGAGTAAACCGTTGGAAGGAGGACAAAACCAATGCCCAAACAGAAGTCCCATCGCGGAGCTGCCAAACGCTTTTCCTTTACCAAATCCGGTATCGTAAGGCATAAGCAGATGAACGCCAACCATCAGGTGCGTCTGAAGACCACCAAGCGTACCCGCCACCTGCGGAATGCCGGTGTTGTTGACAACGCTGCTGAAGCCCGGACCATTCACAAGTTACTGCCTTACAAATAAGCCAATTCACCGGCAAGGAGGAAAACAAACATGGCACGCATTAAGAGGGCCCTTAACGCCCATAAGAGTCGCCGCAAGGTTATGAAGCTGGCGAAAGGCTACTGGGGAGCAAAATCCAAGCAGTACCGCGCCGCGAAAGAACAGGTTGCCCGCAGCCTGCGTTACGCGTTCATCGGACGTAAACTCCGTAAGCGCGATTTCCGCCGCCTGTGGATCACCCGTATCAACGCTGCTGCCCGCCTGAACGGCATGAGCTATTCCACGTTCATCAACGGCCTGAAGAAGCAGGACATCGAAGTCAACCGCAAGATGCTCGCTGACCTGGCTGTGAACGATGCCGCCGGCTTTGCGAAGCTCGTTGAAATCGCCAAGAAGTGATTCAAACACATGCATAAAAGCGCCTGAGGAAGTCAGGCGCTTTTCTCATAAAGAAAAGGAAGATACCAGGTTATTACAAGGTTCCGTTGACCGCAGGATCTGTGGAATCGATCCCCGTATAGCACTCCGGAAACAATCCGGCAGTGCTTCTTTTTTCGCCTGCGGCTTCCAGATGGGTCAGATCTCCCAGCTTGGTTATACGGAAGGAAACCTCTCCTTTAATCCGCTCTTCCGTGACGATTTCCGTCACAGAGGAGGGCAGGGTAAGGGTATGATGCCACAGCACCATGGGAGAGATATCTGTCAGATAGGCGAGAATTGCCATGGAAATACCAAAGTGGCAGAAAAGCGCAATGGTGAAATCCTCATTATCGGCACAGCGCCAGACCGGCCCGTCCTTCGTATATCCGTATCGTCCGAGAAGTTCATCCACGCCGTCCGTAGTCTGCTGCCATACTTCACGCACGTTTCCTCCGTCGAAGGCGGGAACATCGCACCAGGTGCGGATATCCGCCACGCCGGGAAAGGCTGTCCAGATCCGCGGCTTGACGTCCCAGGCAACAATCCGGCGTTTGCCGGTTTCCGGATCAGGGTAGGATCCCATAAATTCGTGCAGCCAGGGCAGGATCTCCGCCTTACGGTTCAGTTTATCCAGCGTGCAGGCAGCGGTATCCCGGGCCCGCCCAAGGGGAGATACGTAAAAATCCCGGATGTCATACCGGATCATCCGCCGGCTGAGCAGTTCAGCCTCCACCCGTCCCTTCGGTGTAAGGGAATCGATGGTATAATCAGGTTCCGCATGGCGGATCAGAAGTATACGCATTTGAAAACACAACCTTCCTGTCAGCGATTCAGCCTCCCTATTTTATCGGTTTATGGCATCAAGTTCAATAGAGAGAAAAACATGAATTGTACAGTGAAACATTGACAACTTCATACAAAAGACATATATTAAACATGATTTTGTAAAACATTAAAGAACCGGTAACGTTATGGAGGGAACATCCATGCTGAAACGGATGACCGCTTTTCTGCTGGTGCTGATGCTGTTTATATCCTGTATCGGTTTGCCTGATGCTGCTTTTGCGCGAACAATGAAGAAAGGTTCCCGCGGAGCAGACGTAAAAACGCTGCAGACAGCCCTGAAGGATCAAGGGTTCTACAACGGCAAAATCGACGGGATATACGGCAAGAAAACGGTCAGTGCCGTGAAGGCATACCAGAGGAAGAACGGACTGAAAGCGGACGGCGTTGCCGGGCCCAAAACCCTCGGAAAGCTGTATGAGAAAAATGAGGCAGATAACGGAAATCCGGCGGTGACGGATACGCCTTCTCCCGTGATATCCCCTGAACCGGCTGCGGTTGTTACGGACGAAGCAATCAGCTATCTGGAATCACTTGCGGCAAGGTGCGGAGCGGCCTGCGGGACCGTAGTGCTTTCCAGGAAGGGACAGGTTTTCCTGACCTGGTCCTTTGGCGGTGTGGATGAGGACACGTGTTTCCGTATCGCTTCCATTACCAAATGGGTAACCGCAATAGGACTGATGACGCTGTACGACGAAGGCAAACTAGACCTGGACAAGGATATCAGCACTTATCTCGGGTTTAAGGTAAGGAATCCGGCATATCCTGACACACCTATTACAACCAGGATGCTGATGACCCATACTTCATCCCTGTCAGCGGAAGCATCCAATTATCACCCGGACTGGGCGAGGATCGGAAAGAACGGATACGATCCGATTTTCAATGAATCCATAGAGCCGGGAACGCAGTATGTATACGCAGATTACAACGGCGCATTATTCGGATGCCTGATCGAAGCCATATCCAGGCAGAGCGTACAGAACTATCTGGATCAGAAGGTTTTCAAACCATTGGGACTGACAGCAGCCTATTCGCCCAGATTTCTTCCGGCGGGTACCAAAACAAAGGACCTGCTGAACCCGCAGGGCAAGGTTCAGATATCGGTTCAGAAGGACAGAACCCGTACCTATAACAACAAGGCAGATCCCAAAGGAAATAACGGTTATACGGTCGGAAAACTGTATATTAATGCTTCCTCGCTGACAAAACTGGCGCAGATGATGAACAACGGCGGGGAACTTAACGGTGTACGGATCCTGGAGACACAGACTGTCCGGCTGATGGAATCGGAACAGAAAGGACTGGCAGAAAGCAGATACGGACTGAGCACGGTACGCCTGCACCAGTTTGACCGGGGAACGTGGTACGGCCATCAGGGAAGATACAGCGGATTGACTTCCAATATCTATTACCAGCGGGAAACAGGGATTACGATGGCCCTGATTATGAACGGATATGAACCGCAGCTCATGGACAATATTGTTGAGCCGGCATTCAGTATCCTGACGAATATGGAGAAACTGGAAGAAATACGCCTGGGGAAAGCAGACGGCGGGTAAAACCGGCAGGAAAAGCACCGGACATTTCAGGATCAACAGGCATAGTTGCACTGATCTGAAATGTCCGATCTTTTTTTGCCTGTAAACTTGCATAAAAGTATGAGAAGCATATATAATTCAGACAGAACAAAACAAGCCCATACAGAAAAGCAGGAAAACCTCATCCATTTCAGAAGGACGGGGCATTCCGGGAAAGCAGGCAACAGGATACGTGACAGAGTGAAGAGGAGGGGAAACCATGTTCAGATTCTGGGGAGACGGATCTCAGGAAGCGATGGACCTGGTGAACGCCATTCGCGTCAGAAACACCGAAAACTTCAACTGGACATTCATTTTTATTCTCGCTGTTGTGTTTTATGTATACTGGTCAGAAATACAGAAAAAGAATACGGAAGTGGTTTGCGCCGGACTGGCGCTTTACGGTGTTCACTGGCTTTATGAGATCTGCAATGCGGTTATCGGAAAGCTGTCAGGTTATCCCCTCTGGTCAGTCAGCAATGAATCCACCACCTTTATTCTCCTGATCGGTGTCTGCTGGGAACTGTCCATGATGTTTTCCATTGCCGGAATGATCTCATTCAAAATGCTGCCGCAGGACAGAACCAGACGTTATTTTGCCAGGAACGGGAAGGGCGGCATCTCCTGCAAGCTTGCCGGCGCGCTGGAAATGGCCCTGCTTTTTGCCCTGTTTGAATCATTCCTTGCGGGCACCAGCAATCATTCCTTTATCTGGGTATACAGATGGTGGGGCGTAATCCCGGTGTTTGTCACCACCTATATTCCATTCTTTATCGCCAGCAATTACGTGCCGGATCTGGAACCGAAAAAGCGTAAAAGATTCCTGTGCATCCTGTGGGGACTGGTTGCACTGCTGCTGGTGATCCTGATACCGGCGGGGATCATATAAAGAGGCAGATATGTGCGGAAGATATGTGATTGCTCCCCCGGATGAGGAAATCCTGAAAATGATCCGGGAGATTAACAGAACGAAACTGGCGGAGCTTTTCCGGGAATCAAACCAGCCGCCGGTAACCGGAGCCGGTGAAATCCTTCCGGCTTCCGTGGTACCGGTGATTGCCACCAGCCGGACAGGAGAACGCCGGTTTTTTCCGATGAAGTGGGGATTCCGGCAGAATACAGCGGACGGAAAACGCGGAAAACTGCTGATCAACGCGCGGGCTGAAACGGCGGCTGAAAAACCCACGTTCCGGGAAGCCTGGCAGAAACACCGCTGCGTGATTCCCGCATCCTGGTACTGCGAATGGGAGCACGATGAGCAAAAGAAACCGGGCCGGAAGTACGCCATCCGGCCGGTCGAAAAAGGAATCATCTGGCTGGCCGGACTCTATCATATGGAAGAAGGGCTTCCCACGTTTGTGATCCTGACCCGGCCTGCTGACGACACCCTTACCTGGATGCATGACAGGATGCCGGTCATGTTTTCGGAAGAAAACGCCGGCAGATGGATCCGGCCGGACGCCAGGCCAGAGGAACTGATACAGAACTGCCTGACAAAAACACAATGGGAGTACGCAGGATGAAAGACGGCCTGTGACCCGAAAGACAGGAACCGGAGTGAGAAAAACCATGCCATGGTACTGGATTCTGATTATCCTTTCAGCAATTATCGGTCCTTTTGAGGCCATGCATGCACTGAACAAAGCCCGGAGAAACCGGGAAGAAGCTGAGCGGAAAAGACAGGAAGAGCATGCAGACGGGAGCGGTAAGTGAACTACGTATATATACTGCGCTGCGCGGATGACAGCCTGTACTGCGGATGGACCACGGATCTGGAAGCCAGGATTCTGCAGCATAACGCCGGCAAAGGAGCCAAATACACACGGTCCAGACTGCCTGTGAAGCTGGTGTATTTTGAGATGTATGAAGACAGGCACGAGGCGCTGAGCAGGGAATGGCATCTGAAACACCTGAAAAGGGCGGAAAAGCTGAAATTGTCAGAAAGCAGGGAAGGAAAAACAATCCCTGCCGATGAAAATACAAGGTAATGCAGTAAAGGAAAGGGAGGCGGTACAAGGATGACAGATATTATTTCATACCGCCTTTCTGCCAACGGGATGTGGGGCTATTCCTATTACCAGGATGAAACTTTTATCGGAAAAACCACCTGCCAGATCAGTACTTCCTCCACAGTACGGGTGACAGGGGAAGACGTGGAATGGTACAGTTCCTTCAATATCGATACGGAAATAGTTCCCGGGGTCAGCCGGAGAATCAAGGACAACCTGACGGGAGAAGAGCTGTACCGTATTGTTTTCTGGAGGCCCGGGCTGTACGAAATTGCGGCGCGGACGGATACCGGCGGCTGGTCCATGACGGTGGAGGAAAGGAAGGGTGCATACTTTTTCGGCCGGACAGGAATGCCTGTATCCGCGATTACGGAACGGATTATCGAATCTGACTGGACGCCGCCCACAGGCATGCAGATTGAACCGGCTTTCAGAACCCGTTTTTTTGAACAGGAGGACAGTCCGGGTTTCCTGATGATGGTTCTTTCGTTTCCGGCCATGAAGATGATCTGAAATTCCCGAAGAAACAGTATATACCGATCAATCGCCGTTTCGATCCTGGAAACGGCGGTTTATTTCTCTCCGGTTCTTTATTTTCCGGGCGAAACGTTATATGATACATAATATCATACAGCAGGAGGCAGAATAGAATGGGCGTATTTTCCAAATACCATCGTTTCCGTGAGGCAGGAGAAGAAGCGAATATCAACAATGTGCAGCGGTTTGGTGAACCGACAGTGTCCCTGTTTACCACAACAAAGGTGTTTACGCTCCATCATCATATTGATATCACAAACAGCAGGGAAGAAGTTGTTTATGAAGCCAATACGAAATTTCCGTCCATCCACGACAAAACCGATATCACAGACGCTGAGGGAAGGTTTGTTGCCCATATTGAGCGCAAGCTCCTGACCCTGCATCAAAGGCATTTTATCACCATGGGGGACGGAACGAAGTTCGAAATCTCCAATGAACTGTTTCACCTTGTGAAGGATATCATGAATATCGAAGGACTCGGATGGCAGATCCGGGGAAACATCGCCGGGCTGAATTTCGAACTGTATGATGAACACGATGAGATTATTGCTGTGATCGGCCAGAAGATGTTCTCAATCCATGACAAGTACTGTATCGACATATACCGGACAGAGTATCAGGATACAATCGTCGCTGTTCTGGTTACGCTGCAGCATATGATCAAAGACAGGGAGGCCGCCAGTGTGCACAGTTCAGCGGGCGGATCATCCTCCTCCGGAAACTGATGATCTTCCGGAAAGAAAAATCCTTGACAGCAGACCTTCATCCGATTTATGATGAACAAAAAGTACGTACAACCGGAGGAACGGATGAAGACAAGAGCCTTTGATACAGGCGTATACCCGAATTATCTGGCTGAAGCCGGTATCGGTGACGAAGAAGCCAGGGCAATGGTTAACAAGGCCTTTGAGACGATCTTTTTTGATGAGCAGGAAAATTTCTGCCATCACACGGATGAAGACGCCTGGTGTATGGTGGATACGGGGAACATTGATGCGCGCACGGAAGGCATGAGCTATGGCATGATGATGTGTGTGCAGATGGACCGGAAAGACATTTTTGACAAGTTGTGGACTTTCTCGGAAAGATATATGCTGATGAAAGAAGGTCCCTGCGAGGGATATTTCCGGTGGTCAGTACATATCGACGGATCCTCCAATTCCAACGGACCGGCTCCGGACGGGGAAGAGTACTATGCCATGGCATTGTTTATGGCAGCCGCGCGCTGGGGAGACGGAGAGGGCAGTTACAATTATTCGGCCCGGGCCCGAGAGATCCTGAGGCACGCAGTACACCAGCATGAAATGGTTCAGGGCGGCCAGCCGATGTGGGAACCGGAGAATACCTATATTCGGTTTGTTCCCGGAATGAAGATTTCTGATCCGAGTTATCATCTGCCGCATTTCTATGAACTGTTCGCACTGAAAGCCGATGAGCAGGACCGTCCTTTCTGGAAAAAGGCGGCGGAGCAGAGCCGGAAATATATAGCGCTCTCCGCTGATCCGGTTACCGGGCTGAGCCCTGAGTATGCTGACTATGACGGAAAAACGGTGCTGCTGTTCGGAAAGCCCTGGGTATATTATTCCGATGCGTACCGTGTGGCGGAAAACATCGCACTTGACCGGATCTGGTTCGGGGAGGATCCAGCGCTGACCCTGATCGAAACGCATCTGCAGGACTTTTTTGCGAAACAGGATATGAGCGACCTGCGGGCTTATGAACTGGATGGAACGGCACAGAGTGAACCGGCGATGCATCCTACGGCTATCCGCGCAGTTCTCGGAGCGGCTTCGGCCGCAAGTGAGTCTGAACACCGGCTCAGATTCCTGAAAGATTTTGCTGAGCTTCCGATGCGCAAGGGTGTCAGGCGCTACTATGACAACTGTCTGTATTTCTTCTGTCTGCTGATGCTGACAGGCAACTATAGAATTTATCTTTGAGGAGGAGCCCCATGTTATACTACGTCAATATCAACGCACCCCGAGAAGGAGACGGATCAAAGGAAAGACCGTTCCGGTTTATCAATGAAGCGGCAAAGATCGCACGGCCCGGTGATGAAGTGGTGGTTGCTCCCGGCGTATACAGGGAATATGTGAACCCGCTGTATGCAGGTACGGAAGAGGCACGGATTACCTACCGGAGCGAAAAGCCGCTGGCTGCCGTCATTACCGGTGCGGAACTGCTGACCGGTTGGAAGAAAGTGAAGGGAACAACCTGGACTGCCCGGGTTAACAACGGCATTTTCGGCGCCTATAATCCCTACGTGGAAAAGGTGGAGGGCGACTGGTATTTTTCTCCGATTATCCGCCATACCGGCGCGGTATTCATGAATGACCTGATGATGTATGAATGCGGCTCTGTCGAGGAATGTGAGGCAGGGAAGCCTGATCCTCATGCCTGGACGCAGGAGGAAGCAAAATATCTCTGGTATACCGAGCAGGATGGAAACGAAACCGTGCTGTATGCCAATTTCCACGGAAAGGACCCGAACAAGCAGAAGGTGGAAATCAGCGTCCGGCGGAACTGCTTTATGCCGGATCAGACAGGAATCGGCTATATTACCGTCAGCGGCTTCACGATTACCAAAGCCGCAACAACCTGGGCACCCCCGGCTGCATACCAGGACGGCATGATCGGCCCGCACTGGTCCAAGGGCTGGATTATTGAGGACTGCGAAGTGAGCAACAGCCGCTGCTGCGGTATTTCGCTGGGTAAATACCTGGATCCCGAAAACGATATGTATTTCTTTCACAAAAAGGTTAAGAGCCCGACCCAGATGGAACGCGATGCGGTATGCCGTGGTCAGTATCACGGCTGGCTGAAGGAAAAGGTGGGAAGCCACATTATCCGCCGCTGCAACGTGCACCACTGCGAGCAGACCGGCATTGTGGGCCGGATGGGCGGCGTGTTCTCCACCATTGAAGACTGCCATATTCACCATATCTGCAACAGTCAGCAGCTGGGCGGCGCCGAAACCGCCGGTATCAAGCTTCATGCGGCCATTGACGTGACCATCCGCAGGAACCATATTCATAACTGTATTATGGGCGTATGGCTGGACTGGGAAGCCCAGGGGGCACGGATCAGCCAGAACCTGATGCATGACAACTGCCGTCCGGAAGGACGTGAACAGGCCAGGGGCGCCATGTTCTCCACGGATATCTTCATTGAAGTCGGTCACGGCCCCACCCTGATCGATAACAACGTGCTGATGAGCCCTGTGAGCATTACCATTCCCTCCGAGGGAATTGCATGCGTGCACAACCTGGTGCTGGGCGGATTCAGCCTGATCAACAGCGGCGTTGACAGTGTGGTCAACGGACAGCGCGAACCCCGCTACACCCCCTACCACATCCGTCACAGGACAGAGGTTGCGGGCTTTATGACCATTCTGCATGGAGATGACAGGATCTACAACAACCTGTTCATTCAGGCTTATCCGATCACAGACAAGGAGCGGAAGCCTACGGATGCGGAGCATCAGGCAGTTGGTACAGCGCCCTTTGATATCTTCCCGACTTATGAAGAATGGTACGCTCCGTTCATGCCTGGTTCCAGACCCGACATGGGTGCGCTGGCAAACGTGCACTTCGGGCACCTGCCGGTATGGGTGGATGGAAATGCCTACTTCAACGGTGCAAGCGTCTGCAAGCATGAGAAGCATAAGCTGTCTGACAAGCGCTCAAAGGTAACCATCGCGCTGGAGGAGAAGGACGGAAAATACAGCCTGAAGACCAACGTGTACAGCAAACTGAAGGATTTTGCCGACGGAATCATCTGTACGGAAACGCTGGGAAAAGCCTTTGAGCCGGAACAGCGGTTCGAAAACCCGGATGGATCGGATATTGTGTTTGACAAGGACTACTTTGGAAACCACAGGGGAACGAAGACAATTCCCGGTCCTTTCGCAAGCGCTGAAGATGCGGAGAAGGTTCTTTTCTGAGCCTGAATACCAATCATGCCCCCGCGGAAGCGGGGGCTTTTCTCTGTATTGGTCAGGACAATCAGATACCGAATGCTTTTTTACGTGTATTTGTGCAGCATCAGATCCTTTATACCGGACATTTGTCATAAATCAGAAGGAAGAGCAAGGAAGAAAGGGAAAACAAAAAGAAAAACCTTGTGACACTTTATGCACAAGGTTTGTGGTATGCCCGGCAGGATTCGAACCTGTGACCTTCAGAGTCGGAGTCTGACACTCTATCCAACTGAGCTACGGGCACTCAACGGGAGGTATTTTATCCTGTTCAGAGGAGATTGTCAAGGTGTAGCGCGATCAGAATTCTGTATGCGCGAAAGAAAAGACGCTTCCCGCAGAAGCATGTTTCCGCGGGAAGCATATTTTTATATATCACACGCGGCGGCGCAGTGTGCCGCCGATTTCGAAGGCGGTCGTATCTCCGACTTTCCCGGACAGACGGTATTCATTGCCTTTCAGGATGCGGTGAAGCGTGACCACATGTCCCGGGAGCACCTCATGATTATAGTTGAGGATGATGTGTTCCGGCTCATATTCAGTCATCAGATCAATGCCAAGGGTGTTGCAAAGCCAGTCCGCGTAGCGGGTGTTATTGACGTGGCCGTTGACATCAAGATCCGTATACACAGGGCGGTATTCGCTGACAAATTCGTCGCCCTGCAGATTGCCGACAGTGGCAGGAAGATTCATGGGAATGGAAAGATCCTTGTTCTCCGGGATCAGTTTGCCCACATCCCCGGGCGGAAGCATACGGCGGGTAGTGGTGTCCAGCAGCAGCCAGAGGGTACCGGCCTTGCCGATCATTTCTCCATGGGCATCTGTAAACACGTAGTACCTGGGAAAGAAACAGATACGGGTCGGCGTGGGAAAAGTATGAACGGTAATCTGTTCCCCGACTGAAGGATAGCGATCCATATGGACTTCACAGCGGGCAATGACCCAGACCATGTTTTTTTTGATCAGCTCATCGCGACCGCATCCGAGTAAGATGCTGTGCGCGCCTGCAGCATCCTGCATGGTTTCAAGCACGGCGCTTGGACGCCATTTTTCATTCAGGTCACAGTCACGTGGACGAAGGGTAAAAGTTTCATCATATGTGTTTACCATGATTACCTCCGGAATTTCTCCTCAAGGGAGTGAAGATAGCCAGTCAGATCTGTAAACGGGTCCAGAGAGGAATCTTTTTTAAGATATAAAGGATGATGGGGATGACCGGCTTTACTGCGGGGGCCGGCTGTAAACCAACGGGCGCCGAAGCGCTGGCCGATGGAAGCCATATCCAGCACACAGCCGGGAAGATAGGAACGTTTTTCAATGATTGCACCCCAGGCAGCCCAGAGATCAGGAACAGCCGGAAACTGTGCGAGAAGCCACGAGAAGGCCTTCATATTTTCCGCATGCAGGACAGGGTTCATTTCCCGTTCCATGTCATCAGGATCGGTAGCCCGCTGGGCATAGACGTTGAACATGACAAAAGAATCATAACCGTTATGCAAAGCGATGCGCTCTGCTGACTTCAGGGTGTTGTCCAGGCGGTCCGGGATGGCTGTGGATGGATTGATTCCGATACAGACCAGCGGATGCTTTCCGCGGGTGCCGAGCAGATAACGGTATTCACTGTAATGATCCGGGACATATAACCAACGGCCGCGGTCAAAATCCGCGGCAGTGGGAATGAGTGCTTCCTCAAAGGAAAGCACTCCGGCCTGAGCTGTATCAGAAGAGGGAACGTGCCGCATATCAGGAGAGGGGACGGATCAGGATCAGGGGGGTGAGTTCGTCGCCCTGGCCGGAAGGATTGTCTGCCATAGCATCTTGAATCTCTTCATCGGTGAGCGGGAAGTCACTGCATTTGCCAAGCTGATTCTGGTCGATGTCGTTGGCGTCCATCAGGACAACAGGGATACCGGTGTCCTTTTCCAGCTGGTTGCACAGTTCCACCGGATTGGGCGGATTAATCAGTGCCAGTTCTTTATACCGGTCAAAACTGGAGCGGAAATAGAATCCGTCGATACCGGCCACACCTTTGCCGCAGATTTTATAGAACAGACCGTGTACGCCGAAGGGACGGGTAACGGCACTGACGAATGCGGCAAAAAGAACGCGGGGCAGTCCGCAGATGTCAATGACGAGCTGGAGCTTATAGGGCTCATGCATGCCGACGCCTGTTTCATTGATACCGGCAAAAGGTGCCAGCTTTTTGGCCCAGAAGCCGGGGTGGACTTCCTCCTTGGTTTTCACATTCCGGGTGCACATGGCCATAACCTTGGCACCGAAGGAAAGCACATCACCGTCCTGGGCGAGGGGCAGAACATATCTGCGCACCAGCTCAGCCTGATCTTCACCGACTTCAACAAAGTGGGTCTGGATGGCGAAGCGGTCATACTGACGGCCGTTTTTCCCGATAAGGGTTCCGCGGTCAAAATAGACGATCCCGTCTTTCTCCCTGCGCTGATCTTCAAGATTTCTGGATGGAATGATGCCCATGAAACGACACCTCCGAACACTTATTCATACAAGAAGATATTATAGTTACATACCAATTGTATGTCAATGCGGGGATATACGGTATATATTGTGTTTTCATGCGGATTAGGGTATAATAACTCAGATTTGGTAATGTGGGATGGGATGCCTGATGCGGAGCATTTCCCCATGAACCGGATCCAATGACAGAGAGGATGAAAATGCAGATGGTCAAGCACGCGGCGGAACAGGCAGTGATCCTGATCCCCTCACTGGAGCCGGACGGCAGACTGCCGGCCTATATACAGGAACTGAAACAGAGCGGATTTGCGCATATTGTTGTGGTGGATGACGGATCCGGCGAGGCATTCAGGCCTGTGTTTGATGAAGTGAGCGCGGTGGAGGATACGGTTGTCCTGCGCCACGAGGTGAACAAAGGAAAGGGCGTTGCCCTGAAAACCGGGTACAGGTATATCATGGAAAGCCTGCCGGATATTACAGGAGTCATTACAGCGGACGCGGACGGACAGCATACGGTGACTGACTGCCTGCGGCTGGCAGCGGAACTGGAAAAAGGTGAAAAGGCTCTTTACCTGGGCAGCCGGGATTTCAACCTGGAATGCATTCCGCCAAAGAGCAGATCCGGAAACAAAATTACTTCCGCGGTGTTCAAGCTGCTGTACGGTCAGTATCTGCCTGACACCCAGACCGGCCTGAGGGCTTTCCGGAAGGAAGAACTGCCCTTCATGACTGAGGTCGAGGGCGAACGGTATGAATATGAGATGAAAGTACTGATCGCCTGCTCACGGGCGCGGATCCCGATGATTCCGGTTACCATTGAGACAATTTACGAGAACAATAACGAGGGCACCCATTTTCATCCGATCCGTGACAGCTGGCGGATCTATAAAGTTATTTTAGGCAGTTTCTTCAAGTTCATGAGCGTGTCCCTGATCTGCTTTGCGATTGACCAGATCCTTGCGCTGATTCTGCGGAAATGGATGCTTCCCGCAGCCGGTCTGGTACGCGGCAGCATGATGAACGTTCAGGTCAGCGGCTATGGAGCACGGCTCGTAAGCTCTGTGATCAATTTCCTGCTGAATAAGAACCTGGTTTTTCAGATGAAAGGAAAAGCCGGAAGGCCGGCACTCCGTTACGCGCTGCTGTGCATTGCGATCATCACCATCTCCAATGTCGGCGTATGGACGCTCGGACAAATCGGTATGGCGGACTGGCTTGCCAAAATCCTGATGGATACAATGCTGTATTTCCTGAGCTACCGGGTACAGGACAGATGGGTGTTCAGGGAGGAGTGAACTCATGAGTGAAAAACTCTTTGAGGTTTTCGGTATCACCTTTACCGTTACCGCCGTTTACGGAATCCTGTCGGTCATCGTACTGCTCCTGTTCATGACCTGGTGGCTGCTGAACCGGAAAAAGAGAACCGGCAAACCCATATTTGCCGGCCAGGTTATGAACGGAATCGGCTTTGGACTTCTGCCGGCTCTTGCCTTCCTGAAAACCTTTCAGGATATTTCCTATGGAAAAGGAGCAGCGGTGATTGAACCGCTGCCCCAGGTAAGATGGCTGTGTGAAGAAGGGTGCTACAGGCCGATGCGGATTGAAGCCGTCGCGGCACTGATTCTGTTTCTGCTGCTATGCGTATGGCTGATTCTGCGCAGGGAAGAGTTTCCGGATAACGGAGACCTGCTGATGACCGCGGTATGCCTCTGGTCGGTGATCAGGCTTGGTACGGAAGATTTCCGCCTGGAGCCGCATATCCTGTTTCACTGCACCTCTTCAGCAACTGTACTGCTGTGCCTCGTTATCTGGACGATCAGAAGGGCAAAAATCTGCCGCATGCCGCTGAGAACCGCCGCAGAAATGACAGCAGTCACAGCCTGCCTTGTGCTGAATATCCTGACAACGAAGGAAATACTGACAGCCGGAAGCGATATCGCAGATTTCGCGGTGAAGATGGGAAGCGCATTGCTGGCGATGATCCTGACGCTGATTGCCGGCAGCGATGTGCGTAAAATGAAACCGAAAGAGGATCAGCCGGGCTGACGGTTCGGACAGTTCTTTTTCGGACAGCGGCTGCAGGTATCCAGATCAATCTGCTCGCCTGGAATCATCATTTCAACGGGATCAGATTCGGGGGAAGCATCTTCCCGCAGCCCCAGACGGGAAAAGAATCCTGTCAGGTCACGGGGACAGCGGAGACGGACTTCCCGCGCAGAATGACTCTGGGCTTTGTACAGAAGAAGGCGCAGCACCAGGTCTCCGAGATGCCTGCCGCGGCGGGATTCCACTACGGCAATATCGCCCAGCCAGAAGCTGCCGTCTTTCCACCAGATGCGGCCGGTGGCAGCCGGGATGGAGTCCTCAAAAACAAGCACATTCCAGCTTTCCGGATCAAGGGAATCTGTTCCAAACCCCAGCACAGCCTCGCGGACGGATAAAACAGAGGAAAGATCGTCACCCGGGGAAAACCATTTACCCTGAATCATAAAACGTCTCCTTAATGCATCATAATCACGAAACGTCAAGAGGAAAGAATATGGAGAAGAAAAAGATTGAACGAATCAATGAACTGGCCAGAAAGAAAAAGGCCGTCGGACTGACCGAGGCGGAAACGGCGGAACAGGCAGAACTCCGGCGTGAATACCTGGCAGAATACCGGGAAAACATGAAAGCCATGCTGGATAACCTGGTGATCCAGGAACAGGACGGAACCCGGCATGCTCTGAAGCAGAAGGATAACCTGCCTGTCCAATGATAAAGCCGGGACAGGGGAAAGTCAACTTGTCAAAGAAAATGGGTTCGGGTATAATGTAAAGCTGTTTGGACATATTCTAAACTGAGACTGAAGAAAGGCAGGAATTACAAAATGAGCGACAATGAAATGAACAACATGGAAGAGGACGTCATCGTCTTTGAAGATGAAGACGGCAACGAATACAATTATACCGTAGTCGACTATATGTTCTACAACGGAGAGGAATATGCCCTGCTGGTGGAAGCGTCCGATGAAGAACCTGAAGACGGACAGCAGGAATGCATTATCTGCAAGATTGTTGCAGAGCAGGATGAGGACGGCGAGGAAACAGAAAGTTTCGAACTGATTGAGGACGAAACCCTCGGCCAGAAACTGGTTGAGATTTTCAACACCAAAATGGCGGAAGATGGGGAAGAGGAAGAATAAGATGAAAATGCCCTTACGGATACTGCTGATTCTGCTGTGCGCAGCGATGATCCTGATCATTCCTTTTACAGTGTCTTCCCCGAATCTGCTCAATGATGTCAAAATGGAACTGATGAACGACGGGGAAGACGAAATTGATTTCGGCAAACTGTTTTTCCCCGGCGCCATGGCGGAAGATCTGCCGGAAGAGGAAGTTGAGGAAGAGGAACTGGACGGGGAAAAACCGGCTGAAGGCGCTTTTGAAGCGCATCCGGAATGGGTGATCCCGTTTGATTTTACTGTTCCTCCGGCCCCGGACGCTGCCCTGTATACCGAAGACAGCTATGAGGATGAGACGATCCGCGTAAAGATGGAAAAACAGGAAATGGACGACGGCACCAAAATGTATGTTGCCTATATTCAGATTGCGGATCCTTGCCAGCTGCGCACAGGGGTGGCCAATCCTGAAAAGACATCCTCCACACGGACGAAGACAGTGAAAGCGATGGCTAAGTATTACAATGCCGTGATCGCGATCAACGGGGACAACTATGTGGATAATCCCCAGAAAACCACGTTTGAATTCCGTATGACCAAAGCAATCCGCAGCAAGACCAACAAGACCAAGGACATTCTGGTGATTGACGACCTGGGTAATTTCCGTTTATTTATAAAGTCCCAGGGAATCAAGGATTTGCCTGATCAACTGAAGAAGGAAGGCCGGTCTATTATCAATGCTTTCACCTTCGGCCCGGCCCTGGTAAAAGACGGCGTCCTGCTGGAATTGGATGAGAACTACGGATATAATCCCAACGGGCGTGAACCCAGGACTGCCATCGGACAGATGGGTCCGCTGAGCTATGTGATGGTCATTATCCAGCCCAAGGACCGATCCGGTAATACCGGATTCTCCCAGAGAAAGCTGGCCGAATTCATGTACAACCTGGGCTGCGTGCAGGCGTTCAACCTGGACGGCGGAAACAGCGCGGAAATGGTTTTTGGCGATCAGGTGATCAAAGGACAGCCCGGCGCTGATGACCGGACCCTGAGCGATATCATTTATTTTGCGACAATGCAACCATAACGGAATGAAAATTCAGCATACTTTCCGGTTTGCGGGCCGGGAAGTATGTTTCCGTATTCAGAACAGAGAGGTTTTGACGGAATGAATCTGATTGAAGAAGCCGTAATCATTGAAGTGCTGGGCATAAGGATGTATGCTTTCGGAGCCTATGTTGCCCTTGGCGTATTGTTTGCCGTTATCTGCCTGTGCGTTACCGGGCGCGGCCTGTCATTCAAAAAGGGAACATCCCTGCTGACGGCCGTTCTTTCCATTCTCTGCGGAGTGATCTGCTCCAGGGTCTCCTTCTGCCTGCTGAACAAGGAACTGGGTCATATGACGCCCCTGTTCTTCTGGCCGCAGGTAAGCGGCGGGGGCTGGAGCATGTTCGGGCTGATCGGCGGCGTGCTGGTGGGCGGATATATCAGCGCACGGATCACAAAAGAGAACACCGGCAAAGTACTGGATGCGGTCAGCCTTTCCATCCTGCCGTTTATTGCCGCGGAGCGGATCGGTGAAAGCCGCATTGAGGATTTTGACATCAGCCGTCCGCTGGACAGTACTTTCCTGAATGGCAGTTTCCTGGCCGTGGGCGGAGATGAACCCTGCCTGGCCACGTACTATGTGGCAGCAGCCGCGGCGGTTGTCCTGTTCATTGTCCTGGCGCTGCGGATGTCCCGCAAAGAAAAGGCGGGTAACCTTGCAAATGCTTTCCTGCTTCTTTTCGGAGCGGCTTCCATCATCACAGAGAGCCTGCGGTATGACCGGTTCCTGAGCGTTTCATTTGTAGGACTGCAGCAGATTGCGGCTGCATTGATGCTCGCACTGGGGGTTGTGCTGGCTGTGATCAGAGGGAAAAGACCGAAGTCTGCTCTTTCTGTTGCCTCACTGATCAGCCTTCCGCTGATGACAGGCGCTGTGATCGGCCTGGAATTTGCCCTGGACCGGACTACATGGAACAAACTGCTGATCTATGTGGCAATGATTATTGTTGTTGCCATTCCCGCTGTACTTGGTATGATCCTCCTGAAAACAAACGGAGAAGAAAATATAGCTGAGTGAGAGAGTAGAAGATGGACGGCACGGATATCCTGATTCAGAAAAAGGCCGGGATGAAAGAAAAGCTGGTTACGAAAATCGTTATCGGTATTCTCAGGCCTTTCAACAGACACAAGATGGTCAATCTGGATCATATCAGGCAGGACAGTGAAAACCCGCTGGTTTTTCTCGGCAACCATGCCGAGATATACGGACCGATCGCAAGCGCGCTGTGTTTTCCGGTGCCTGTCAGATTCTGGGTTATTTCCCATATGATGGGAAGATCCCGGGATGTCAGGGCCTATCTGTATGAGAATACCTTCAGCAAGAAGACTTTCCTGCCGGTTTTCGTCCGGAAGCTTCTGGCCAGGCTTATGGGCTGGCTCAGCGTGAACGTCATGTGCGGGCTGAATGCCATTCCGGTATACCGGGATTCTCCGATGAAGCTGAGGATGACGCTCCGGAAAAGCGTCGAAGCACTGGAAAACGGAGATAACCTGATGATCTTTCCGGAACATCCTGACGGAAAGTATGTGAAGGGCAGCGTCAGTGAATTGTCTCCCGGATTCCTGATGCTTGCGGAAGCCTGGTGGAAACGATCCGGTAAAAAGCTGCGCATCATGCCGGTTTTTGCCAACAGGGAAAAACGTACGTTTACCTTCGGGAACGAAATCGTCTACGAACCTGAAAACGGGTACGCCGCAGAACAGGAACGAATCCTGCGGGAAGCCAGGAATCAGCTGCTGCAGCTGGCGGGAGAAAACGTGCCGGAAGCATAAACAGAAGTTATTGAAAGGAGAGCATCCGATGAGAAGAACAGCGGCAGTCATTCTGACGGTTCTTATGCTCATTGCACTGACCGGAATTGCCGGCGCTGAGACGGTTTCCGATATCCGGGACTGGTTCAGTATGCCGACCGCAACGCCGGCGCCTGATGCTTTCCGGTTCAGGGACGGAATCCGCTGGGGAATGAATCAGCAGCAGGTAAAGGCACTGGAAGTTGAACAGATGACGGAACGCAGCATGCAGAACTGGTCCATCATGCTGACGGACGGCAAGGTTTCAGTCAGCCGGTTTACGGCAGATCTGGTCTTTATGTTCAGAGACAACCGGCTTCTGATGATTTCATATGAGTTTGCACGGCAGAAGGACACGGATGATTTCAGTTATTTATCCGGAGCACTCTGCTCCCTGTATGGTGAAAAAGCACCGGCTGAACCGTTGAAAATCAAAGCGCTGATGGATGCAATCAATCCAAACCGGTATAAGACTGAACTGATTACAGACGCCGAGGGATGGATGACGACAGACGGTACAACAATCTATCTCTACAACTATTCACCGGAAGCCTTTGCCATCATGTATGTATCCCCGGAACTGGGGAGCCGGATTTATCAGACAAACGGGCTGTGATTATTCACAGTCCGTTCACATTTCCACACAAAGAATTCACTGAAAACAGGCCTTGAAAGTATTGACAAAGAAAAGGCTTGGTGATACATTATGCCTGTGGTTAGCACTCGAAAGAGGTGAGTGCTAACAACCACAGGAAAGGAGACGGTCAGATGCAGATGGACGATCGCAAAAGACGGATTTTACGCGCGATCATTGACGACTATATTCTGACCGGCATTCCGGTCGGATCGCGGACAATCAGCAAAAAGTACGAAACCGGATTGTCTTCCGCCACGATCAGGAATGAGATGAGTGACCTGGAGGAGCTGGGATTTCTTGATCAGCCGCATGTGTCTGCCGGCCGGGTTCCTTCCGCCAAGGCATACAGGCTTTATGTGGATTCCCTGCTGCAGTCGGGAGTAATCCCGGATGACAGCGCAGAGAGCGTTCTGGGTCATTTCTCCGGACGGATTCACCAGATGGAAGACGTCATAGACCATGCGGCCCGCGTGCTGTCCAGCCTGACGCAGTATACGGCAGTGGTTCTTTCCCCGAACGGACTTGAACCCAGGCTGCAGACAATCCAGCTGGTGCCGGTTTCCATCGGAAGCGCCCTTGTGGTGATTGTCACAGATCAGGGTGTTATACGGGACAGCGTGATCCGCATCAGTCCCGAAATGGACGGTGACACGCTGTATGCCATTTCGAGAACGCTGACCAATGAGTTGAAAGGCTGTAAGCTCAGTGACGCCTGCAGTGTTCTGCCGGAACTGATCCGCCGCATGGAAGGAAATGACGAAGTGCTCCGCGGACTGTATGGGTATTTCACGGAAGGTCAGCAAGCCTCCAGAAGCCCTCATGTGGCTGTGGGCGGCACCAGCAACATGCTGAGTTATCCCGAATACAGCGATGTGGACAAGGCAAGAAGTTTTCTCAGCCTGATGGAAACAAGAGACAAGCTGGCGGAAATTGTCCGCGGGAACGGAGAACTGGCCTTTACAGTCCGGATCGGTCCTGAAACAGGTGTGCCGGAAATGGCAGACTGTTCCATCATTACGGCTACTTATTCAACCCGGGGAGGACAGCAGGGAACCATCGGCGTAATCGGGCCGACAAGAATGAGATATTCACGGGTGATTTCCATCCTGAACATGATGGGACATCAGCTGACGGATATGTTTAACGGCGAGGATGAAAACAATCCTTCCCGGAATCAGGAATGAAAGGCGCAAATATGAGCAGGAAGAAGAACGAAATCAACGAGACACCGGAAGAAATGAAGAACGAGGTTCCAGCGGAAGAAGAAAAGGAAACCGAACCGAAAGAGGCGGCCGCTGAAGAGGTTCAGGATCCGGTTAAACAGGCGCTGGATGAGGCCAATGCCAAAGCGGCTGAGTACCTGGCGCTTGCCCAGCGGGTGCAGGCGGATTTTGAAAACTTCCGCCGCAGGAATGAAAGTGTCAGGGCTGACGCCTATGCAGACGGCAGGAAAGACGTAGCCGCCATGATGCTGCCGGTGCTTGACAATCTTGAACGGGCTGTAGATGCGGCGGTCGGAAGCACTGATGAAGCGCTGAAGAACGGCGTCGAAATGGTGCTGAAACAGATGACGGATGCCTACGGAAAGATGGAAGTCAAGCCCATTAACAGACTGGGAGAAAAATTTGATCCGAATCTGGAAAACGCCATTCTGCAGGGTACAGAGGACGAAGGTGAACCCGGAACCGTGTGCCAGGTGCTGCAGAAAGGATACATGATCGGAGACAAGGTTCTCAGACATGCCATGGTAAAAGTTGTGCCTGAATAACGCGAAAGCGTTTTCGGAAATAAATCAGTTATCAACAGGATGAAGATAAACGGAGGGATCATTATGAGCAAGATTATCGGTATTGACCTGGGTACTACAAACAGCTGCGTGGCTGTAATGGAAGGCGGACAGCCGACTGTTATAGCGAATGCTGAAGGCAGCCGGACCACCCCTTCTGTGGTGGCTTTTACCAAAGACGGTGAACGCCTGATCGGTCAGGTGGCCAAGCGCCAGGCCGTCACCAATCCGGACCGGACGGTGATTTCCATCAAGCGTGAAATGGGTACCAGCTATAAAGTAAACATTGACGGGAAACAGTACACTCCCCAGGATATCAGCGCCATGATTCTGACCAAGATGAAAGAGACCGCTGAAAGCTACCTGGGCGAGAAAGTTTCCCAGGCGGTTATCACGGTTCCTGCCTACTTCAATGACAGTCAGCGTCAGGCGACCAAGGATGCCGGACGTATTGCCGGACTGGAAGTGCTGCGTATCATCAATGAGCCTACTGCAGCGTCCCTGGCCTATGGCCTGGACAAGGAAGAAAACCAGAAGATCTTGGTGTACGACCTGGGCGGCGGTACCTTCGACGTCAGTATTCTGGACATCGGCGACGGCGTGTTTGAAGTGCTGAGCACGAACGGCAACACCCGTCTGGGGGGCGACGATTTTGACCAGCGGATTATTGATTATGTGGCTGAACAGTTCAAGAAAGAGAACGGTATTGACCTGAAGCAGGACAAGATCGCGGCACAGCGCCTGAAGGAAGCTGCTGAAAAGGCCAAGATTGAGCTGAGCGGAACAACAACCGCCAATATCAATCTGCCCTTCATTACAGCAGACGCTACCGGCCCGAAGCATCTGGACGTTACCCTGACCCAGGCCAAGTTCAATGAACTGACCGCGGATCTGGTGGAAGCCACGGTTGAACCCATGCGCAAAGCCCTTAAGGATGCCGGTCTGACGGTTGATCAGATCAATAAGGTGATCCTGGTGGGCGGCAGCACCCGTATCCCCGCGGTTCAGGAAGCAGTGAAAAAGGTAACCGGCAAGGAGCCCTTCAAGGGAATCAACCCGGATGAGTGCGTTGCTATCGGCGCTGCCATCCAGGGCGGTGTTCTGGGCGGCGAAGTCAAGGACGTGCTGCTGCTGGACGTTACGCCGCTGAGCCTGGGCCTCGAGACGGAAGGCCATATCTTCACAAAGCTGATTGAGCGTAACACCACCATTCCGACCAGCAAGAGCCAGGTGTTCTCCACCGCTGCAGACGGACAGACCACGGTTGAGATCCATGTCCTGCAGGGCGAACGGCAGATGGCTTACGATAACAAGACCCTGGGCCGCTTCCAGCTGACCGGTATTGCACCCGCGCCCAGAGGCGTGCCGCAGATTGAAGTTACCTTCAGCATTGACAACAACGGTATCGTGAATGTCAGCGCAAAGGACAAGGCCACAGGCAACGAGCAGCAGATCACCATTACTGCCAGCACGAACCTGTCCGAAGAAGAAATCAACCAGCGCGTAAAGGAAGCTGAACAGTTCGCAGAACAGGACAAGAAGCGCAAGGAAGAGGTTGAAACCCTGAACCACGCTGACAGCCTGATTTATGAAACTGAGAAGACCCTGCGCGATAACGGCGACAAGCTGTCTGATGAAGATAAGAACGCCGTGCAGAACGAGATCGACGCTTTCAAGAAAGTGCGTGAGGGCAACAACGCGGACGAAATCAAGAACGCAATGGAAGGCTTCACCCAGAAGGTATACGCTGTTTTCGGAAAGCTTTACCAGCAGCAGGCCGGCGGAGCTGATCCCATGAACGGCGCAGGCCCGGAGGCGGGAACCACCAACGATGACGGCAGCGTAAACGCGGACGGAAGCGTTGAATAATAACCGGTTTAAGGAATAAGATATCCGGCAGGCAAGCCCGCCCCCGATAAGAGGGTGGGCTTGCTTTGAGGAAGAAGGTGAGATGGCTTTATGGCGAATAAGCGGGATTACTATGAGGTGCTCGGCGTCGGAAAGAACGCGACAGACGACGAGATTAAAAAAGCTTATCGGAAAAAAGCCAAAGAATGCCATCCGGATCTGCATCCGGATGACAAGGAAGCTGTGGAACGGTTCAAAGAACTGAATGAAGCCAATGAGGTTCTGAGTGATCCGCAGAAACGGGCCCGGTATGATCAGTACGGATTTGAAGACCCGATGGCCGGAATGGGCGGCGGGGGCAATCCTTTTGCCGGCGGATTTGATTTCGGCATGGGAGATATTTTTGACCAGCTGTTTAACGGCGGTATGGGCAGAAGCTCCCGGAACCAGGGGCCGGTACAGGGGAACGACCTGCGGTATGAGCTGCGCATCACTTTTGAAGAAGCGGCCAAAGGCTGCGAGAAGAGCTTTGAAATCTTCCGGAATGAGCTGTGCGCAACCTGTAAAGGCAGCGGAGCAAAACCCGGCACAAGCCCTGTAACCTGTACCACCTGTAAAGGAACAGGCCAGATCCGTCAGAGCGGAGGCTGGATGACGACGGTCAGGACATGCCCCACCTGCGGCGGAAGCGGCAAGATGATCAAGGAAAAGTGCTCTTCCTGCGGCGGAACCGGACGGGTCAGGAAAAAGAGAACCGTGACTGTAAAGGTTCCCGCCGGCATTGATCATGGGCAGACAATTATTATGAATGCCCAGGGTGAACCCGGTATGAGGGGAGGCCCGAACGGCGACCTGTATATTGTGGTGAATGTCAAGCCGCACAATCTGTTCAAGCGGGACGGATACAATCTGCTGCTCGATTTCCCCATCAGCTTCGCTACAGCGGCGCTGGGCGGAGACGTACAGGTTCCGACCCTGAACGGCCCTGTGAAATACCGTATCCCTGAGGGAACACAGCCCGGCACAGAATTCAGGATCAAGGGAGCGGGTATCCAGCAGCTGAGAGGCAGCGGAAAGGGCGATCTGATACTGCGCGTCAAAGTGGAGATTCCGAGAAGGCTGACGAACAAGCAGAAGGATCTGCTGCGTGAGTTTGACGCAACCACAGGCGACCGGGAGTATGAAAACCGAAAGAGCTTTATGGACAGAGTGAAAGAACTCTTCCAGTGACAGGATACAGCCTGAAAGGAAAGAAGCGGGTACACAATACCCGCTTCTTTTCTTTGCTTGACGGAGCGGAATGGGATCTGTACAATGTAAAATTGTAACGAAAGGATGGTCATGGAATGACGGAAACCGGATGGCAGAGAAGCTGGGTCAGGATACTGACAACGCTTCTGACAGCTGCTGTAATGGTCATGATATTTGCTTTTTCAACGGAGGACGCCGAACACTCAGACAGGACAAGCGGTCTGATTTCGAGAAGGGTTTTGTCGATTATTCATCCGGAATATGAACAGCTTGAAGAATCCAGGCAGAAGCTTTTGTATGATGACATGCAGCATATCGTGCGTAAATGCGCACACTTTACAGAATACATGGTGCTGGGGCTGATGCTTCGGCTCTGCCTGGAAAGCTGGTTCGGACGGAAGGTCAGAAAATCCCGCAGTCTGACAATTGCCGGTTTCTGCGGTGGAACGATCTATGCCTGTACAGATGAATTTCATCAGCTTCTGATAGAAGGCAGAAGCGGGCAGTGGTCGGACGTTATTGTGGACGGAAGCGGAGTGCTGCTGGGCGTGCTGATCGCAGCCCTTCTGATCAGGCGTATAAACAGAAGGAACGCTGAGACGGAATAACAGCCGGGTAAGGAGAGAAAGTATGGCCTATTTCAAAAGTAATGAGCCTTATCCTGAAGAGCCGTATGAAACGGAAGAACAGGAAGAATACGACGACGGTTTTGATGAACTGACGGATGAGGAAGAACCTGAGATTTCAGACGATGAACGGCAGGAAATCCGTAGATCCAGATTCCGTGTGGCCCTCGGAGCTGGAAACCTTGTGGCTGTGATCGGCGGTGCTTTGCTGATCCTGCTTCTTGTAACCCTGATATTCAGTATGATTTACTTTGTGATCAACGACATGAGCCGGAGCTTCTCGCTGTTCAGCACAAACTTCTGATCCGGGATCAATCGCGAAACGTTTGTTTAGAAGGCGGATATATGATGAACAGAATCTATCTGGATCATGCGGCAACAACACCTGTCAGCGCACAGGTGCTTGAGGCAATGATGCCCTTTTTCAACAGCTGCTGGGGGAACGCTTCCTCTGTCTACGGTACCGGCAGGGAAGCGCGAAAGGCAGTGGAAAAAGCACGCAGGCAGGTTGCCGAAGCTATCGGAGCCGAACCACGGGAAATCATGTTCACCGGCGGCGGAAGCGAAAGTGATAACCTGGCAGTAAAGGGTACGGCATTTGCCCTGAAGGAAAAAGGGAAACATATCATTACGACGGCCATTGAGCATCCTGCCGTGCTGAATACCTGCAGATGGCTGGAAAAACAGGGATTTGAAGTGTCCTATATCAATCCGGACAGTGAAGGATACATTGCTCCGGAAAAGATCCTGGCGGCAATCAGGGAGGATACGATCCTGATCAGCATGATGGCAGCCAACAACGAGATCGGAACAATTGAACCGGTCGCTGAAGTCGGGGCTGCCGCACGGGAGAAGGGGATTTGTTTCCATACGGATGCGGTACAGGCAGCGGGGGCTGTTCCGATCAATGTAAATGAATGGAAAGCAGACCTGCTCAGCATCAGCGCGCATAAATTCTATGGACCGAAAGGGGCGGGGGCGCTGTATGTACGTCATGGCACGCATATTGACAGCCTGATACACGGCGGGGAACAGGAACGGGGCTTACGGGCCGGTACGGAGAATGTTCCCGGAATCGTCGGCCTGGGAACGGCCATAGAGGCTGCCAGTAAAGAACTGAAGCAAAATGCCGACAAAATGTCCCGCTTGCGGGACAGGCTGATCAATGCCATCCTGACTGAGATTCCGGGTACAAAACTGAACGGCCGGAGAGAAGGCCGGCTGCCGAACAACTGCAATATCAGTTTTGACAGAATTGACGGCGAGGCCCTGCTCCTGAGACTGGACCTGGCCGGGATCGCCGCGTCGAGCGGCAGTGCCTGCACCGCCGGCAGCCAGGAAATCAGTCATGTGCTGAAGGCTATCGGACTGACGGAGCAGGAAGCAAAGGGCAGCCTGAGGCTGACAACGGGAACCTGCAATACGGAAGCAGAAATTGATGAAACCGTCACTGTTATCCATGAAATTGTGAACGATCTTCGTTCCCTGTTCCGAGGATAAAAAGCAGAACACGAAAAAGACATAGGCAAGCTCTGAATCTGTTGTATCATGTATGCAACAGATTTTTTATTTCACACTTGACTGGAGGATTGGATTCAATGAAAAAACTGCTTGCACTTCTTCTGAGCCTGATGATGGTATTTGCAGCCGCTTCCGCGCTGGCGGACGGCCTTACATTCACCACCGGCGGAACGGCCGGAACTTATTATGGCTACGGCAATGTGCTGGCCCAGTATGTGGCTGCGAACTCTGAGGTTGATATGACAGCTGTGGCCGGAAACGGCTCTGCTGACAACATCGACAAGCTGGATATGCAGGTTGCCCAGCTGGGCTTCGTGCAGAACGACGTGGCTTACTATGCTTTCAACGGTATCCGCATTTATGAAGGAGACCCTGTTACTTCCTTCACCGCTATCGCTGCCCTCTACACTGAGACCGTGCAGCTGATTACCTGCAACCCCGAGATCAAGAGCGTTGCGGACCTGAAAGGCAAGAACGTCTCCATCGGCTCCCAGGGCTCAGGCGTGTATTTCAACGCCATTGACTTCCTGAATGCCTATGGCATGACGGAAGACGACATTACCCCCACCTACCAGAGCTTCGCTGATTCCGCTGAAGCACTGAAGGATGGCAAGATCGACGCTGCCTTTGTTGTGGCCGGTGCTCCCACCCCTGCGGTTACCGACCTGGCTACCAGCAAGGATACCTATCTTGTGTCGCTGGATGACGAACATGTTGCCATCCTGCAGGGTATTTCCGGTGCCTATACCAAGAGCATCATTCCTGCCGGCACCTATGCCAAACAGGATGAGGACGTTGTGACTGTGGGCGTCAAGGCGACCATCATCGCCAACGACCAGGTCAGCGAAGAAGATGCCTACACGATTGTGAAGACAATCTTTGAAGGCAAGGACAGCATTGCCCATGACAAGGCCAAGGATCTTGACCTGGAATATGCTTCCGTCTGCGGCATTCCTTATCATGCCGGCGCTGCCAAATACTTTGCTGAACAGGGCATCACCGTGGAGACTGCTGAATAAGCGATTTGTCCGGGAATCCGTCTCCCATACGGAGCGCGGATTCCCGTTTTCTTTTTTATTTTGATTGAGGAGAATAGCCTGTGAGCAAGAAGGAACAAAACACGATTCCGGAATCTGCGGCGGAGAAAGAAACAACAGCGGCAGAGCTGGACGCGATTATGCGGAAGTATGACCGCGAAAGCAATGTCCGGGTCTGGGAAGGCAAGCCCAGGATTTTTGTTGGAATCATTCTGGCGGCATTTTCCCTGTACTGTATGTATGTCACGCTGTTTGCCAATATGCTGGACCAGGTCCGGCTGAGTTCATTCCTCGGACTGGTCGTAGTCATGGGTTACCTGACCTATCCGGCTAAAAAAGGACATGTGAAGGTCAATCATATGCCCTGGTATGATATTGTACTGATTGTGCTGGGTGCGGCAGCCTTTTTCTATTATACTTTCAAGGCTCCGGACCTGATGACAACCCGGATCAAAACCAAGCTGAACGACCCTGTGTACATTATTGCGGGAATCGTGGGTATCCTTGTGCTGTGCGAGCTTTGCCGCCGGGCTGTCGGGCTGCCGATCCTCTGCGTTGCCGGTATTTTCCTGGGATACACGATCTATTTCTATGTCAAGGACGGTAAACTGCTGGCCAATGTGGTGCATGAGCTTTTCTACAATGAGAACGGCCTGCTGTCCACTCCGGTGAATGTATGCTCCAAATATATTGTCGTTTTTATCATATTCGGGGCTTTCCTGGAGAAAACAGGTATTTCAGAGTTCTTCATTGCACTGGCAAACGGGCTGACCGGAAGGTTCGCCGGCGGTCCTGCCAAAGTGGCGGTTATTTCCTCCGCGCTGTGCGGTATGGTGAGCGGCTCTTCCGTTGGTAATACCGTCACAACGGGATCCATTACGATCCCGATGATGAAAAAGACAGGTTATGACAAAAACTTTTCCGGTGCGGTTGAAGCCGCGGCGTCCACAGGTGGACAGATCATGCCGCCGATTATGGGCGCGGCTGCCTTCCTGATGGCGGATTATCTGGGTGTTCCGTACTCTGACATCATTGTCAGGGCGATTCTGCCGGCCTGCCTGTATTTCCTCGGCGTTTTCCTTTCTGTGCATCTTGAGGCAAAGCGGCTGGGACTGAAGGGACTCAGCAAGGAACAGCTGCCCCGGATTAAGGAGCTGATGAAGGAAAGCTATCTGCTGCTGCCTCTGGCAATCCTGATTTATCTGGTGTGCTCGAACAGCAAAACGATGCAGTTTTCCGCGGCGGTATCCATCCTGGCTACAATTGCCGTGGGCATTATCAGTAACATTCATCGCAATATCCGGCATGGCAAACCGCTGGAAACCGGCGAAGGCACGCATAATCAACGCTTCAAACCGGTTCATGTTTTTGAGGCTCTTGAAAACGGAGGACGAAGCTGTATCTCCGTGGCTGTGGCCTGCGGCGTGGCAGGCCTGATATGCGGCTGCCTGACCGTTACGGGACTCGCATCGACAGTGATTAACGCCATTGTTACCATATCCCAGGGAAAACTGTTCCTGGGCCTGGTCCTGACGATGATCTGCTGCATTATCCTGGGCATGGGGCTTCCCACGACTGCAACATACTGCATCATGGCATCGACATGCGCACCGATTCTGTTCAAGATGAATGTTCCGTTGATTGCTGCCCATTTCTTTGTGTTTTATTATGGGATTGTGGCAGATATCACACCGCCCGTGGCGCTGGCTGCCTATGCCGGTTCGGCCATTTCCGGCGGCAGCCCGATGAAAACCGGAGTCAACGCAACGAGACTGGCTATTGCAGGATTCATTATTCCGTTTATCTTCGCGATGAGTCCTGATATGCTGCTGATCAATACCACCTGGTATGAAGTGGCTCTGATTACCATTACTTCCATTGCCGGCATGTATGGAGTGACATACGGATTAAGCGGATTCAGCAGCTATGAGCGGCATGGAACCGCAAAGGCAATCGGCATCGTGCTCAGGATTATCGCCATTGCAGGCGGCCTGCTGCTGATCTATCCCGGATATGTGACGGATATCATCGGCGTGCTGCTGGTTGGCGGGGTGCTGGCCTGGCAGAAAATCGGCGTACCGAAACTGTTCGTGACAGAGTCTGGAAATCAGGAGTAAACAAAAGGCTTCATAACAATCAAACCGCACGGAAACGTGCGGTTTTTACTTGTTTTGAGGGGCAAAAAACGATATAATAAAAGATGGTATATTTTACCCGAAAAGGAGGGAAAAGGGTGTTTTGTCAGGTGATCATCGACATCGTTCACGAGAACGTGGCAAGCCCCTTTACTTACCGGATTCCGGAGGGAATGCAGCTGCAGCCGGGACAACGGGTGAGTGTGCCTTTCGGACGACTCCAGAAGGAAGGAATCGTCCTCAGCCTGACGGAGCAATGCGAGCTTGAAGCTAACAGGATCAGGAATGTCATCGCACCGCTGGAGGAGTATGCGGCAATCCCGCCGGAGCTGATGAACCTGGCGGAAGAAATGGCCCGGGAAGCCCACTGCCCGCTGGCTGAAACACTGCGCCTGATGCTGCCCGCCCAGATGAGAGGCGGCAGGGTACACGTCAAAACCGAACGGACAGCCTGCCTGAATGTAACGAGGGAAGAAGCCCTGTCAGCGGCGGAAAGGGAAAAACGCAGCCCCAAACGGGCGGCTTTGCTGAGATTCCTTGCCGACGAAAACATTCATACAGTGAAGGAAATAACCTCCCTTGTAAAGGATCCGAACGAAGCATTGAAAAAGCTGGCCGCGGACGGCATGATCAGACTGGAAAGCGAGGAAATGCTTCGTACCCCCGGAAACGCTTTTGAACAGCCGGAAGATCCGGGTTTCACGCTGACGCCCGGACAGGAGGAGGCACTGGAAGAAATACTGCCCTGCCTGAACGGGAAAGGCGGAAGGTTCCTGCTTCACGGAGTGACGGGAAGCGGGAAAACGGAAGTTTTCATGGCGGCAGTACGCAGTGCTTTGAATTACGGAAGAAGCGCGATTATTCTTGTGCCGGAAATCGCGCTTACACCGCAGATGGTTTCCTGGTTCAGGAGCCGGTTTGGTCCGGTAGCCGCTGTGATTCATTCCCGGCTCAGCCCCGGCGAGCGCTTTGATGAATGGCGTCGGATCAGGCGGGGAGACGCACGGGTGATTATCGGTGCAAGAAGCGCTGTTTTTTCACCGGCAAGGGATCTCGGACTGATCGTTGTCGACGAGGAACATGAAAGCACCTATCTGAACGATCATCATCCGCAGTATGATGCCCGGGAAGTTGCCCGCAAACGGTGCGACAGGGAGAATGCGACGCTTGTGCTGGCAAGCGCCACACCCAGTATCCTCAGTTTCGCCAGAGCGAGACGGGGCGATTATATGCTGCTGGAAATGCCGCGGCGTGTAATGGACCGGCCGCTTCCGGAAGTTGAGATCATTGATATGCGGGAGGAACTGGAAAACGGAAACCGCACAGTGCTCAGCGGGGCCCTGAGAAAAGCGCTGAAGGATTGTTCCGCCCGGGGTGAACAGGCCATGCTGCTGATGAACCGAAGGGGATACAACTCTTTTGTCAGCTGCCGGACGTGCGGATATGTGGTGAAATGCCCGAACTGTGATATCAGCATGACATACCATATGGCCAGTACGGACGGCCTGCTGCGGTGCCACTATTGCGGACAGATGATGAAACCGCCGGCAGTATGTCCCGAATGCGGCGGGAAGTATATCCGGTATTTCGGGGCGGGAACCCAGAAGGTGGAAGAAGAGGTCCATAAGCTGCTGCCGGGAGTGACAACCGTCAGGATGGACTACGACACGACGGGAGGCAAAGACGGGCACGGCAGGATCCTGGAGGAATTCCGCAGCGGAAGGGCACGCGTATTGATCGGAACCCAGATGATTGCCAAGGGACTGGATTTTCCCAAAGTAACGCTTGTCGGCGTGGTTGCGGCAGATATGACGCTGAACCTTCCGGACTACCGGAGCCGCGAAAGAACTTTCCAGCTGCTGACACAGGTGGCGGGAAGAGCAGGACGCGGTGAAAGACCGGGACGGGTGATTATCCAGACCTATAAGCCGGAAGATCCTGTGATCGGATACGCTGCCGGGCAGGATTACAGATCTTTCTTCGAAGATGAATTCCGCAGGCGCAGGCACGGTTTATATCCGCCGTTTACGCTGCTTGTCAGATTCCTTACGGAAAGTGTTTCCGAACAAGCCGCGTCAGCTGCGGCAAACCGGATTGAACAGGAGACACGGAAACTGCTGGAAGGACATCCGGAATGGCAGAAGAAGCTGCTGCTGATTTCAAACGACGCCCCGAGCGTCAAAGTGCTGCGCGGGAAAAACCGCAGACACGTACTGATGAAGCTTCTTGTCAGCCGGGAAGCTGATGAGATGATCGCGGCAATGAATGAACTGTCAAGGGAAGAATATGAAAACGCTGAAGTCTGGTTTGAGGTAAATCCGACAACCATGATGTGAGGAAAGAATAACAGGCGTAAAAACGTTCAGTTTACAGAAAAAGCATTTTAGGAAAGGCAGAGAGAAAATGGCGATTCGGAAAATTGTTACCCTGGGGGATGACGCACTGAGAAAGCATTGCAAGCCGCAGGAGAAATTTGACAAACGGCTTGCGACGCTCCTGAAGGATATGGCTGACACGATGTACAAGGCCGAAGGCGTCGGCCTTGCTGCTCCGCAGGTGGGTATCCTGCGCAGGATTGCCGTGGTGGACGTTACAGAAGACCACAGCGGCCTGCTGGAAATGGTCAATCCTGAAATCATTGAGCGGGAAGGCGAGCAGACGGGCCGGGAAGGCTGCCTGAGCGTACCCGGAAGACAGGGTGTTGTGACCCGTCCGATGAAGATCAAAGCCAGGTTCCAGGACAAAAACGGCGACAGCTATGAACTGGAAACCGAGGGATTTGAGGCAAGGGCAATCTGCCATGAACTCGATCACCTGGACGGAACGCTTTACATTGACGTCATGGACAGGGAACTGACAGAAGAGGAGATTCAGGGACATATTCCGGAGGATGGCGAACAGTGAGAATTGTTTTTATGGGTACGCCGGAGTTTGCTGTGGAGCCGCTGAAGGCTCTGATCCGGGAAGGATATGAGATTGCCGGCGTGTTTACACAGCCAGACCGCCCGAAGGGACGCGGCAAAAAGATGGTTCCGGGTCCTGTAAAGATTGCGGCTGAAGAAGCGGGTATTCCCGTATTTCAGCCTGAACGGATCCGGAAAACAGGTGTGGATGATCTGAAGAACCTGAAGCCTGATCTCTGCGTGACAGCGGCATTCGGCCAGATCCTGAGCCAGGAAATACTGGATATTCCGCCCCTTGGCAATATCAACGTACATGCGTCCCTGCTCCCGAAACATCGGGGAGCTGCACCGATTGCCTATGCCATCATGAACGGTGAACGGCTGGCAGGAGTGACGACCATGTTCATGGATGCCGGGATCGACACAGGCGATATGCTGCTTCAGGAAAACACAGAGATCGGAGAGAGTGAAACCTGCGGGGAGCTGACAGAACGGCTGAGCCGGATCGGAGCGGATCTTCTGATCCGCACAGTTCGCCAGCTGGAGGCAGGGACACTGGTAAGATATCCACAGAAGCATGAAGAGATGACCTACGATCCCATGCTGGAAAAGACGATGGGGATTGCCGATTTTGCAGAGGATCACAATCTGGTCCGCGGAAGAATAAACGGACTGAACCCCTGGCCCTGTGTCAGCGTACCGGTTCAGGGAGAAAGGCTGAAACTGCTCCGGGCTGTGAACTGTGAAGGAGCCGGTGAAGCCGGTACAGTGATCAAAGCGGATCCGAAAAACGGGCTGATCATTGCCTGTGGACAGGGAGCTGTAAGAATCCTGGAAGTGCAGGCACCCGGCGGAAAGCGCATGAGAGCTGAAGACTACCTGCGGGGTCACGGCATTCCGGAGGGGACAAATCTGAAAGAGGATATGCAATGAAGGAACAGAGAACCATGGAAGGGCTGGCAGCCAGAAGGATCGCACTGAAGGTTATCCGGAAAGTGACGGAAGACGGCGCTTACGCCGCATTGGCTCTGGACGCGGAACTGAAAGGATGCGGGCTCGGAAACGCAGACCGCAGACTTGTATCCAGGCTCGTATATGACACGCTGGATCATCTGATCTATCTGGACTGGGCTCTGGCACAGGTGATGGCGAAACCGGATACGGACATCAAGCTGATCAATATTCTGCGTCTCGGCGCATGTCAGATCCTGCTGGAAGACCGGATTCCGGAGAGCGCTGCAACCAATCTCTGTGTACAGCTGTGCGCAGAACTGGGCATGCCCGGACTGAAAGGGGTCTGTAACGGCATCCTGAGAAATCTGATCCGGAAAAAAGACGAACTTGTGATGCCTGACGCAGAAAAGGAACCGGATAAAGCCGCTTCGATCCGTTACAGCGTTCCGGAGTGGATCTGGAAAAGGCTGAAAACTGATTACGGAGAGGAAGCAGAATCAATTCTTTCATACCGCAATCCGGAAGAAGGATGGACGCTGCGTCCGAATCTTACCCGGCTGGATGATGCCGAATTTGAGAAACTGCTGGGCAAAAAAATCTGGAAGAAAGAGAAAACAGAACTGCCTCATGCGTGGAAAATTACCGGAGCGATGGATATATCGCGGGATGCGGATTATCTGGCGGGTAATTATTCCATCCAGAGCGGCGGAAGCATGCTTGCCTGCCTTGCCTTGGGAGTGAAGCGGGGACAGCAGATCCTTGACTGCTGTGCCGCACCGGGCGGAAAAACATGCTATCTTGCCGAACTGATGGGCGGTACCGGAAGGATTCAGGCCTGGGATATACATGAACACAGGGTTGCGCTGATTGAAGCTCAGGCCAGAAGGCTGGGGCTTGAGAATATCCGTCCCATGGTGCGGGATGCATGCCGGCTTCGGGAAGATCTGACAGGCACAATGGATGCAGTATTGCTTGACGCACCATGTTCCGGACTGGGATTCATGGCCCAGAAACCGGACCTGAAACTGCGGGTAACGGAAGAAAGCGTAAAAGAGCTGACAGAACTGCAGGAACGGCTGCTGGATACAGTTTCCGCTTATGTGAAACCAGGCGGAACGCTGGTGTATTCCACTTGTTCCATCCTGAAGGACGAGAACGAGCATCAGGCGGAACGTTTTCTGGAAAGACATCCGGAGTTTGAAAAGGCAGCCCTTCCCATGAGCGTGCCGGAAAAATACCGCAGCAGGTACAGCATGGGACTTCAGCTGCTGGAGCACAGGGACGGACTGGAAGGTTTCTACCTGATCAGAATGAGGAGAAAAGATGACTGAACTGACCGGTATGACCTGCGATGAAATAACCGCGTGGGTCAAAGACCAGGGATACCCGGCATTCCGGGGAAAACAGATTTTCCGGTGGATCCATCAGGGAGCGGATTTTGAGGAAATGACCAATCTGCCTGCCGCCATGCGTGAAAAACTGCAGCAGGAAGCGGTTGCACAGCCTGTCAGTATCCGTCTGCAGCGTAAAAGTCCGCTGGATGGTACCGTGAAGTTCCTTTACGCGCTGAAGGACGGCAACTGCGTGGAAGGCGTACTGATGCGGTATAAATACGGCGTCAGTCTGTGCATATCCACACAGGTGGGCTGCCGTATGGGATGCAGATTCTGTGCCTCGACACTGGAAGGCAGGGTCAGGGATCTCACCGCGGGAGAAATGTTGGGAGAAGTTCTGTGCGCGAATCGTTACCTGTCTCCGGAAGATATCCGGGTCAGCCATGTGGTGCTGATGGGAAGCGGAGAACCGCTTGACAACTATGATAATGTCATCCGATTTCTACGGCTTCTGCGGGAAGAAGAAGGGATACGGCTCAGTATCCGGAATGTATCGCTTTCCACCTGCGGGATCGTACCGAAGATGTACCAGCTTGCCGAGGAAAATCTACCGGTGACACTCTGCGTATCGCTGCATGCGCCCAACGATGAAATCCGGAAAATGACCATGCCGGTTGCTTATACGTGGTCCATTCCCGAAATCCTGGAAGCATGCAGGAATTATATCCGGAAAACCGGAAGACGGGTGATCTTCGAATACGCCCTGTCTGACGGTGTCAATGCAGGGGAAGAGCAGGCAAAAGAACTTGCGTCCATCCTGCGGGGGATGCAGTGCCATGTGAACCTGATTCCGCTGAACACCGTGGAGGAAAGGGATATGAAAGGGATTTCCGAGGATAAGGTCAGGAGGTTCCTCAAAATTCTTCAGGATAATAATATTTCAGCAACCCGGAGACGGGAAATGGGCGATGACATAGAAGGCGCATGCGGCCAGCTGCGCAGAAAGACAATAAACAGCTCAAAGGGAGAGTAAGGACAGATGCGCAAGTTCAACCTGAAAGGAACAGTTATTCAACGGATGCGGGGGATTGAAAGGGAAGAACCCCAAGCCGTTGAAACCGAAAAAACGCAGATTGAAGAAACACCGGTGATGTCCGTTGACTTCTCCGAGGAACAGGGTGTGCTTTCCTGCGCCTGGCGTACAGACGTAGGCCGGCTGCGCAAAAACAATCAGGATGCGGTGATTCTTGGAAACGGACTGGCAGGGGTCGCAGACGGTATGGGCGGCCATAAAGGCGGTGAAATCGCTTCTGCCGGCCTGAGGGACGGATTGCTGCGCGAAACGAAGGACAGCAAACCGGGCAGGGAAAAGCTGGAAGAAGCCGTACAGAAAGTGAACCGGGAACTGTGGGAACAGCAGGAAGTCAATTCCTCCTTATCCGGAATGGGAACAACATTGACTGTTCTGTGGCCGACAAAGGAAGAAATGCTGATCGGGCAGGTTGGAGACAGCAGGGCGTATTTGTTCCGGGACGGCGTGCTGACACAAATCACCAATGATCATTCCATGGTGGCTGACATGGTTCGGAAAGGCGTACTCACCGAAGAACAGGCCGCCTGTCATCCGATGCGCAATTATATCACGCGGGCTGTGGGCACAGAGGCGAATATCGAACTTGACATGTATACACATGACCGCAGAAAGGGCGACCGGTGGCTTGTGTGCTCCGACGGGCTTCACGGCATGGTCAGCACGGATGAACTGATCAGCCTGATGGCCGGGGAGAACCTGGAAGAAGCGGCAGAGGAACTGCTGCAGGCAGCCTTGAGGGGCGGCGGAAAGGATAATATCTCACTGGTGCTTATACAGGATGATACAGAATGTGTTTCCTGTGCAGAAAAGACGGAAGAGACGGATGAAGAGGAAAAAGCAGAATCCTCGGCTGAAGGAGAAACCCCGGAGGAGGTGACTCCGCAGTGAAAGAAAAGATACTGGCAAACAGATACCGGCTTACAGAACAGATCGGCATGGGCGGTATGGCCATTGTGTACCGCGCAGTGGACCTGAGAACCGGACACAACGTAGCAGTGAAAGTTCTTCGCCCGGAATACAATGAAGACAGTGAGTTTATCGGACGTTTCCAGCGTGAAGCGGAAGCGGCCAGCAAGATGACCCATCACAATATTGTTAATCTGCTGGATGTCGGTATGGACGGGGATAACCGGTATCTGGTTATGGAGTACGTTCAGGGCAAAACGCTGAAAAGCGTTATCCAGGAGCGCGGCAAACTGAATCCTGCCCTCGCAGGCCAGATTGCAATCCGTATCCTGAGCGCCCTTGAACATGCCCACCGTAACGGTATTGTGCACCGTGATATCAAACCGCAGAATATTCTGGTTCATGCAGACGGACATATAAAAGTGGCGGATTTCGGTATTGCCCGTATCGCAAACAGCTCCACACTGACAAAAGGCGATAATGTCATGGGGTCTGTTCACTATTTTTCACCGGAACAGGCACGCGGAGAAGGCGCGAATGCGACCAGCGATATATACTCAACAGGAATTGTTCTCTATGAAATGCTGACGGGACGTGTCCCTTATGACGGAGACAATCCGGTGGCGGTTGCAATGCAGCATCTTCATGCCACGCCTATTCCGATACAGAACCTGGCGCCTGATGTTCCTCCGGCCCTGGTGCGGGTCTGTATGAAAGCGATGGAAAAGAATCCGGCACTGAGGTATCAGACCGCAAGGGATATGGCTGCGGATATCCGCCTTGCGCTGGAGAACAGGCCGGAAAGGCAGGCGTTCCCGGCCAAGGAATTTGAGGTTCAGCAGCCGAAGCCCCAGATCAAGGACGAAAGCATCAAGGCCAATCCCGATACGGGAAGAAACCGCATCGGGAATGAAAAAAGGCGGAAAACAAGGACCGCGGTGACAACGGTACTTCTTGGACTTTTGCTGGTTACAGGACTGTATTTCGGCATAACAGCAATATTCCGGAGGGTTGTGACCACAGCAACGGTACCCTTTGTGATCGGTATGGACGTGAGGGAGGCTGAAGAAATCCTCACAAGAGAAGGGCTTACTTTTACTGAAATGTACTTCAGTAATAATGAAGTAAAAGCCAATGTCGTTTTCAGGCAGAGCCCGGAGGAAAATGCTACAAAACAAAAAGGCGACAATGTCATCCTGTCCGTATCCAGCGGTCCCTCACAGGTGGATATGCCTGATCTGAGGGGAATGAATGTGGAGGATGCGAAGACTGTCGTCAAGAACATGGGTCTGATTCTGACGATTCAGAAGATCATTAACGCAGATTATGAAGTCAATACAGTGGTTTCCCAGGAACCGGCGGCCAATGAGAAAGTCAGCAAGGATACCACGGTGAACCTGACAATCAGCGGCGGAAAGGTTACTGTGCCCAAGCTGGCCTATATGACCCTTGCGGACGCCGAGGAACTGCTGAAACAGACCGGGCTGCGGATGGGATCCACGCTGAACATTGTGGATACCCGCAATGCCAAGGAGCATGGCAAGGTGTCTTCACAGTCCCCTGCGGAAAATACCGACGCTATGCTGGATGATATCGTTTCAGTCAATGTTTTCCGCTATCTTACTGATGCTTCCAGCAAGGAAATAACCATACAGCTGAAAGAAGAGAGCAAGGATATCAATGTCCGGGTAACGCTGAAAGCTGAAGGCTCTGACGTTGAGTATGAAGTATACCAGCACCTGTATCCTGCGGACCTGGAAAGGCAGCAGACAATTATGCTGAACCTGCCGGACGAAAGGACATATACCTGTACGGTTTACCAGGATGATGAACCCCAAGAGCCTTTTGTAATCGAACGGTAAAAAAGATGAACAATAACGAAATCAACGAATCAAACAGGGCGGACAGTCTGCTGAAAAGGGGTACGCTGATCAGGGGAATCGGCAGTTTTTATACGGTTCGGGACAGCGCACACCAGGAATATACGCTCCGGTGCAAGAAGAAATTCAGACGGGACGGCATTTCGCCGCTGGTCGGTGACGAAGTGCTGTTTTCTCCGGGTCAGGGAGAAGAACACGGTTGGCTGGAGGAAATACTGCCGCGTAAAACAGAGTGCCTCAGACCGCCTGTTGCCAACGTCACAAAGCTTGTGATCATGACAGCGCCGGTACCTGAACCGGATCTGCTGCTTGTGGACCGTCAGATATCCCGGGCCTATGCACAGGGGATGGATATCCTGCTTGTCGTCAACAAATGTGATCTGAATCCGGATATGGCGGAACAGATGAGAAAAGAATACCATTCTGCCGGAATACAGGTGATTCCCATAAGCGCAAAAACCGGAGAAGGACTGGAGCAGCTCCGGAAAGCCCTGACAGGTTCTGAACTGTGCTGCTTTACGGGCCAAAGCGGCGCCGGAAAGAGTACCACGCTGAATGCGCTGCTGGATCTGGAGCTGGAAACAGGAACGATCTCCAGAAAGATAGCCAGGGGAAAGAACACAACAAGGCATACGGAACTGATCGAGAAAAATGGTATCCGCGTAATGGATACAGCGGGTTTTAACCTGCTGGAAGCAGAAAATGCACTGGATCCGGGAGAACTGAAAAACCGGTATCCTGAATTTGCCCCTTATGAGGGAAAGTGCAGATTCAGGGAATGCCTGCATGACCGGGAACCGGGATGCGCAGTCACTGCGGCAGCGGAAAATGGCGAAATCAGTCCCGGCAGACTTGAACGTTACAGGGAATTGCTTGCGGAGGCTAAAACAGTTTGGAGGGACAGATATGATTAAGATTGCGCCCAGTATACTGGCTGCTGACCCGTTGAATCTTGAGAAAGATATAAGGGCAGCAGAAAAAGCCGGATGTGACTGGATTCATGTGGACGTTATGGACGCTCATTTTGTTCCGAATCTCGCTTATTCTGTCGATACAGTCCGCAGACTGCGTGAAGTTACCGATCTGCCGCTGGATGTTCACCTGATGATGGACCATCCGGAAACGCTGCTGGATGCATTCCTGGATGCGGGAGCTTCCTGCCTGACTATTCATGCGGAAATCGATGCGGATATCCCGGGAATGCTGACAAAAATCCGGAATCGAGGACGCATGGCCGGAATAGCCCTGAAACCGAATTCGGAGATTGAACTGATTCAGCCGTATATTGACCTGACGGATCTTGTGCTGATGATGACGGTTGAACCAGGATTCGGAGGACAGAAACTGGATGCGCGTGTTATCGGCAAGATACGGCGCCTGAGTGATTCCGGCTATACCGGGGAAATAGAAGCGGACGGCGGGATCCGGGAAGACAATATTGAAATGCTTGCTGCCAATGGACTGACTGTTGCTGTGATGGGAACTGCTCTTTTCCGCAACAGCGATATGGCGGCATGCATCAGAAGGCTGCACCGGATTCCTGCGGGGAAGCAGCAGGACAGGACGGCGGATGAATGACGATGAGCTTGCATGATACCATAGCTGCCATAGCCACAGCACCCGGAACGGGCGGCATCGGAATTATACGCATGAGCGGTCCCGATGCAGCAGCAATCCTGATGCGCGTTTTCAGACCGGCTGGAAAAAACCAGGCAATTCCCGAATCGCACAGACTGGTATACGGGAAACTGACTGACGGCGAACAGATCATCGATGAATGTATGGCCGTTATCATGAGAGCGCCCAGGAGCTATACACGGGAAGATGTTGCTGAAATACAGCTGCATGGCGGCCGTTATGTGATCAACAAAGCCCTGGAACTGTGCCTGAAAGCCGGCGCAAGGCTGGCGGAAGCAGGTGAATTTACACGCAGGGCTTTCCTGAACGGACGTGTGGATCTGAGCCAGGCGGAATCGGTCATGGAACTGATATCGGCCCGGGGCGAACAGGAGCACAGGGCGGCTGTCAGACAGCTGAACGGCGGAGCCTCCTCCTTTGTCCGGAAGTTTTCAGATGAATTATATGGATTACAGGCAGGACTGGCAGCATGTATTGACTATCCGGAAGAAATCTCTGATGAAGAGGGTGCCGGATCACTGAAGGAAGGCCTGGAAAAGCTCATCGACGGCCTGGAGAAAGCAATGGATGAGCATGCCTCCCGTCTGATCTACCAGGGGCTTCAGGTTGCACTGATCGGTCGGCCGAATGTCGGCAAAAGCAGCCTCCTGAACGCTTTACTGGGCGAAGACCGGGCGATTGTAACAAATATACCGGGAACCACGAGGGATACCGTACACGGAGAAATGACGCTGAATGGATTCCGGGTTCAGCTGACAGACACGGCAGGAATCCATGAAACCAATGATCCTGTGGAAAGAATCGGCGTGGAAAGAAGTGAAAAGGCCAGAAGGGAAGCGGATGCATCGCTGCTGATCCTGGATGGTTCGCAGCCGCTTGGAGCCGATGATCTGGAACTGCTGAGAAGTTTCAGCGGGGAAGGCGCCGTTGTGATCAACAAAACGGATCTTCCGCAGGAGATTACAGAGGAGGATATTCATGACATTCGCCAGGATATGACCTGTATGACGGTATCAGCACTGGATCAGGAGAGCCTGCAGCCTCTGCGGGACTTTCTGGCACGTTATGTCCAGGTATCGGATCAGCAGGCTGTGACACAACCGAGACACCTGGATGCAGTCAGACGGGCTGTCAGACATCTCAGGGATGCGGAAAAGACATTGGATTCCTATACGCCCGACGTGGCAGCAACGGATCTGCAGGCAGCCCAGGCTGCATTGAGCGAGATTACCGGCGACAGCGCAGATGAAAAACTGCTGGACAGGGTTTTTTCACAATTCTGTGTCGGAAAATGAAAAAGGACCGGAGGAGACACCTCTATGAATGATTATCAGAAAGTAATCAGGGGCAGGGAAAGCCTGAAAAAACTACCTGAATTATGTCAGAAGCTGGGTATCCAAAAGCCGCTCATTGTCGGTATGGAACCGCTGACCGGCACCCTCCTGAAGAAAAACCCCTGGCTGCTTTCAGCACCCGTATATACCGGATTTCATTCAAATCCGGATCTGAAGGACAGTGAAGAAGGAGCCGGTCTGTATACCAAAGAGCACTGCGACGGTCTGATTTCTGTCGGAGGCGGATCCAGCATTGATACCGCCAAAGCCATCAAGGCCCGTCTGAATGCAAAAAGCGAGGAAGACGTGATCAGCGGCAGACTTGAAGGCAGTGCCATCTGCCATCATATCGCTGTTCCGGGTACGGCGGGCACAGGCTCTGAGGCAACCCAGATTGCGGTGGCTTATGTTAATGGAAACAAGGTCAGCCTGAATCATCCGTCGCTCCGGCCGGACGGCGTGATACTGGATGCGTCGCTGCTGGACTCACTGCCGCTGTATCATAAAAAATCCTGTGCCCTTGATGCGCTGTCCCAGGGCATAGAAAGCTACTGGAGCCGCGGAGCGAATGATGACAGTAAAGTGCATGCGTTTCTTGCGATCATCGGTGTGCTGGACAATCTGAAAGCCTATCTTGAAGGCGATCTGCATGCGGCCGAAGAGATGCTGGATGCCAGCTATCAGAGCGGCAAAGCCATTCAGATTACGCGTACTACTGCAGCGCACGCCATGTCTTATATGATTACCAAGAAAATGGGACTGGCACATGGACACGCCTGTTTTCTGACGCTTCCTGTTCTTTGGGAATCAATGCAGGACAAGGAGGAGATGCAGGACATCCTGAAAGATCTGAGTACAAAGATGCGCCTTGGAGATATAAGAATGGGTCCCAAACTGCTGAAGGGCATCCTGTATGATCTGGAGATGCTGATTCCGCCTGTGCCCGACGAAGCTGTGCTGGAGGAACTGGCTTGCTCTGTTAATACAGAACGGCTTAACAATCATCCGGTGAAAATGACAAAAGAAGAAATCAAACAAATCTACCGCAGGGCCATGATACTCCCCAGGGCCAATGAAAAGCAGGCGTGCCTGGATATCTGGAGATACTACGGGAGGGAATAAAGATGGAAGACAACATTCATGCCGGTCATCGGGAACGAATGAGGGAACGGTTTATTCACGACAAAGGATTTGAGAATTTCGAAGATCATCAGATCCTTGAACTCCTTCTTTTTTATTCCAAAACCAGAGGAGATACCAATCCGCTGGCGCATGAGCTGCTTGATCAGTTCGGCAGCCTGAAAGGGGTTCTGGAAGCCAGACCGGAACAGCTGATGCAGGTGAATGGGATCGGAGAACAGCAGGCAACGCTGATCAGCATGGTTGTTCCGCTGACCAGAGTATGGCACAGATGCGCCATGACCGAGCCGCAGAAGATCGGCAACAGCAGGGAAGCGGAGAATTATTGCCTTTCCATTCTGGCTGGAGAACGTACAGAACGGTTTTATGTCATCTCCCTGAATGCCAAGTGCAATGTCCTTGGCCGGCGGAAAATTTCCGAAGGTTCATTGAGTGAGGTTTCAGCCTATCCGCGGATGGTTATGGAAACCGCGCTGAACTATAACGCGCACAGCGTATTGCTGTGTCACAATCATCCAGGAGGAACCTGTGCCCCGTCCCCAGAGGATATATCTTCCACCATCCAGCTGCAGAGGTTGCTGAACGGCGTGGGCATTCTGGTGCTGGATCATATTATTGTGGCGGGAGACAGGACGTACAGCATGATTCAGCACGGAGACATTGATTACAGAATAAAAGGCAGGTAAAGCATGAAAGGGAAAAGGAAACACCTGCTGCCATTGCCGGCCAGGATCATCATCCTGCTTGTTACGCTGGCGGTGGTAGCTTATACAGGTATTATCGGATATGTTTGTATCAATGAAAGGAGCGTGCAGACAACTGTGCCGGAAAAGGACAGTTATGATGCTATCATCGTTCTGGGCGCACAGGTAAAGAAGGACGGAACGCCCAATGTTCAGCTCAGCTGGAGGCTGGACGCCGCCTGTGAAGCATACGGACGTAAAGCGGTGCCTGTTGTTGTCTGCGGCGCGCAGGGCAGGGACGAGCCGGTTACTGAAGCAGAAGCCATGAAAAAGTACCTGATGGAGAAAGGCGTTCCGGAGACTGATATCCTCACGGATCCTGAATCCTTCAATACAAATCAGAACCTGAAAAATGCCGCGGCGCTCCTGAAGAGTATTCCAGACGTCCGGAAGGTCCTGATTGTAACAAGCGACTATCACGTTCCGCGCGCGCTTGCGCTGGCAAAGGATCTTGGCTACGAGGCATGTGGACTTGGCAGCCCATGCAAACCCGAATACTGGCTGCGGAATCATGCGAGGGAAGCACTTTCATGGTGTAAATACTGGGCAGTAAAGTATCTTCATCTACCGTTGGAGTAAGTGTATGAACAGCAAAGAAATCAAAACGCGGCTGGAACTGAATGAAGTGCCGTTCAGGGAAGATTTGCCTGAAAAGCTGTACCTGTATCTGGAACTGCTCCGTGAATGGAACAGCAGAATGGATCTGACGGCTGTGACAGATGATGAGGAAACTGTTGATAAGCACTTTATTGACAGTCTGATTGTGCTGAAAACGGGCCTGATCAGGGGCAGTGAAAAACTGATTGATGTCGGTACAGGTGCGGGATTCCCGGGACTTGTGCTGGCCATGGCCTGCCCGGAAATGAAAGTAACGCTGCTGGATTCACAACAGAAGAGACTGTCGTTCCTGGAGACAGTGGGTGAGAAAAGCGATACAACAAACATTACCCTTGTACACGCCAGGGCTGAGGACGGTGCAAGAAAAAAAGAGCTGAGGGAACAGTTCGATATTGCTGCAGCACGGGCTGTGGCACCGATGAATGTTCTGTGTGAATATCTGCTGCCGTATGTGGCAGTGGACGGATGCGCGCTCTGCTGGAAAGGTCCCGCACTGAAAAATGAGCTTGAAAGCGGAAGAAAGGCTGCACATTTGCTTGGCGGCAGGATTGAGATGCCGGTGGAAGGTTCCGTGCACGGACGGGACTGGGATCACATGATCCTGCCGGTCAGAAAGATTCAGCATACCGCCTCCATTTATCCTCGAAAAGCCGGTACTCCGAAAAGTAAGCCGCTGGGTCTGTAAAAAGGACAGAACAGCTTGACGCATTTTTCTGTCGAATGGTATACTATCTTCAATGCGGTTGTGGTGGAATGGCAGACACCGGGGACTTAAAATCCCCTGCCCATAAAGCGTGCGGGTTCGAGTCCCGCCAACCGCACGAAAAGCGGCGTATGAACATACGCCGCTTTTTTATCATAATGATCTGAAATCGAAGATTATTCCTGTTCAGAGTATTACGGTTCGGTTTCTGTACCGATTGAATCGAAATTGAATTCAAATGTATTCAAGGTGCCGGCGTTTGGATGAATCCAGCCGGTTTTTCCGTTTTCAAGCCTGATCTGATACCAGCCGTTATCAGACACATCCAGAATCTCATATTCAGTGGAGGCTTTTGCAAAGCCGATTACCCGGGAGGAAAATTTGGGCTTTTTGTGCACGTTTGGATTGTTTTTATCTCTGATCCGGATTCGCTTGACAACGATCACATCTTCACTGCCGTCCAGGGAAAGGGAATTTCCGGAGGAAGAAACGAAGGTGTTGATATACAGGTTCTGCAGGTCTTCAATCCGCTTTTCACAGACTGCCAGTTTTTCCTGAAGCGACGCATTTTCATCGGAGAGCGACTGTAAGTCCGCTTCGGCTATCTGACTCTTTTCTGTTTCCTCGGTCCGGGCTGCAGCGTCTGCGGTTAAGGAATCAATCTGCTGCGCCTTGACAGCAATCTCAGCCTGCAGTGTTTCGATGATCTTTGCTTTATCAGAAAGATCATTTTCCAGGCTGCTGATCTGCTCAGTGCGGGAGGAAAGGTCTGTGTTCAGCGTTTCAATCTGCTGAGACAAATCAGACAGATTTGTTTTCTGCGTGCTGATCTGCGTTTCCTGATCTGCGACGACCGCGGTAAGGTTTTCAGCCTCTGTGTTTTTTTCGGAAAGGGAAGCCTGAAGGGTTTCAATCAGGGTATTCTTTTCTTCCAGTTCATTACTGAGTGTCTGAATACGGGCATCCTTTTCTGCGACAGCGGAGTTGAGGGTAAAAATCATAAGGGATTTGTTTTCAACTTCGGATTTCAGGTTTTTCAGTTCTTCAGTATTGTCAGGAATGTCAGCGCTATTCGAGACGGCTGCTTTATCCGCAATGTCAGGTTCGGAAGAGGCTGAGGCAGCAGGAACTGCGTCAGTACTGTCATTGCCGGATTTGTCTTTCAGCTCGGCAATGGTCTCGGTAAGCTCGCTGATCCTGGAATCCTTTTCGTCAACTGCGGAAGATAATGTCTGGATCTGAGACTCTTTGCCAAGAATGCTGGTTTCCAGCGCTGTGATCCGGCTGCCCATGGCTTCATTATCGGCGGTGATGGACTCAATAAGCGTGTTTTTTTCGGTGAGGGCGTTTTCCAATGCTTTGATCTGTTGTTCCTTTTCCGCGATATCGGCATTCAGGGAAGCAATCAGAGCGGTATAATTCCCGGAATCTGCTTCCTGGATGAGGCCGGAGGATTGCTGATCAGCATTCTCTGAAGACAGCGCAGCATTAACGGATATGTCTTCCGGTGCTTTTTCGGCCAGAGTCTGAATCTGCTGTTCTTTTTCTTCCAAAACGGCATTCAGGGAGCTTATGAGGGTGTTTTTTTCCTCCAGATCGGCTTCCAGTGAGACGATTCTGGTATTCAGACTGTTATTCTCGGCGGCAATCGTTTCAAATCCGGCTTTCTCCTCTGTGAGCGCATTGTCCAGGGAAATGATCCGCTGTTCATTCGATGCCATATCAGCTTTCAGAGAGTCAATCTGATCATCTTTTTCTTTCAGGGCAGATTCGAGTTCGCTGATTCGTGCGGCATTTCCTTCGCCTGCGGTTATAAGAGATTCAATTCCCGCAGCTTTTTCGCTGACAGTATTATTCAGGGCCTGAATTTGTTTATCCTTATCCACAATGTCATTATTCAGTGAAACGATCTGTTCGGCTTTTTGATCCAGTTCTGCCTGCAGCTCGCTGATGAGGCTTTCCTGTGAGTCTGTTGCTGAAGTGAGGGACAGGATGTCCGCCTTTTTTTCTGTCACTTCGTCAGTGAGTGATACAATCTGCTGCTCTTTTTCAGCAATTTCAGCCTCCAGTGAATCAATCAGAGCGGCTTTCTGGGCGGTATCATCGGTCAGTGATTGTATTGTGGAAGCCTGTTCTTTGCTGCTTGATGAAAGGGATTCAATCTGTTTGTTCAGGTCAGCAATCTGAGCGGAGAACTCATCCATCCGGATCTGCCTGTCAGCAAGATCGGTTTCATACTGCTGCAGCTGAAGGTTTTGATCGGACAGGAGGGATTCTGCTTCAGCTGATTCTGCTTCAAGAGAATGGATCCGGTCATCTTTTGCCAGAAGATCGCCGTTCAGGTTCTCGATTTCGGCATTGCGAAGTGAAATATCAGACTCAAGCTTTCTGACATTCTCAGAGAGTGTATCTATATTCGCGGAAAGGGAATCAATTTTCCGGTCTTTATCCTGATTGCCTGAAATATACAGAACACAAAAAACAACTGCCAGTACAGCCAGCATAGCCGTAAGTATAAACAGAAACCCTCTCTTCATCGGAAAAACCTCCCGGTCAGGTGCTGAGTATTCAGAAAACGAGGGATATAAAAGGGTATTTGTATTATCTCATACGCATCAGAATAAAGTCAAACAAAGAAGAAAAGAAAGATATTGTCTTTTAGGGGAGTGATGTTGCAGCGTCTACCATATCATGTATTGACAAGACAAAAATAAGACGTTATAATACATCTGATTTTTGCGGTGATTTTATTTTTTCAGACAAAGTTTATGTAACTGATAAGGAGGACAAGCAATGGGCAGATATTTCGGAACGGATGGATTCCGCGGCAAAGCCGGCGTTGTTCTGACCGCTGAACACGCATTCAAGACAGGACGATACCTGGGCTGGTATTACGGCAAAAAACACCTGGATGACAAAGCAAGAATTGTAATCGGTAAAGATACACGGCGCTCCTCATACATGTATGAAAGCGCGCTGGCCGCCGGCATTACTTCTTCCGGTGCTGACGCATATCTGCTGCATGTTACAACGACTCCGTGCGTGAGCTATATCACGAGGACGGAGGATTTTGACTGCGGCGTGATGATTTCAGCAAGCCATAACGTCTTTTACGATAACGGCATCAAGCTGATGAACGGAAAAGGCGAAAAAATGGACGATGAACTCCAGGATGCCATTGAAGACTATATTGACGGAAAAACGGAAGAACTGCCCTTTGCAGCGGAAGACCGTATTGGCTGCACCGTTGACTTCTATACCGGCAGAAACCGCTATATCGGATATCTGACCAATCTGGCCACACGTCCTTTTGATGATCACAAAGTGGCCCTGGACTGTTCAAACGGCAGCAGCTGGATGATAGGTCCCGCGGTATTCAACGCGCTGGGCGCAAAAACCTATGTTATACACAATAAACCGGACGGCCTGAACATTAACCGGAACTGCGGCAGTACACATATTGAGTCCCTGAAGGAATATGTGAAAGAGAATAAACTGGACGTTGGTTTCGCTTTTGACGGTGATGCCGACCGGTGCCTGGCTGTGGATGAGAACGGCAATGAAGTGAACGGTGACAAGATCATGTACATCTGCGCCAAGTATCTGAAGAGCAAGGGTCAGCTGCCGAGCAATACGGTTGTAACCACGATCATGAGCAATTTCGGCCTTTATAAGGCGCTGGATGCGGCCGGAATCAACTATGAAAAGACTGCAGTGGGCGACAGGTATGTTTATGAGAATATGAAAGCTTATAACCACCTGATTGGCGGCGAACAGAGCGGTCATATTATTTTCCGCAAGCACGCCCGGACCGGCGACGGCCTGATCACCGCGATTATGCTGATGGAAGTGATGATCGATACGCAGCTGCCCCTGTCAGTCCTTGCGGAGCCCTGCAAAATGTATCCGCAGGTTCTGAAAAATGTGGTTGTGGACGATAAAGACGGCACACTGGCTGAACAGAAGGTAATGGACGCAGTGAATCACTGCACGGAGGAGCTTGGCGACGCCGGACGCGTCCTGCTTCGCAAGAGCGGCACAGAACCGGTGCTTCGTGTGATGAGCGAGGCAACCAGCACCGAGGAATGTGAAAAGTATGTTGATTATATTATCGAATCCATGAAGGAAAGCGGACATCTGATTGAGGTGAAAAAGTAATGCTGAGGACAAAAGATCTGTATGACCTGACTCATACCCGGGCTGCATCCATCCTGGAGAATACTGAGTATCCCTGGGAAGCACTTGCCAAAATCAAGGACTTTATCATTGAGCTGGGGAAGACCCTGCCCAAGGAAGAATTTGATGAAGTCAGCGAGAACGTCTGGATTGCCAAGGACGCAAAGATTTATCCCAATAACTATATCGGAGCGCCTGCCATCATCGGGCACGAAACCGAAGTCAGGCCTGGTGCATTTATCCGCGGCAGCGCGCTTATCGGAGATCACTGCGTGGTTGGCAACAGCACTGAGTTGAAAAACGTGATCCTTTTTGACAACGTACAGGTTCCGCACTACAATTATGTCGGCGACAGCATACTGGGATACAAAAGCCACATGGGTGCCGGATCCATCACTTCCAATGTGAAAAGCGACAAACTGCTTGTGGTTGTCAAATGCGGAGATGAGAGAATCGAAACCGGCCTGAAAAAAATCGGCGCTATGCTGGGGGACCGGGTGGAAGTAGGATGCAACAGCGTGCTGAATCCCGGTACAGTCATCGGACGTGATTCCAATGTGTACCCGACATCCTGCGTGCGCGGCACAATCCCGGAGAAAAGCATCTGGAAGAACAACGGCACCGTTGTTGCAAAAAAATAAAAAAAAAATCATTTCAAGGGGGAAATGAAAATGAAGGTTATTATCGCAAAGGACTATGAAGACGGCGCACGTAAAGCTGCGGACATTATCGAGAAGATCGTGAGGGAAAACCCTGAGTGCACCCTCGGCCTGGCTACAGGTTCCAGCCCGGTGGGAATGTACAGGGAGCTGGCGCGGCGCTGCAAGGAAGAAGGCCTGGATTTCAGCCGGATTCACAGCGTGAATCTGGACGAATACGTCGGCCTGGACGGTACGCATGACCAGAGTTACCGCTATTTTATGAATACCAATCTGTTTGACCATATCAACATTGACAAGGCCAACACCTATGTGGCCAAAGGAACCGGCGATGTCGCGGCAAACCTGAAAGAGTTCAATGACATACTGGACAAGACAGAGATTGAAATTCAGGTTCTGGGTGTCGGACCGGACGGTCATCTCGGTTTCAATGAGCCCGGTGAAACGCTGTATGACGGCGCCCATGAGGAAACACTGGATGATTCCACAATCGAGGCCAACAAACGGTTCTTTGCGAGCAAGGAAGATGTTCCCACACATGCGGTAACAATGGGTATGGGAAACATCATGCGGGCGAAGCGTCTGATTATGATCATTAACGGCAATAAGCAGGAAGCGGCAACTAAGCTGCTGATCCAGGACAAGATTGATCCGAAATGCCCCTGCACCTTCATGCGGCTGCACAGGGATGCCACAGTGATTATTGAAAAGAAACTGGCTGACGAAATCGGCTATAAGGCGTAAAGAATGTTTCATGCTGAAAAAGTATTCCCGGGAGTGACGCACATCTCTGATGCCATGGGTGTCTCCATGACGTTGATTGAGGGAACGGAAAGCGCCATTCTCTTTGATGCGGGATACGGAACAGAAAATGTAAAAGCTTTTGTGCAGACACTGACAGGGAAGCCTGTCAGTGTGCTGCTTTCTCACGGCCATCATGATCATATTCTCGGAGTCAGATGGTTCGGTGAAAGCAGGATGTGTTCCGAAGATCTGGATGAATTCAGACAGCGGACTGGTTCCCTGCAGAGAATGAAGGTGGCAAAGCAGGCGGAACAGAAAGGCGTGCCGATACCGGAAGACTTTATGTCCGTATGCTTTAAAGAGCCGGAACCCATCCTCTTCGATGAATTATCCGGGCGGTTTGAAAAGACTACAGTGGAGCTCGGTCAAATGCAGGTACAGGTGATTCATGTTCCCGGACACACACCGGGAAGCATTGTGCTGTATCTGAAGGAGCTGCAGCTGCTTCTGACAGGCGACGACTGGAATCCATGCACATGGATATGGTTTCCTTCCTCGCTGCCGGTATGCAGATGGCGGGAAAATATGAAAGAACTGGTCCGTACTCTGGAAAAGGAGCATGGACAGGAAATCCTGCATGTGCTTTGCTCCCATCAGCCGATGGTAAGATCAGCAGAGGAGCTGAAGGCATTTCTTGAGTATATGGATGATGAAAGGCTGGAATCCGCGCCGGCTGTGGATATGGGCGTGCCCATAGAAACCCACGAAATCCGGAAAGAGCCGGAAGGCTGGACCCTTCTGTTCGATAAGGAAAAGCAATAAAATACAGGCTGCCGTACGGCAGCCTGTTCGGTTTTTGGAATCAGATGCTGAAAAGCAGTTCGTTATAAGTCGGGAACGGCCAGTAACTGCGTTCAGTCAGCTGCTCAAGCGCGTCTGCGGAGGAACGCAGGTTTGACATGGCGGGCAGAACGGTGTCATGCATATAGCGTGCAGCAGCCAGCAGGTCGTCCCCGGCGGGGAAAGCGCTGACAGCAGATTCGAGCATGGTGAGATCCCGGTTCAGTTGATCTGTGGTACTGCAAAGCGTGGACACCAGCTCGGTACCGCTGGATAAATCAACGCCGATTTCCCGGATGTTCCTGGACGCCGCAGCAATGTCACCGGTGAAACGAAGTACGGCAGGCAGGATCTGACGGCGGGTCATCATAATCATGGTTTTAGCTTCGATCATGATGATTTTGGCGTAGGAATCCAGGCCGATATCCCGGCGTGAACGAAGCTCAGACTCGGAAAGAACCTTATGGGTCTCAAAAAGACGGATATTCTTTTCCGCCGTATAGCAGGGGAGCGCGTCCACCGTGGAATCCAGCCGGGCAAGACCGCGCTTCTCAGCCTCTTCCACCCATTCGTCCGTATAGTTGTTGCCGTTGAAAATGATGCGTTTATGATCGTGAATGGTTCTGACGATCAGATCATGCAGGGCGGTGCGGAAATCGGCTGCATTTTCAAGCTCGTCAGCAAACTGACGGAGGCTTTCCGCGACAATGGTATTCAATACAACATTGGCATCGGAAATGGAATCAGATGAACCGAGGGAACGGAACTCAAATTTGTTGCCGGTAAAGGCAAAGGGGGAAGTCCGGTTGCGGTCTGTGGTGTCTTTCGGGAATTTGGGAAGCACATGAACACCGATGGTCATGTCGGTTTTTTCACGCCCGTTATAGATGGAACCGGCTTCCAGCGCCTCAAGGATTTCAGTAAGCTCATCCCCCAGGAAGATACTGATGATTGCGGGAGGAGCCTCGCAGCCTCCGAGACGGTGATCGTTTCCGGCAGAGGCCACAGATGCACGGAGAAGATCCTGATACTCATCCACGGCCTTGATCACAGATGTCAGGAAAAGCAGGAACTGGGCGCTTTCATGTGGACTGTCACCGGGATTCAGGAGATTATAGCCGGTGTTGGTAAACATGGACCAGTTGTTATGCTTGCCGCTGCCGTTGACCCCGGCAAAAGGCTTTTCTGACAGCAGGCAGTGAAGACCGTGGCGACGGGCGACTTTCTTCATGATTTCCATTGTCAGCTGGTTGTGGTCGCAGGCAACATTCACGATGGAATAAATCGGGGCCATTTCATGCTGAGCGGGAGCAGTCTCGTTATGTTCTGTTTTGGCAAGCACGCCGACTTTCCACAGCTCTTCATTCAACTCTGTCATAAAAGCCTGGACCCTGGTTTTGATTGTGCCGAAGAAATGATCACCCAGCTCCTGTCCTTTGGGAGCAGGGGCTCCGAAAAGTGTGCGTCCAGAAAAAATCAGGTCGCTACGTTTGTCATAAAGCTCTTTCTCGATCAGAAAATACTCCTGCTCGGGACCGACTGTGGGCATCACGCGGGTAGCATCCAGACGGCCGAACAAACGGAGAATGCGGACTGCCTGCCTGTTCAGCGCTTCCATGGACCGAAGCAAAGGAGTCTTTTTATCCAGCGCTTCTCCGCCGTAGGAACAGTAAGCTGTCGGAATGCAGAGAACGTGTTCCTTGATAAAGGCATAGGAGGTAGGATCCCAGGCAGTATAACCGCGAGCCTCGAAAGTGGAGCGCAGGCCGCCGCTGGGCAGGGAGGATGCGTCCGCTTCGCCGCGGACCAGTTCTTTCCCGGAGAACTCCTGGATGACTTTACCACCCTGTACCGGAGTAATAAAAGCGTCATGTTTTTCAGCTGTGACGGAATTCAGCGGCTGGAACCAGTGCGTATAATGTGTGGCACCGCGTTCCAGAGCCCAGTCCTTCATGGCGTTTGCAACAACGCTTGCAACCTGGGGATCAAGACGGCGGCCCTCATCAATGGTCTTATGCAGGGTTTTGTAGGTTTCCTTGGGGAGACGCTGGCGCATCACGGAATCATTGAATACATTGATACCGAAATTCTCTTCGACAAACGCCATTGGAATCCCACCTTTCATCATCATAAGTATATGTCAGTTTAGAAGAGATAAAGAACCGTGTCAAGGGTTTATTCATAAGAAGCACACGGATACATAGCAAAGGTAAACATTAAAAACGTAACAATTAATACATATTTTTTTCGGGGAATTTATGGTATCATATATTCGCACGCTAAAGTGTGAAATTGAGCGGGAAGTGACGTTTATGTTTGAACCTAAAATCAGAAACAGTCAGACCGATCTGCTGATGAAGGCTATCCTTACGCTGAAGAGCGAGGAAGATGCGTATCGCTTCTTTGAGGATATCTGTACGATCCCGGAAATCAAGAGCATCAGCCAGCGGCTGGAAGTGGCTTATCTGCTTGACAGAAAGGAAACTTACCAGAAGATCGCGGAGGAGACCGGCGCATCCAGCGCCACGATCTCCAGGGTTAACCGCTCGCTTTCATACGGAGCGGACGGCTATCGCCGTGTTCTTGACGCTATGGGAGAAGAAAAATAAGCATGGATCTGACTACATTAAACCCGGAACAACGAAAGGCCGCTGAAACGCTGGAGGGCCCTGTACTGATTCTGGCCGGAGCAGGAAGCGGCAAAACCCGGGCACTGACCTACCGGGTTGCAAACCTGATTGACCACGGAGTGCCTGCCTGGTCGATTCTGGCACTGACATTTACAAACAAGGCAGCAAAAGAAATGAAAACGAGGGTGCAGAGCCTGATTGGTGAGGAGAAGGCTGAAGAAGCCTGGATCAGCACCTTTCACTCCACCTGTGCCCGGATTCTTCGCAGAGATATTGAAAAGATCGGATACAGCCGGTCTTTTACGATTTATGATGACGATGATCAGCAGAGGATCCTGAAGGATATCCTGAAACAGCAGAATATAGACGATAAGTTCCTGCCGGTAAGGGAAATACGGGCTAAAATCAGCGACGCAAAAAACAAAATGCTCATGCCGGATGAATGGTTCGCAAAGTCACTGCGCGACAGAAGATCCTCCATGATCCATGATGTCATGACGGAATATGAAAAGCGCATGAAATCAATGAATGCGCTTGATTTTGATGACCTGCTGCTGAAAACCCTTGTATTGCTGGCCGACCATCCGCCTGTCCTGGAGGTATACCGGAGACGATTCAGGTATGTCATGGTCGATGAGTATCAGGATACAAACCGCACACAATATGAGCTGCTGAGACTGCTGACAGCGGAAAGCCGGAATCTATGCGTGGTCGGGGATGATGACCAGAGCATATACGGATGGCGCGGCGCGGATATACGGAATATCCTCGAATTTGAAAATGATTACCCGGATGCAGTCGTCATCAAACTGGAGCAGAATTACCGCTCCACAGGCAATATCCTGGATGCTGCCAATCAGGTTATTGCCCATAATGAAGGCCGGAAGGACAAAACCCTGTGGACGGAACACGGTGACGGAGACAAGATTGTCAGTTACTGCGGACAGGATGAAAGAGACGAAGCGGCCTGGATTATCCAGCAGATTCAGGAACTGAAAAAACAGGGAATCCCTTATGGGGACATGGCGCTGCTGTACCGGACGAACGCGCAGAGCCGTATTCCTGAAGAAGTACTTATGCAGGCCGGGATTCCTTACAGGGTTTTCGGCGGGCAGAAATTCTACGAACGCAAGGAAATCAAGGATATCCTGGCATATCTGAGGGTGGTTGCCAATCCGGCGGACGATATTTCGCTGACCCGTATTATCAATGTACCCAAAAGATCGATCGGGGATACAACAGTTCAGGCGCTGGCAGAACATGCAGCAAGACAGGGCCTGCCGCTTTTTGCCGCGATGGCGGATCTTCCTGATGATATGAGCAGCCGCGCCAGAAACTGCGTGACAGAGTTTTTCCGCCTGATGACAATGCTGTGCGCCATGAAAGAAACCATGGAGCTTGAAGCTTTTGTGGATATGCTGATCCAGATGACCGGGCTGGAGGAACAGTACCGGAAAGAAGACACTGAGGAATCACTGAACAGAATTGAAAACATACAGGAATTCCGTGGCTCGGTGCATGAATTCGCGATGCTGGGTGAACAGCCGACCCTGGAGGCATACCTTGAGAATGTGGCGCTTGTGACAGATCTCGACCGGGCGGAAGACCGGAGCGGATATGTGACAATGATGACCCTTCACTCAGCCAAAGGTCTGGAATTTGACAATGTTTTCATTCCCGGTATGGAAGAGGGCATTTTCCCGTCGGCCAGAAGTCTGGAAGAGGACAACAGGCTTGAAGAGGAAAGGCGCCTGATGTATGTCGGTATAACAAGGGCAAGAAAACGGCTGTATCTGTCACGCGCATCTGAACGGATGATGTACAACCAGTACAGTCATAATCCGCCGAGCAGGTTCCTGGATGAAATCCCTGCCAGGCTTGTCCGGGAAGAGTACTCGGCAGCCGCCGGATACGGATATGGACGAAGAGTCGAAAAGAGACCGGGACGGGCAGAAGGTTTCAGTACGTGGGAGAGTGAATTCCCGGAAACCGAGACTGTAAAACGTATACCGCTTGCTTCACTCGGCAAGCCGAAGCTGAAGCTGAACGGACAGAACCTGAACAGTATTCCTGGTGTGTCCAGGGGTTTTACAGGCAGCGCTGCAAACGCTTTTGCGGGGTCTGCCATGCAGAAACTCTTCAGTCCGGGCGAAAGAGTCAGGCATCCGAAGTTTGGTTTCGGAGAAGTGACAGAAGTCTCCGGAAACGGCGCAGAAGCGAGAATCAGGATCAATTTTGAGACGGCCGGTGAGCGTGAACTCTCACTGGCGGTGGCTCCGATCGTAAAAGTGGGGGAAAAGGAATGAGCGAGGCACGGGAACGGATGGAGCAGCTGGTCAGGCGGCTGAATGAGACATCCTATGCCTATTATGTGCTGGACGATCCCATCATTTCTGACATGCAATGGGATCAGATGTATGATGAACTGAAAAAGCTTGAGAGCGAAACCGGCATTGTACTGCCTGATTCCCCGACAAAAAAAGTCGGCGGAGAGCCGCTGAAAAGCTTTGAGGAACACCGCCATATCACAAGGCTGTGGTCCCTGGACAAGGTGCAGAGCCTTGAAGAACTGGAAGCCTGGATTCAGCGGACGGAAAAACTGGCAGAGGCTGAAAACCTCCAGTACTATCTGGAATACAAGTTTGACGGACTGACGCTGAACCTGACGTATGAAAACGGTAATCTGGTTCAGGCTGCCACCCGCGGAAACGGTATTACGGGCGAGGCGATTCTGCCGCAGGCACGCACAATTCATTCGGTTCCCAAAACCATTCCGTACAAGGGGCTGCTGGAAGTACAGGGTGAATGCATCATGCGGCTGAGCACCCTGGAAAAGTATAATAAAACAGCAAAGGAACCGCTTAAAAACGCGCGGAATGCAGCTGCAGGAGCGTTGCGGAATCTGGATCCGGCGGTTACGGCTTCCCGGCATCTGGACGCATTTTTCTATCAGGTCGGGACCATTGAAAACCCGCCCTATGACAGCCAGCCCGGTATGCTGGATTTCCTGCGGCAGAACGGTTTTCAGGTCAGCCCATACCTGGGAAGCAGCAAAGGACGCCAGGCTCTGGAAGAATGTATTCTGGAGGTGGAAAAACGACGCAGCAGTCTCGACTGGCTGATTGACGGCGTTGTGATCAAGGTCGGTGATTATACCCTGCGGGAACGGATGGGATTTACGGAAAAATTCCCGCGGTGGGCGGTTGCATATAAATTCAAGGCAGAGGAATGCGTCACAAAACTTCTCGACGTCACCTGGGAACTTGGAAGAACCGGGAAACTGACCCCGCTTGCTCATGTGGAACCTGTGGATTTCTACGGGGTGACAGTGAAAAAGGCCACGCTGAATAATCTGGGAGATATACAGCGAAAAGACGTGGCGATCGGCTGCGATGTGTGGATCCGGCGAAGCAACGATGTTATCCCTGAAATTATGGGACGGGCCGGAGATCCGAAAGAGGATGAAAAACCGATTGAAAAGCCGCAGATCTGTCCGGCGTGCGGAAGTCCTCTGATTGAACGGGGAGCACATCTGTTCTGCATGAACCGTGAAAGCTGCCGGCCCCAGGCTGTGGCACGACTGGCTCATTTTGCCGGGCGCGAAGCGATGGATATTGACGGCTTCAGTGAAAAGACGGCCGGGCAGCTGTATGACCAGATGGGTGTCAGACAGCCGGCAGACCTGTATACACTGACGCCCATGGATTTCCTTATGCTGGAAGGCTTTAAGGAAAAAAAGGCCGGAAACCTGTCGGACGCCCTGGAAAAGAGCAAACACTGTGATCTGGATGCCTTCCTGTTTGCACTGGGCATTCCGAATGTGGGCAGGAAAACGGCCAGGGATCTGGCCCAGCACTTTGGATCGCTGGAGAAACTGAAAGCAGCTGATGAAGCGTCGCTGACGGCCATTCCGGATATCGGCGGGATTGTGGCGGGCAGTGTAATTGAGTATTTCAGTTTCCCGGAAAACAATCAGATGATTGAAAGACTGTTTGCTGCCGGTGTTCATCCCGGTGAAATGCATTCCGCGGCGGAAGGTGTTTTTTCCGGCATGAGTATTGTGGTGACAGGTACGCTGCCAACACTCAGCCGGAAGCAGGCGGAAGACCTGATCCGCAGCCGGGGCGGCAACGCTTCCGGATCCGTCAGTAAAAAAACCGCATTCGTGGTAGTCGGCGAAGACGCAGGCAGCAAGCTGACCAAGGCGCAAAGTCTTGGCATCGAGACCATTGATGAGGCGGAACTGCTCAGGAGAGCTAATTCATAAGGAGATTTGAAACTATGTTTTCTGGTATTACGTCGATGCTGCAAGAACTGAGGATGGATCCGGGCGGAACGATTATCACATTGCTGTATTTGGCTATCTGCCTGTTGTTCAGCCTGATCATCCATGAATGTGCACACGGTTATGCCGCACTGAAATGTGGTGACTCTACAGCATGGTGGCTGGGGCGTCTGACACTGGATCCCCGCAAACACCTGGATCCGCTTGGTACGATCTGTATGATTTTTCTGAGGGTGGGATGGGCAAAACCCGTGCCGGTCAATCCCCGCAATTTCCGTCATTACAGAAGGGATTACATCATTGTTTCCCTGGCAGGTATTGTGACGAATCTGCTGATCTGTATCCTGAGCCTGATTATTTCAGCTATTCTTGCAAAATTCATCTGGGGGAAAGAGATTGTTTCACAAATGGGTGATAAAGCCCTGCTGATCAATATTTATGAAGGTTTTTTACCGTATTATGTTTATTCCGGAGAGTTAAAGGCTTTGGCTGATTATGCACAGATCCCCTGGCTGATGTATGTGCAGAGGCTGTTTCTGATGCTGGCGCAGATGAACCTGGGCCTGGCAATCTTTAATCTGCTTCCCGTGCCGCCGCTGGACGGCTTCCGGTTCATGGATCAGTTTGTTTTCAAAGGCCGTTTGGCTTTGAGTGCACAGACAATGCAGACCATTCATGTTGTTTTTCTGGTTATCTGCATGAGCGGTGCTCTCTCAGGCGTGCTCTCCGCTGCGAACAGCGCGGTGATGGGTGCCCTGACATCTGTGATATCCCTGATTATCTGAGGACGGAGATAATAGATTATCAATGATCACACTGGCCTTTAAGCTGAAGGATTTTGACGGTCCGCTGGATCTGCTGCTGACATTGATCGGCAAAGCCCAGATTGATATCAGGGATATCTTTGTCAGTGAAATCACAGACCAGTATCTGGAAATAGTCCGGAATGCGCCTGATCTGGATATGGATGAGGCAAGCGACTTCCTGCTGATGGCGGCAACGCTGCTGGAAATCAAAAGCCGGGCCATGCTGCCGCGTCTGCCGAAAACGGAGGATGAAACAGATCCCGAAACTGAACTGATCAGAAGGCTCGAGGAATATAAACGATTCCGGGAAACGGCCGAAAGCATGAAATCCTTTGAAGACGCCGCAAAACGTGTTTTCACAAAGCTGCCGGAGGAATACCCGCTTCCACCGCAGGAGGTTGAACTGACAGGCCTGACGCTGCAGGGACTGCAGGAAGCCTTCCTCAGAATCTGGCAGCGGAGGCCGCAGCTGGATGATGATCCTGAAAGCAATCATTACGCACCGAGGAACATCCACAGAGACAGTCATACAGTGCAGGAATGCATGCTGAACCTGATCTATCGTATCCGTAAGAAAAAAAGGATGCGGTTTGAGGACGCTTTTTCGGAAGCACCTACACGGGAGGAAGTCGTTACGTATTTCCTGGCGGTTCTGGAGCTGCTTAAGCTGGGACAGATGCATGTGAAACAGGATGCTGTATACGGCGGGATAGAGCTGATTGCCGGAAAAGCCAGGCAAAAAAAGACACCGAAGGATCTGACGGATATGACCGGGGAGGTGACTACGACCCTTGAACAATGAGGAAGGAAACCTGAAAGGAAGAATCGAGGCCATCCTGTTTGTGGCAGGGGAAGCAGTACCTGTCAAGGAACTTGCACGCGCGCTTCAGACCGGGGAAAAGGAAGTCCGGGAGGCAATCGACAGCCTGAAGGACGAATATGATTATGAGCAGCGGGGATTTCTGCTGAAACGGTTCGGAGATCATGTGCAGCTGGCGACAAGACCGTTGTACTCCGGAGATGTTGTAAGGCTTTTGCAGCCTGTTCAGCAGCAAAGCCTCAGCCAGGCGGCAATGGAGACGCTGGCGGTTGTTGCTTACAAACAGCCTGTAACCCGCGCTGAGGTAGAACAGATCCGGGGTGTCAAGTGCGATTACAGCCTTCAGAGCCTGATGCTGAAGGGACTGATTCGTGAAGCAGGAAGAAAAGACACCATCGGGAGACCGATCCTCTTCTGTACAACGGATGAGTTCCTGAGCCATTTCGGACTGGAAGATCTGAACGGGCTGCCGCCGATGCCACAGCCGGAAGATGCGGAGAAAAAGGATGATACGGAAGAACTGATTCCGTAAGAAACAAGATTATACAGGTACACGAACCCAAAGAAAGGAGAAAGAACCATGGACGAGCAGAGAAAACCTAGATCCCGGGAGAAAAAGGTTGTCAATGAAGGCAAAGGCGTCGAGAAACGCGGTGAAGGTCTTGGCACAGGCCCTGTAAACAATACGGGAAGCTACGAAGACCGCCGTCAGCAGCAAAGTGCATCACAGGCGTCGCCTTTCGGCAATATGAACCAGCGGCCGGCATCGGGACAATCGGGTTCCGGACGTCCGGTTCAGCAGAATCCTTTCGGGCAGCAGCGCCCTGCCCAGAGACCTGACAGCTCCGGATTCCCGTTCGGACAAGGCGGTCAGAAGGCAGGTGCACAGAATCCGTTTGGAAATACAGCCAGGCCGGCAGGCGGTTCTGCAAATCCTTTCGGGTCACGTCCGGCAGCCGGTCAGGCTGATCCATTCGGTACACATCCTTCCACCGGAACAAACGCAGGCGGACAGGGACAGCATCATTACGGAGTGAAACAGAACGGCACGGGAACCCAGCGCGCCTCAGGAAGCGGTTCCGGCATGGGCGGAGGCAAACTGCTGCTGATTATTGCCGCCCTCGTACTTCTCCTGGGAGGCGGCGGACTGAGCGGCCTGTTCGGAGGGGAAGACAGCGGCAGCAGCAGTGTATCGAACATTCTGAATACAGTAACACAGTCCGGCGAAACCTCTTCAGGCTCAACTGCTTCTTCGGGAAGCGGGATGGATATCGGTAACCTGCTGAGCTCCCTCATGGGATCCGGAAGCACAGCCTATGACTATACCGGCAGTGCTGACAGCCTTTTTTCCGGACTGACAGGAACGGGAACTGTTTCGAATCAGAGCAGCGCGGTTCCTTACTTTACTTCTTCTGGTGAAGACAACACAACGGCACTGGACGAGACTGTTGCCACGGGAGCACGGGCTAAATTCACAGAGATTATCGGAAACAAGCAGGATAATGTGACAATCATGGTTTACATGTGCGGCACAGACCTGGAAAGCCAGCAGGGAATGGCGACTTCCGACCTGAAGGAAATGGCTGCTGCAACAGTCGGAGACAAAATAAACCTGATTGTGTTTACCGGAGGATGCAGCAGATGGCGTAACAATGTTGTTTCCTCATCTGTAAACCAGATTTATCAGATAAAGGATGGCAAGTTCCTCTGCCTGGAAAAGGATATGGGCAGAGGAAGCATGGTCAGTCCCGATACGCTGACAACCTTTATACAGTACGGTAAGAAAAACTTCCCGGCAAACCGGATGTGTCTCATTTTCTGGGATCACGGCGGCGGTTCGGTCAGCGGATTCGGTTATGATGAAAAGGTCGGCCATAACCAGTCCATGACACTGGCCGGGATTAACAGCGCCCTGAAAAAGGCGAACGTCAAGTTTGATTTTATCGGATTTGACGCCTGTCTGATGGCAACCGTGGAAAACGGCATCATGCTGAGCCAGTATGCGGATTATATGATTGCCAGCGAAGAAACGGAACCGGGTGTCGGCTGGTATTATACAAACTGGCTGAACAACCTGAACAAAAACACCAGTCTTCCCACAATTCGGATCGGAAAGCAGATCGCGGATGATTTCGTTGAAGTTTGCAACCGCCAGTGCCGCGGGCAGGCAACAACCCTCAGCGTTGTGGACCTTGCCGAACTCCAGGCTACGGTTCCGGATGAACTGAAACAGTTCAGTATTGATACAAACGAGCTGATTCAGAACAAGGAATACAAGACGGTATCCAAAGCACGCAGTAAAACCAGGGAATTTGCCCAGTCCAGCCGCATTGACCAGATCGACATGGTGGATTTTGCAAAGAATATGGGTACTGCTGAGGGCAAGTCGCTGGCCAAGGCACTGCAGGGGGCTGTGAAGTATAACAGAACCGGCGGCAGCATCAGCCATGCCTACGGCCTGAGTATCTATTTCCCTTACCAGCGGGCAAACAAGGTGAATCAGATGGTGTCCACCTACCAGGCGATCGGCATGGATGAAGAGTACACCCGGTGCATTCAGGAGTTTGCCAGCCTGGAAGTCAGCGGCCAGGTCAGCGCAGGGACGTCCCTGAACAATTATGGGAGCGGTGCCTATGCATCACCGGACCTGCTTGGAAGCCTGCTCGGACAGGGCGGCGGTTATACATCCTCCTACTCTTCAGGCGGCCTTACGGAACTGCTGGGCGGCCTTTACGGAGGCGGCAGCAGCAGCGGTTCCACGGGAAGCATCCTGGACCTGTTCATGGGCCGCAGCATGACGGCGGAAAACGCGGCTGAATATATCCTGGATAATCATTTCGACGCTTCCCGGCTGGTATGGAAAGACGGAAAAATTACGCTGGAGAAAGAACAGTGGGATCTGGTGACCTCCCTGCTGATGAATGTGTTCTACAATGACGGAACAGGATTTATCGACCTTGGTATGGATACCACCTTTGAGACTGAAGGTAACAGCCTTTTGTCCGAATATGACGGCACATGGCTGTCTATCGACCGTCAGCCGGTGGCCTATTACTATCTGAACTCCGTGGATGACGGTGATAATTATGTAATCACCGGATATGTTCCTGCTTATCTGACTAAAAAAGGAGAAAATAAGAATTCGCGAGTATTGATTGATTTGATTGTGAATTTTGACAGTGAACATAACGGAGACGGATATATTGCGGGAGCATTGTACAGATACGGGGATGGTGTTTCTGATACCCAGTCAAAGGAACTGATTGCAATTGGTAAGGGTGATACATTGCAGTTTGTCTGTGACTACTTTGACTATGAAGGCGTTTACCGTGATACTTACGAGCTGGGTGAACCGATCACGCTTGGTGATACGGTTGAGATTGCCAATACACCGATTGACAGGAGCAAATGCCAGGTTACCTTCAGGCTGACTGATATTTATCAGCAGAATTACTGGACACCTGCTGTCAGGTAAAAACAGAAAATGGAGCATCCTGATATGGATTTAAATGACAAAATTGAGAAAATCCTGGAAAAGGTTCAGAAGGCACCGCGCTATACCGGCGGCGAGATGAATACGGAAGTGAAGGGCTGGGATGAATGTCCGCTGCACTTCGGATTCTGTTTTCCGGACACATATGAGGTAGGCATGAGCCACCTGGGCATGAAGATTCTGTACGGGCTGATTAACCGCGAAAGCTGGAGCCTGTGCGAACGGTTTTTCATGCCTTGGACGGATATGATCGCACTGATGGAGGAAGAGCAGCTTCCGCTGCTGTCCATGGAAAGCAGACATCCGCTGAACGCATTTGACGTTATCGGCTTTACGCTCCAGTATGAAATGAGCTTCAGCAATATCCTGGCGATGCTGAAGATGGGTGGTGTTCCGCTGGAAAGCAGTGAACGGGGAGAAACTGACCCCATTGTGGTGGCAGGGGGACCCTGCGCCTTTAACCCGGAGCCGCTGGCTGATTTCATTGACGCGTTTATGATCGGCGACGGGGAAGATGTGATGACAGAGCTGAACCGTGTCATTCTCGAACGCAAGGAAAAAGGATTGAGCCGGGAAGCATGCCTGAAAAAGCTTGCCCAACTGGAAGGCGTGTATGTTCCTTCCCTGTACGACGTGACATACAATGAGGACGGGACTGTTGCGTCTGTGACACCCAATTGCGCGGAAGCACCGGCGACTGTCCGGAAACGGGTGGTTGTTGACCTGAACAACACCTATTATCCTGAAGAGTTTCCCGTACCTTATACGGAAGTGATCTTTGACCGTATCATGCTGGAAATCATGCGCGGGTGTACAAGGGGATGCCGTTTCTGTCAGGCAGGCATTCTGTACCGGCCTGTACGGGAGAGAAGCATGGAAAAGCTGATTGACCTGGCTGAAAAACTGCTGAATTCCACCGGATATGAAGAGATCAGTCTGAGCAGCCTTTCAAGCGGAGATTACAGCTGCCTGCCTGAACTGATCCGGGAGCTCATGAAACGCATGAAGGAAAAGCGTGTATCTATCTCTCTGCCAAGCCTGCGGATCGACAGCGTGCTGAAAGAAAGCCTTGAGGAAACGCAGCAGGTCAGGAAAACCAGCCTTACTTTTGCGCCGGAAGCAGGAACGCAGCGCATGCGTGATGTGATCAACAAAGGCGTAACGGAAGAGGATCTGCTGGGCAAAGTGCGGGATGCCTTTGAAGGCGGATGGAGCAGCGTAAAACTGTATTTCATGTCCGGCCTGCCGACGGAAACCACAGAAGATCTGGACGGTATCGCGGACCTGGCCAGGAAAGTCATTGCCGAATACTTTAATGTCCCCAAGACACAAAGAGCCAAGGGGCTGCGGGTGACAGTGAGCGTAAGCGTATTTGTCCCCAAGCCCTTTACGCCCTTCCAGTGGGCTGCCCAGGATACGCTGGATGCGATTATCGCAAAGCAGGAGCATCTGAGACAGGTGCTCAATATCAAAGGCGTGACTTTCCACTGGCATGAGCCTTATGTCAGTTTCCTCGAAGCCTGTTTTGCCCGGGGTGACCGAAGAATGGGCCGTGTGCTGAGGAGCGCTTTTGAAAAGGGATGCATTCTGGACGGGTGGAATGAAACCTTCCGCTATGATCTGTGGATGGAAGCATTCAGGGACTGCGGCCTTGACCCGGCTTTTTACGCACACCGGGCCAGAACAAAGGAAGAAGTCCTGCCCTGGGATCATATAGACAGCGGGGTTACAAAACAGTTCCTCTGGCATGAAAAAGAAAAAAGTGAACGCGCGGAGACAACGAAGGATTGCCGGAAAGGCTGCAACGGATGTGGTTTACAGCGCTGGAAGGGAGTATGTTCATATGCGAATGCTGGCAGTGTTTGAAAAAGGTGAAAGAATCAGGCATATCGGACATCTTGATATTCAGCGCAGCGTACAGCGCGGACTCCGCAGGAGCGGCCTGCCGGTTGCATATTCCAACGGATTCAATCCCCATATCCTGATCACATTCGCGAGTGCTTTATCAACAGGAGCCTGCGGGACCCGGGAAATTATGGATGTGACGATGGCTGAGGAGGTCAGTGAAGAGGAGTTCCTTGATCGGATGAACCGTGCCATGCCAAAGGATATGCAGCTGTCTGAAGCACGGGCGGTGGATCAGAAACATCCCGCACTGATGGCCAGCCTTCGTGCGGCAGAATACGACCTGCTGATCAGGGATCCGGAGACGGCAGAGAAGCTGACAGCCGCCATTCCTTCGATGATGGCAAAGGAAACGGTGACTGCCATGCGAAAAACAAAAACAGCGTTGAAGGAATGCGATATCAAACCGCTGATCTATGAACTGAAGGGTGAAGGACAGCATATCCTGGCGACACTTGTGCTGACTGAACGCGAGGCCTGCAAACCGGGGATGCTGATTGAAGCGCTGGCCAGGGAAGCCGGGATAAGCGAAGAAGTTCGAATGCTGGTTACCCGGACAGGACTCATGGGAATGGATCCGGAAGGCCGGCTTGTTCCGCTGGAGAGGCTTTGAGTATGATAAGGAAAATCATATGCGGCCCCGGGTTTTGTGCTGTTACGGAAGACGGTGTGCTTGTTGAATACATACCAAATGATCCGTCGGATCAGTGCGGGGATATTCTGCTTGGAAAAACTGACCGGTTGATGCCCGGAATGAACTGTGCATTTGTTGATATAGGGAGGAAGAAAAGCGGCTTTCTTCCGCTGGATGAAAACAGCAGCAGTTTTACAGGAGGGAAAGTACGCTCCGGTGAAAGCCTGACTGTCCAGATCAAGAAAGAGGAAAACGGGACAAAAGGAGCGTTTCTGACACGTGATATAACGCTTCCCGGAACGATGGCTATCCTTATGCCTATGAACCGCTATATCGGTGTCAGCAGCAGAATTACCGATGAATCTGTTCGTGAGGAACTGAAAAAAACAGGACGTGAAATAGCTGCAGACCGATTTGGTCTTGTGATGCGAAAAGCAGCGGAAGCTGCGGCACCAGAGATGATCCGGCAGGAGGCAGAATCACTGTACGAAACCTGGCGGATGACAGAGGAAAAAGCTTCAAAGGGAGGAAAACCGGGGAGTCTTCTTTTTTCAGGCAGTATTGCAGAACGGCTTCAGGAAGATTATGCCCGGGACAGTATCAATACAGTTCAGGAGTCTGCGGAAACCGATGACGGTATTGCCAGGCAGGTCAGACAGGCCAGAGAACGTACCGTGCGTCTTCCGGGGGGCGGCAATATTATCCTGGATCGGTGTGAGGCAATGACGGTGATTGATATCAATACCGCTTCTTCTGCCGTTTCCGGATCCAAAGAGCAGACAATACTTGAAACCAATCTGGAGGCATGCGGCGCCATTGCCCAGCAGGTACGGCTGCGGAATCTGAGCGGAATCATCCTGATCGATTTTATAGACATGGATAATGAAACAGACCGTAGTATGGTCCTGACCAGGCTGGAGGAGTGCTTCAGCAGAGACCGGGTGAAGACAGTTATACACGGCTGGACGAGTCTGGGATTGATCGAAATGACCAGAAAGCGCACAAGAGCGGGAATATATGATAATCTATTGAAAGCCTGTCCCGTCTGCGGAGGAACAGGATATGTACTGAGGGAGCAGAGAGAATGAACACAAAGGAGATCCTTGTCACAACTGAAGAACAGGAACGCCAGGAGCGGTATACAGAGCTGATCCGGGAGCTTCCGCACAGACCGCAGAGTTATTATGTTGTCACATACGGATGCCAGATGAATGCCCATGATTCTGAAAAAATCGCCGGCATGCTGGATCGTATGGGGATGAAACCCGCAGCGGAACGTGAAGAAGCTGATTTCGTAATATTCAACACATGCTGTGTACGTGAAAATGCTGAAAGACGTGCATTGGGCAATGTTACATGGCTGAAAGAAGTCAGGAAAACAAAGCCGGATATGATCATAGCTGTCTGCGGCTGCATGATACAGGAACCCGGAATGGCGGAAACCATTCTGAAACAATACAGGTTTGTGGATCTGGCGTTCGGTACTGCCAATCTTCATAAGTTACCGGAAATGCTGTTTGAAACGCTGAACAGCAGCACTCAGCAGGTGTGTGTTGAGGATAAAGACGTTATTGCAGAGGGGCTTCCGGTCAGGAGACTCAGACAGGATGCTGCCTATCTTACGATTATGTACGGCTGTAATAATTTCTGCAGCTTTTGTATTGTTCCCTATGTACGCGGCAGGGAACGGAGCCGCGAAATGAGCAGTATTCTTCACGAGGCTGAAGAACTGGCAAAGTCGGGCGTAAAGGAAATTATGCTGCTGGGCCAGAATGTCAACAGCTACGGGAAGGGATTGCCCGGTGACCCGACTTTTGCAGCCCTGCTGAAGCAGCTGGACGGAATCGGTATTCCGCGGATCCGTTTTATGACGAGCCATCCGAAAGATCTGAGCGATGAGCTGATCGACGTGATGAGCAGCGGTAAACACATCCTGCCGCAGTTTCATCTGCCGGTCCAGAGCGGCAATAATGAGATTCTGGAAAAGATGAACCGGCACTATACCCGGGAACAGTATCTGGACAGGGTCCGGAAACTGCGGGAAGCCATTCCCGGAATCGGACTAAGTACAGATATTATTGTCAGTTTTCCCGGTGAAACAGAAGCGCAGTTTGAGGACACGATGAGCCTTGTGCGTGAGGTCCGGTACGACAGTGCCTTTACCTTTATATACAGTCCGCGGAAGGGGACAAAAGCGGCAAAAATGGAGGGCCTGATTCCGGATGAAGTATCCCGGGAGAGAATCCAGCGCCTGATTGCACTTCAGGAGGAACTACAGCAGGATACATTGAAACGGTTCATCGGGTCAGAAGAAGAAATCCTGGTCGAGAGCCTGAGCAAAAGAAGCAAATCTGCTGTATCCGGAAAAGGCAGGCATGCGGTGTCTATTACGGTCAACGGCAGTAATGAAGATATCGGACAGATCCTGAAATGCCGAGTGACCGGATTGAAGAATAATACGCTGACCGGCGAAAGAATATAAGGGAGACAAACGGATATGAGAGAAGTTATGATGAAAGCCCAGGAACTTGCGGAAGCGATCCTGAACAGTGAAACGTATCAGAAAATGAAACAGCAGGAAGGGGCTGTGCGCCATGATCCTGATGCTGCCGCGGCGCTGGGGGACATGATCGAAAAGAGACAGCGTGTGGAAGCGATTCTGTCAGCCGCAGATATGAATGCGAACGAACTTGCTGAGGCCAGCCGTGAAATGGAAGAAGCGGAAAAACGGATGAATGAGAATGAAATGATCCGGACGCTGAAACAGTACAGAAACGATTTTCAGACCATGATGGATAATGTAAACAAGATCCTCCGGCTGGTGATTACCGGCGAAGTGGAAGAGGAAAACAGCGGCAGCACGGGATGTTCCGGCAACTGCTCCTGCTGCAGCGGATGCCGCTGAGAAAGGGATCAACATGGCACTTTCACCTATGATGCAGCAGTACCTGCGGATTCATGACCAGTATGCGGATTGCTTGCTGCTGTTCCGGCTGGGGGACTTTTATGAGCTCTTTTTCGAAGATGCCAAAACCGCCTCCAGAGAACTGGAGCTGACCCTGACCGGAAAAGACTGCGGTCTGGAGGAACGCGCACCGATGTGCGGCGTTCCTTATCATTCCGTGAATACCTATATTGAAAAGCTGATTGCAAAAGGCTACAAGGTTGCCATCTGTGAGCAGATGGAAGATCCGGCACTGGCCAAAGGCCTCGTGGACCGGGATGTGGTCCGGGTGATCACAGCCGGCACGGTGACGGATCCTGCCATGCTGGAAGACAAGGCAAACAACTATCTTATGTGCGTCTATCTGGACGGCAAAAAGACTGGCATAGCCTATGCAGACGTATCCACAGGTGAGTTTTTCGTTATGGAGCCTGAAGTAAATCTGCTGAGGGCGCAGATTGTCCGTGTGAATCCGATGGAAGTCATCTGCAATGATCCGCCGCAGCTGACAGCGCTGACAGGAGGAGACATCAGAGGACTCAACGGACAGCCAAGGGTCTGGTTCCAGCGGAAAAACGCAGAAGATACCATCTGCGAGCATTTTCATCTCAGCCAGCTGACATCACTTGGCCTGGATGATAAAAAAGAAGCCACCTGTGCAGCCGGTGCGCTGCTGCGTTATCTTCATGAAACACAGAAGAACAGTCTGGAACATATCCGTACGCTGCGAATTGCAGAAAATGGGAAAACCATGCTTCTGGACCAGAATACCAGGCGGAATCTTGAGCTTACAGAGAGCCTGAGAGGAGAACGCAGAAAGGGTACACTTCTCGGCCTGCTTGATTTGACAAGTACGGCAATGGGCGGAAGACTGCTTCGCCGATGGGTGGAACAGCCCCTTCTGGATGAAAAGGAGATCAACAACCGTCTGGATGCCGTGGAGGAACTTGTCAATGACAGGATTCTCGGCATGACACTGGCGGAAGAACTTGAAGGCGTGTACGATATGGAGCGCCTGATGAATAAGGTTGCATACAGGAATATGAATGCCAGGGACTGCCTTGCCCTGTGTGCGAGCCTGAAGCGTATACCGGGAATCCGCAATCTGCTTATCAATGTGCAAAGTGCAGAAATGATCAGGATCCATGATGAACTCAATCCGCTGGAGGAACTGACAGACCTGCTGGATCGGGCCATTCATCCGGACGCGCCTGTCATTATCACGGAGGGCGGGATTATCCGGGAAGGATATTCACAGATCCTGGATGAATACCGTGAAGCACAGACCAGCGGAAAACAATGGATCCTGGATCTCGAAGCCAGGGAAAGAGAAGAGACGGGTATCAGAAATCTCAGGATTCAGTACAATAAGGTATTCGGGTATTACATTGAAGTGACCAAAAGCTTTCTGAGCCAGGTACCTGAAAGATATATCCGGAAGCAGACGCTGACCAATGCAGAACGGTATATGACTCCTGAACTGAAAGAAATTGAGCAGAAGATCATCGGCGCACAGGAGCAAAGCGTACGCCTTGAACTACAGCTTTTCAGCGAGGTCAGGGATCGTATTGCTGAACAGATTGAAGGAATCCAAAGAACCGCTCAGGCGCTTAAGGAACTTGACGTATTCCAGAGCCTGAGCCGGGCAGCTTCGGAAAATCATTATGTACGTCCTTCCATTACTTCGGACGGAACGCTTTCGATCGTTGAGGGCCGTCATCCTGTGGTGGAAAGGAATATGAAGGATGGCGGGTTCATTCCCAATGATACGCTGCTGGACGGAAATGAAAACCGGATGATGATTATCACCGGACCGAACATGGCGGGTAAAAGTACCTATATGCGTCAGGTGGCGCTGATCTGCCTGATGGCGCAGATCGGAAGCTTTGTTCCTGCCAGGGAGGCCAGCCTTCCGGTCTGCGACCGTATTTTTACGAGGGTAGGCGCCAGCGATGATCTGGCCAGCGGACAGAGTACCTTTATGGTTGAGATGAGCGAAACCGCTCATATCCTCAGGAACGCAACGAAAAACAGCCTGATTATTCTTGATGAGATCGGACGGGGAACCAGCACATTTGACGGACTGTCCATTGCATGGGCAGTGGTGGAATATATTGCTGACAAGGAACGGATCGGAGCAAAAACCCTGTTTGCGACGCATTATCATGAATTAAGTGAACTCGAGGGTCATCTGGACGGGGTGAAAAATTTCTGTATTTCCGTCAAGGAACATGGGGAAGACGTTATCTTCCTTCGGAAAATTGTTCGCGGCGGTGCGGATAAAAGCTTTGGTGTTCATGTGGCCAGGCTGGCGGGAGTGCCTCATCCGGTAATCGTGCGTGCGCATGAGATTCAGGCCAGGCTGGAAGTCAGTGAAATCAACCAGAATACCATTGGCCAGAATATTCTGGGTGAGGATACTGGTTTCAGGAAAAATGAACAGATGGATCTGTTTGAGTATAAAAAAGATGAAATAATCAAGGAGCTTCAGGAAATTGACGTGATGGCAATCACGCCGATGGATGCGATGAATACGCTGTTCCTGCTCCGGGAAAAGGCACGCAAGCTGTAATCAGCCTTAAGCCGGGAAAAGGCAATTTGAAAAGGAGAACACTATGGGAAAGATCAGACCGCTGAGTGAAAACCTGATTGGTAAAATAGCTGCGGGTGAAGTCGTGGAAAGACCGGCAGCAGCTATCAAGGAACTGATTGAAAACAGTCTGGATGCCGGTGCTACAGCTGTGACAGTCGAAATCCAGGAAGGCGGACTGACAAGCATCCGCGTAGCCGATAATGGCAGCGGTATTGATGAAAGCGATATCCGCATGGCGTTTGAACGGCATGCCACGAGTAAAATCAGCAGGGAACAGGATCTTGACGCCATTGCAACCCTGGGCTTCCGCGGAGAGGCTCTTGCAAGTATTGCAGCCGTATCACGGATTACAATGACAACCCGGACCGCTGCAAGCGATACAGGATTGAAAGTAAAAAACGAAGGCGGACGGATTACTGATATACAGGAAATTGCCTGCCCCGTCGGCACAACAATCCAGGTGAATGATTTGTTTTTCAATGTTCCTGTCCGCAAAGGATTTATGAAAAAAGCCGGTCAGGAAGCTTCGGCAGTTCACGATCTGATTGTCCAGCTTTTACTGAGCCGCCCCGATGTCAGTTTCAGGTATATTTCAAACGGTAAAACAGAATTCCATTCACCCGGAGACGGACAGACAGCCACGGCATTGCAGACGGTTTACGGAAGCTATGCCATGAAGTTTATGAAAGAAGTGAATGATCACGGGAACGGACTGATCATCAAGGGGTATGTCGGCATCGGAGAGAACGGAAGAGGAAACCGGAATCAGGAAATGTTCTTCATCAACGGCCGTGTCATGCATAATAAAATCCTGAACGAGGCACTGGAAACGGCCTGCAGGGAACGGGTGATGATTGGAAAATTCCCGGTCTGTGCACTGTATATCACCATTCCATATGAAGCAGTGGACGTCAATGTACACCCGAATAAGCTGGAAGTGCGATTCAGGGATGAAACCGGGGTTTATGAAGCTGTACTCAGTGCGGTGCTGATGGCATTGAAAGAAAAGGATGCTTTTCAACATCCGGTTGAGATGACTCTCAGCCCCCAGAAGGAAAAAGCTTCTGACCGGATAATGGAAGTTCCTGTCCAGGCGGCTCCTGTCATGCGCCGTCCGCTGCCTTCTCCTGATGAATCGGTGACAGTCAGCCGGACGCTCCCTGCCAGTGCGTCTGCTTTTTCTCCTGCCCCCAAACCGGAACCGGTTTACAGGGATATCCCGCCAAGACCGGCAGAGACAATCAATATCCCTGCTGCCGGCCGTGAGTATGCAGCTCCTGCTGTGATGAAAGAAAGTGCAGAACAGGTTAACACAATCCTGAGTGCAGTCCGAAAACCGATGAAAGTATTCGGCGCGCTGTTCAACACGTTTATCCTGGTTGAATATGAAGACCAGCTGCTGATGGTTGACCAGCATGCGGTTCATGAGCGTCTGCTGTTTGACAGGCTTATGAGTGAACACACGGAAAAAGCCCAGGCCGGCCAGGAAATGCTTGTTCCTGTTGTGCTTGGTGTTACAAATGCTGAACAGCGCCTGCTGGAAGATAACAGGGAAGCGCTGGAAAGCATAGGACTCGTTGTTGAGGCGTTTGGTGAGAAGGATGTTGCTGTCAGGACGATCCCCGTGATTCTGGGCGAGGCACAGACAAAGGATTTTATACGGGATGTGATCAACGATCTTCAGAACGGAAAAGATCCGACTTTTGAGAAAAAACGGACACAGCTGCTTCAGACCGCCTGCAAGCATGCCGTTAAAGGCGGGGAAACGCTGACAGAAGAAGAATTGCGGAGCCTTCTTGACACAATGATTGAACAGAAGGTGACACCCACCTGTCCCCATGGAAGACCGCTTGTGGTTTCCATCAGCCACAGGGAACTGGACAGGAAATTCAAACGCATACAGAACTGACCGGAGAACATTATGACAGAACAGATTGTCTGCAGAGTCATAACGGGGCCTACAGCCAGCGGGAAGACCAGTCTGAGCGTACGTCTCGCACAGGAGCAGGGATGGGATATTCTGTGTATGGACAGTATGCAGATTTACAGAAGAATGGATATCGGAACCGCTAAACCGACAAAGGAAGAAATGGGCGGTGTATGTCATTATCTGATGGATATCTGTGAACCAACGGATATGTTCAGCGTTGCAGATTACAGGGATGAAGCCGAAAAACTGATTCTGCAGCTTACAGAAAAGGGCAGACATGTATTGTTTGTCGGAGGAACTGTACTCTATCTTCAGTCGCTGATGCATCCCATGGGAATGGGAATGACGCCGGCCAATGAAGAACTGAGGAAGATATTGAATGCAATGGCGGAAACGGCAGACGGACGCGCCGCACTGCATGAGAGGCTTCGAAGTATAGATCCGGTAACCGCCCAACGTCTTCCGGTGAATGATGTCAGAAGGATTATCCGTGCAATAGAAGTATGGGAGGCTACCGGCATTCCTTTTTCCGAACAGCCCAGGCGTGAGAATGAGAATGACCGCCGATTCTGCTGGAAGGTGGTTTCCACTGAAATGGACAGGGATTTACTCTATGACCGGATCAATCAACGCGTGACGGATATGATCCAAAAGGGATTAAAGAATGAAGTGGCATCCCTGCTGGAGGAAGGCGTACCTGAAGACGCCAGGAGCATGAACGGCCTGGGGTACAAGGAGATGATTCCCTGTATACGCGGTGAGTATTCTGTTGAAGATGCGGCAGAGATGATCCGTAAGGGAACACGTCATTATGCAAAAAGGCAGATGACGTTCCTGCGCAGGGAAGAATGCATTCATTATGTCAGAACCGACAGAGAAGATGCGTACGATGAAATCAGAAGATATTTGCTGTGAGGTATAAGCATGAACCGTATTGAGGAAATGATCCTGAAAGCGGAGGAAGAGCTGAAGGAATCCTTTGCCAGGATCGATGAAAATGAAATGAAGCGTACGAAACAGGTGCTCGACTTGTTCCGGCAGGAAGGGGTCAGTTACAGGCATTTTGCCCCGTCCACCGGTTACGGATACGATGATATCGGACGGGACACCCTGGAAAGGATATATGCGGGGATTTTCCATACGGAGGCGGCGCTTATGAGGCCGCACGTAGCCAGCGGAACGGCAGCCCTGAGCCTGACTCTCTTTGGCCTTACAAAACCGGGAGAAAAAATCGTCAGCGCTACCGGTATGCCCTATGATACCCTGCTGGGAGTTATCGGAACAGGAAAAGGCAGTCAGCCGGGGTCACTGAAAGAAATGGGCGTTTCTTTTGAATGTGTGGAACTGAAAGACGGGAAGATTGATGTTCCGGCCGTGGAAAAGGCGATCACGAAAGATACATCCCTTGTGATCGCTCAGAGAAGCCGGGGATATGCCTGGAGACCCAGCCTGTTTCCTGAGGAATTTGCGGAACTGGCCGATATGATTCACAGCAGGCATCCCGGCGTAACGCTGATGGTTGATAACTGCTACGGCGAATTTGTGTGTAAGGATGAACCTACGGATTACGGCGCGGATATATGCGTAGGCAGTCTGATCAAGAATCCGGGCGGAGGAATTGCACCAACCGGAGGATACGTGGCCGGAAAGCATGATAAAGTGGAACGTATTGCAGGAAGGCTGACAGCACCCGGACTTGGCCGGGAGCTCGGTTCCTATGCTGCATCATACAGGCCGTTTTATCAGGGACTGTTCATGGCACCGCACACAGTGGCCCAGGCGCTGAAGACGGCACTTCTTGCTTCAAGACTGTTTGACAATCTGGGTTTTGAGACGTCGCCGTCATCAAAGGAACAGCGCGCTGACATTATTCAGGCGATTAAGATGGAAACTCCTGAGCGGCTTGTGGCGTTTTGTCAGGGAATTCAAACAGCCAGCCCCGTGGACAGTATGGCCATGCCCGAACCCTGGGACATGCCGGGCTATGATGATCAGGTTGTTATGGCGGCAGGAACATTTGTTGCCGGCGCCAGTATTGAACTGAGCGCTGACGGTCCTATCAGGGCACCGTACACTGCTTTTATGCAGGGAGGACTGACATATGTTCACGGGCGGATTGCGCTTTCAGAAGCACTGCGCAGAATGATGGAAACAGGGGCGCTCAAAATGCCGTAATTCTTGACAATGACAGGCTTAGCTCATATAATAATTTAATGTTTGAACATTCAGGAAATTACATGATCGGAGGGACGGAAATGGATATCCAGACACTTGAAAAATATGCGCGGCAGGTGAGAAGAGACATCATTATCATGACTGCTGCTGCAGGCTCAGGACATCCCGGCGGATCTCTTTCCAGCACGGAGGCTATGGTTGCGCTGTATTTTGATGTAATGAATGTGGATCCCAAGGATGACAAGAACCCTGACCGTGACAGGTTTGTTCTTTCCAAGGGCCATTCCGCTCCCGCTCTTTACGGAACACTTTGTGAACGCGGCTTTTTCGGTCGCGAGGAATTTGATCATTTCCGTCAGCTCCACGGTATTCTGCAGGGACATCCCGACACAAAAAAATGTCCCGGCGTTGATGCCTCCACCGGCTCTCTCGGACAGGGAATTTCCATTGCGGTCGGTATGGCTCTCGGAGCAAAGCATACAGGGAAAAAATGCCATGTTTACACAATCATAGGAGACGGTGAAAGCCAGGAAGGCCTTGTATGGGAAGCCAGCATGGCTGCCGCGCACTATAAGCTTGACAACCTGACCGTTATTCTGGATCATAACGGACTTCAGATTGACGGAACAAATGATGAAGTTATGAGTCTCGGAGATATCAAAGCAAAGGCTCTCGCTTTCGGATATGACGTGATTGAGGTTGCGGACGGCAACGATATGAAACAGGTTGTAGAGGCTCTGCATGTGCCTGCCTGTCCCGGCAAACCGAGATATATTATTCTGAATACGCTGAAGGGTAAGGGCGTCAGCTTTATGGAAGGCCAGGTCGGCTGGCATGGAAAAGCTCCGAATGCTGAACAGGCTGCCCAGGCACTGAAGGAATTGGAGGGCTGAAGAAATGGAAAAGAAAGCAGTTCGTGTTGCATATGGTGAGGCCCTTGTCAAACTGGGCGAAGAAAATGAGAAAGTCGTTGTGCTTGATGCTGACCTGGCCGGCGCAACAATGACAAACGGATTCAAGAAAGCGTATCCCAACCGGTTTTATGACTGTGGTATTGCAGAAGCAAACATGGTTGACGTTGCTGCCGGTATGAGTACAATGGGACTTATCCCTTTCTGCTCCACATTCGCGGTTTTTGCAGGCCGCAATTATGACCAGATCCGGAATGGCGTCTGTTACCCCAAATTCAATGTCAAGTTTGGTTTCAGCCATGCAGGCATTACGCTGGGTGAAGACGGCGGCAGCCATCAGGCTATCGAGGACATTGCGCTTATGAGAGTCCTGCCTGGTATGACTGTGTTTGTTCCTTCCGATGCCAACGAGTGTTACCAGTGTGTTGAAGCGGCAGCGAAAATTGAAGGCCCTGTATACATCCGTACAGCCAGACTCGCTACTCCTGTTTATGATCCCAGACCGTTTACCGTAGGAAAGGGAAATGTCATTCGTGACGGAAGCGACTGTGCGATATTCACATGCGGTATTATGCTGGAGCACGCTATAGAAGCTGCTGATATCCTTGCGGGCCAGGGTGTGAATGCGGCGCTCGTATCTTTCCATACGATCAAGCCTTTTGATGAGGAACTTGCTCTTCGCTATACAGCGAAATGCAGAAAAGTGTTTACTGTCGAAGAGCATTCCATCATCGGCGGACTTGGAGACACAGTAGCTTCCGCTATTATCGGAAACGGTGTTGAGAAGTTCATGAAGATTGGTATCAACGATGTGTTCGGCCAAAGCGGAAAACCGGCCGACCTCCTGAAAGAATATGAGCTGACCGGTCCCCAGATTGCAGAAAAAATCCTGAAGAATCTGTAATGCAATTCCCCCCTTTCCTGCGGCCTGAATGACATGCGGAAAGGGGGGTTCTGCAAAGATATGATTTTTTATTGGGTGATGAGTCATGTTATTTGCTTTTATCGTAAACCCTGCGGCAGGAAACGGATATTCTCTTGAAATCATGCAGAAGCTTGAGGAAACCCTTAAAGCCAAAGGTACGGAATACCGCATACACAGAACTGAACGGCCCGGCCATGGTACAGAGCTCGCTGTTAAACTTGCGGCTGATGAAGATGTTACAGCCGTTGTATCTGTCGGAGGAGACGGAACTGCGGGGGAGGTTGCTGCAGGTCTTACAGGAACAGGGAAACCCATGGGCATTATTCCAGCTGGTACCGGAAATGATTTTATCAAATCCGCGGGTATTCCCAATGAGCCTGACAAGGCGCTGGAATTGCTGCTGACAGGAATTGCAAAGCCCACTGATACAGGCACAGTAAACGACCGCTTTTTCCTGAATGTCTGCGGTACGGGATTTGATGTTACAGTCCTGGATTATGCGGAGAATGAAAAGAAAAAGCACAGGGGGCTCACACCTTATTTCCTTGGACTGATCAAAGCAATCTTTCATTATCAAAGCATTCATCTGAAGATAACCGCTGACGGAAAAGAACAGGAAGGAGAGTATCTTATCTGTTCTGTGGCGAACGGCCGTTTCATCGGCGGTGGCATCCCCATATGTCCGAAAGCTGATATTGAAGACGGAAAGCTTGATCTTGTTATGATCCGCAGTGTTCACAGGTGGCAGATTCCGTTTTACCTGCCGGGCCTGATGCTTTCCAAAGATCTGAAATTCAGAATAACGAAGCATTTCAGAGCTTCCGATATCCTGATAGAGGGAAACAGTCTGCGAATCAATGTGGACGGAGATATCAGTCCGATGAACAGCGTCGAATTCAGAATCAATCCAGGTTCATTGATGCTTATTCGGTAAAAGCCTGCTCTCAGGCTCAGACGCCATTTTGCAGGCTAAAGGAGGACAATGCGTTGGCAGTCAGAAAAGATATTCGGGACAAGGCGAAAAACCTGTGGATCAAAGGGATGAAAGCGATCGGCAATACTGCTGCCAGTATCGCAAATAATACACGGTACAAAGTGGACGAAGTTACTATCCAGAACCGCAGGAGGGAAGTGCTTGGTGACCTGGCCAATAAAGCCTATGCTTTATGGCTGAAGGGAGAAACATTTCCTGAACCAATGACCAGGATGCTTCAGGAACTGAAACAGCTTGATGAACAGCTCAATGATATCAGAGCTGAAAAATATGCAGCTTCCCTTACCGGAACAGCTGCAGCTCCGGCTGAACAGGACAATGAAGGCAGCGATGACGGCACAGAGGAAGAAGAGGATGACGAATTACCTGTATCAGAAGATAATTCATCTGTAAGCGCTGAAATAAACGGCTTGTTTGATAATACGGTTTCAGTGGGGAAAATGGCAGAGAAAGTAAATTCCACACTTAATCAGATGAGTGAAAGAATACACAGTTTTCCCCAGGACAGCAAAGACGATGATCAAAGGCAGGAATGAAGCGGGAATGAAACTACGCGTATTGAACCTTATCCTTTTTGCTATACTCCTGATCTGCTGTACAAACGCTGTATGTGAGCATACAGCGCAGATACAGATCACTGCCGACAACGAAGAATGGTCATGGGATCCCGGTGCGTACAATCAGTTTTCAGGCCGGATCGACCTAGCGGAGTTTTGCGGAAAAGAATTAACGATCAGAATATCCACTGATCTTTCATACGGCGGAGCCCCGGAAGAGGATCACAATCCGTTGTTTACAGTTGTTAACGGGCATCGTATTACGATGCTGAAACAAAAAAGCTCGGCTGTCTTCACACCTGATACGGAAAACCCTGCATTTGATTTTTCAGCCAGTATCAAGCTCCCTGAGAAAGGTCATGTGCGCAGTATAAGGCTGGATTTCAGAATTGTTGACGAAAACGGTACGGAACTGATGAATCTTCAGGATACCATCAGTGCCGGAGACAATGCCGCAGGCAGGGAGAACGGAACCTTTTACATTCCATACGATATCAGAACGATCATTTGGATTATTACCGCAGCCGCTGCTTTAGTCTGGGCGGTTGTACTGCTCAGAGACTTTATTAAGAAAAAGTATAGGAGATAATCATTATGCAGATCTATAACAGCATGACCCGTAAAAAAGAAACTTTTAAGCCGATCCATGATGGAAAAGTGGGTATCTATGCGTGCGGCCCTACTGTGTATAATTATTTCCATATCGGCAATGCCCGGCCTTTCATCACGTTTGACGTGTTGAGAAGGCAGCTGGAGCGGGAAGGCTATGAGGTTACTTTTGTCCAGAATTTCACAGATATCGATGACAAAATGATCAGAAGAGCCAATGAAGAAGGCATTACTGTAAAGGAACTTGCCGACAGATTTATTAATGAGTATTACAAGGATGCCAAAGCGCTGGGAATCCGTCCGGCTACGGTTCACCCCAAAGCGACAGAACATATTCCGGAAATCATCGCGCTGATTTCAAAACTGATTGAAAACGGTCATGCTTACGCATCGCCTTCAGGTGATGTTTATTATCGCGTATCCGCTTTCCCCGGCTATGGGAAACTGTCGGGCCAGAATGCAGACGACAGGGAAACCGGAGCCAGTGAAAGACTGAATGTTGATACCGACAAGGAAGCTCCTGAAGACTTCGCTTTGTGGAAGGCGCAGAAACCCGGAGAGCCCGCATGGGACAGCCCCTGGGGAAAAGGCAGACCCGGATGGCATGTTGAGTGCTCGGCCATGAGTATGAAGTATCTTGGAGAGACTTTCGATATACACTGCGGCGGCAAAGACCTTCTGTTTCCTCACCATGAAAACGAAATTGCCCAGAGCGAAGGCGCCACAGGGAAGAAGTATGTCAATTACTGGATGCATAACGGCTTCATCAATGTGGACAATCAGAAGATGAGTAAAAGCCTGAACAATTTCTTTACGGTCAGAGATATCGCGAAGGAATATGATCTGGAAGCTGTTCGTCTTTTTATGCTCAGTGCGCATTACCGTAGCCCGATCAATTTCAGCCGGGATCAGATTGATTCTGCAAATGCCAGCCTGAATCGTTTGTATACTGCACGGAATTCTCTCAGGTTCCAGCTTGAAAACGGGGAAGACAGACCGCTGAACGATAAGGAAAAAGAATTCATTGAGCGTCTGAAAGGATACGAAAAACGCTTTGATGACGCAATGGATGATGATATGAATACGGCGGACGCGCTGGGCGCTGTATTTGAACTGGTTAAGGACGCAAATGTTACTGTGGTTCAGGGCGCATCCAGGGAAGCTGCTCAGGCTGCACTGAAAAGCCTGGAGTCAATCTGCGACGTGCTGGGTATTCTCAGTAAAAAAGAAGAAGAACTGCCTCCTGAAATTGCAGCACTTGTAAATGAAAGGGCTGAGGCCAGAAAAAACAAAGACTGGGCCAGGAGTGATGAACTCCGCAGCAGGATTATACAGGCCGGATATATTCTTGAGGATACGAAACAGGGACAGAAAGTCAGAAAAGATGTCTGATAAAGCAAAACAACTGACGGGGCTTTTCCTTGTTCTGACGGGGATCGTGCTGAGCCTGATCCATGTTCTTACACCTGTATACAGTAACGGGATGGTTTACAGAACAGGCAGCCGTATATACTGGCAGCTAGGCAGTATTCCTGCCAAACAGGACGGAATCGTCAGAATCAACGACGCCGGGGAGGAAGAGTTGGAAACACTCCCCGGCATCGGGAAGGTTTATGCAATACAGATGATTGATGAACGAGACAGGAACGGTCCGTTTTTTTATCCTGAGGATCTGACAGCGGTTCACGGAATCGGACCCGGAACATTGAAGAAACTGTATCAATATATTGATCTGAAGATTGAATAAAGGGAGGCAAAGATGGCATATCGTGCACTGTACCGTGAGTGGAGACCCAAGGATTTCTCCCATGTCGTCGGACAGGCTCCGATTATCGGAACGCTGAGAAATCAGGTTGTCACCAACAGGATTGCACATGCATACCTGTTCTGCGGATCCCGTGGAACCGGAAAGACCTCCACAGCCAAAATTCTGGCTAAAGCGATTAACTGTCTGCATCCTGAAAACGGTGATCCATGCGGAAAATGTGAGAATTGTCTGCGTGCTGACAATGAAGAAACCCTTGACGTTATTGAAATCGACGCTGCCAGCAATAACGGCGTGGATGAGATGCGGGAACTGAGGGATACAGTCAAATATCCGCCCCAGTACGGGAAATATAAAGTTTATATTATTGATGAAGTACATATGCTGTCCACATCAGCATTCAATGCACTGCTGAAGACACTGGAGGAACCCCCTGCCCATATTGTTTTCATCCTGGCAACAACCGAACCGCAGAAACTGCCTGAAACAATCCTGAGCAGATGCCAGCGGTTTGATTTCGGCCGGATTCCGAGCACGGAAATAGCCGGGAGACTGAAGGAAGCAGCTGAAGGCAGCGGAGCGCAAGTGTCTGACGGCGCTCTTATGATGATTGCAAGGGCCGCCGACGGCGGTATGCGTGATGCACTCAGCATTCTGGACATGTGCCTTGGATACAGTGATCAGGTAGATGAAGATCTCGTCCGGAGCATTCTCGGAACAAGCGATACATCCTTTTTATTTGAGTTCAGTAAAGCACTGGCGGAACAGGATGCATCGAAAGTTTATCTCATGATAGACAGGCTCATGCGTGACGGCAAAGACCCGGCTGTTTTTGCAAAAGATGTCTGCAGACATATCAGGGCCCTGTTGATTGCAAAAACCAGCCCGGAGGATGTATCCATGATTATGGACATATCCAAAGACGAAGCTGCTGAATACGTTCGTCAAAGCAAGTCAATGACAGTATCCAGGCTTATGAAAATACTGGATCTGTTTATGGCGCTCGAAACGGAAATGAGATATGCTTCCACACCCCGTATGGCTCTGGAAAACGCCAGTATCAAGAGCTGCCTGAGAATCGACGGGACAGACACTCAGGCGCTGAATGACAGGATTGCTGAACTGGAAAAACGGATAGACGATATGCTGAAGAATCCTGCGGGAAGAGCAGCTGCTGTACAGATGCCTGTTCAGGAAGCAAAGCCCGACCGGCAGCAGCCCAAAGAAGAGAAAAAGATTCCTCACACTGCCGGAAAAGAAAACGGTGGAAATCAGGCTTCAGTATGGAAAGAACTGATGAGTACAATCCGCGGAAAAGATATGACTGCCTGGAGCTTCCTTTCCCAGGGACGCATGATCGGATGCAAAAACGGACGGTATCTCTGGCAGGCGGACAGGAAAGAAGCTGAAGCGCAGTTTATAACTGTTCTCAACATGCCGGAGAGGAATAAAACCATCTGCGAATGCCTTCAGGAGATAACCGGCCAGTCGTGCGCATTTGCTGCCGTGCCTCAGGGTAAATCAGCTGAAGCAGCTGAAAACAACGGTGATGATGAATATCTTGAATCCATTTATGAAACCTTCGGAAAAGAACCTGTAAATATTGTGGATGAAATCTAAAAGATCCCGGCTGAATTTTCAGCCGGGATCTCTGGTATATGCAAGGCGGATCAGTTCAGTTCCTGAGCATCATTCTCAATAGTGACTTCCTCAACACTGCGGATTGCCCAGCGTGCAACAACCATGGAAAGATTGTCCTTTCCGACAGAAAGGGTAATGGTATCGTCTTTCAGGCCGGTAATGGTGCCATAAATACCGCCGATTGTACAGATGCGGTCACCGGCTTTCAGGTTGTTCAGCATTTCCTTGACCTGTTTGTCTTTTTTGCGCTGCGGACGAATCAGCATGAACCAGAAGACAACAAAAATAAGAATAAGGGGGAGGAACGTGGTTGCCAGAGCAGCAATGGAACTGACCTGCTGGACTTCTCCTTCAGCGCCGGCAACAGCGGCGGTTTCTTCAGCAATGGCTGAAGCGATGCCGAAAATGTTTTCAATCATGACAGAATAAACTCCTTTCAAGCTCATGTAGCACATATTATAACAGACAAACATAACGGTTACAAGACATCGGAAAGGGAGAATAACAACAAAAAACAATATTCAGGTTTTATGGCAGGGTACGGGTTGCCACGATATCGGCATCAGTTTTCAGTATATGAGGAATGATGACCTGGCCTGCCTGAATCGGGGTGTGGATCTGAATGCGGCCAAGTTCCCGCATCACATCCTGAATCAATTCCTTTGGAACCGGAACCGATGTTTTGACGGAAAGGGGCATCCGGCTTCCTTTAACCGGTACAACAGCTGTGATGATACGCTTGGGAAGTGTGCACTCCTGCCGGGCGTATACAGCACCGCGGGGGCAGGTATTGCCCGTAACAGAAAGGAATTCGCCTGTATCTGAAAGCGAAACTGTCATACGGCATCCAACGGGACAATTTATGCATGTAATGATCTGTTCCATGGAATTCAGCTCCTTTCCATACGCACGGTGAGAACATCTTCTCCCAGGCCGCGAAGACTTTCAGGCTTCAGTGTGATAAGTGCCATTTCCCCGGGGGTATAAATCAGAGCCTTCTTCCTGCAGATTTCAACATTTCCGCATTCCACTACAGCAGAGCAGTTTCGGTATACGCCTGCAGGGCGGAACATAAGATCAACGGGAGAATCCACGTTCCGGTGTATTTTCTGCGGAACGGTTCCGCGGACACCGTCACCGTCCACGACGGTAAAATATGAGTCTCCGGAATGCCTGTTCATTACAAATGATGCTGCAGATAATCCGGCTTTATAGCTTTCAGCTGAAACATGATCCACAAGATCATGGACGTGCAGTACATTTCCGCATGCAAAAATTCCCGGTACATTTGTTTCAAATGTTTCATCCACGACTGCTCCGGATGTGGCGGCTGAAAGCGTTACACCAGCGCCGAGACTCAGCTCGTTTTCAGGAATGAGACCGCAGGAAAGCAGGAGCGTATCGCAGCTGAAGTGTTTTTCCGTTCCTGGGACAGGTTTTCTGTTCTGATCCACTTCAGAGACTGTGACTCCCTCAAGACGGTGAAGCCCCTGTATATCTGTTACCGTATGACTGAGAAACAGCGGGATATTGTAATCCTGAAGGCATTGCACAATATTCCGGTTTAATCCGGAGGAGTAAGGCATAATCTCTACACAGGCAAGTACTTTTGCTCCCTGCAGCGTCATGCGTCTGGCCATGATCAGCCCGATATCGCCGGAGCCGAGGATAACGACTCTTTTTCCGGGCATAAAGCCTTCAAGATTCACAAAACGCTGTGCTGTACCGGCAGAATAAATACCGGCACAGCGTGTTCCAGGGGTGCAGAGAGCGCCGCGCGGACGTTCACGGCAGCCCATGGCGAGAACCACAGCTTTTGCAAGAATGCGCTGCATCCCGTAAACAGGAGATACGCATGTGACAAGACGGTCTCGTGAGACAGACAATACCATTGTGGAACATTCGATCGGAATCCCCAGTTCGGCAGCTCTGTCAATATCTTTTTGTGCATATTCCGGCCCGGTCAGTTCTTCTTTAAAACGATGAAGTCCGAAACCGTTGTGGATACACTGGCGGAGTATGCCGCCCGGCTCCTTTTCACGATCAATGACAAGAAGGGAGCTGATACCGGCTTCTCTGGCTGCTATGGCAGCAGCCAGTCCGGCAGGACCTGCACCGATTACCAGTATATCAATATTCCGATCTGTCATGTGTTGTATCTCCTTTCAGGAAGGATTCAACAGAACCTGCCAGAATGAAACTGTCTCCGTTTCCTTTTTTTACGTCCTGTAAAGGTATTCCCGTTTCTTCAGCGATGATATCAGCGACGCGCGGCATACAGAAACCGCCCTGGCATCTTCCCATGCCTGCGCGTGTGCGACGCTTGACTCCGTCTATTGTGCGGGCACCGACAGGGCGGCGGATGGCAGCACGTATCTCTGCTTCCGTGACAGTTTCACAGCGGCAGATGATATTGCCGCAGGCAGGATCAGCGGCTACAGCTTTTTCTCTTTCTTCTGTATCCATATCACGGAAGGGTACGGGCAGAATGCAGCAGGGAATCATTTCAGCCTTGGCTGAAAGCTTTAGCTGATCAGCAATCATCCCGGCCAGATCCTGCGCAATGGCGGGTGCGGAAGAAAGCCCGGGACTTTCAATCCCGATGGCTTCATAGTATCCGGGACAGGAGTCACAGGAACCAACGATAAAATCATCAGTTGCAAGATGGGCACGCACACCGCTGAAATTGGTTATATTGGATCGTACAGATATTGTCGGCCAGGTAAGGGCTGCTTTCCGGAGAACTTCAGCCAGCCCCTCTGAAGTGGTGGCTGTGTCCATCGGATCTTCAATATCTTCAGCTGTCGGCCCCAGAAGGGTGTTGCCATGAACGGTAGGACTGACCAGCACTCCTTTTCCCATGGATGACGGACATTGGAAGATTGTGTGCCTGAAAGGCAGGTTGTCCGTACGGTCCAGAAGATAATACTGTCCGCGGCGGTGAATCATTTCCAGCTTTGCGCCTGAGAGCTGATTGTGAAGAAATGCCCCGTAAGAACCGGCGCAATTGACGAGGGCACGGCAAAAATATTCATCAGAGCAGGTAACGACACGGAATAATCCGTCAGGCTGAAGATGAACTGAAACAACATTTTCATTGAAGCGAAAGGAAACACCGTTCAAAGCAGCATGATCTGCAATTGCAAAGGCAGTTTCATAAGGGCTGATGATCGCACTTGTCGGAACATAAAGCGCACATTTGACCTGAGGATTGAGCGCCGGCTCCATGGAAAGGAGTTCGTCGTGCTCCAGAATTCTGAGCCCGGGAACGCCGTTTTTTTCCCCGCGAAGCCTGAGCTGCACGATGGTTTCCCGATCCTGTTCATTCAGGGCGATAACCAGGGCACCACACTGTTTGTAAGGCAGACCAAGCGAAGAACATAAACCGGGATATATGGACGCGCCGCGGACGTTGTAATATGCCTTCAGGCTGCCGGGTGCAGCATCATAACCGGCATGAACAATACCGCTGTTAGCTTTGGTCGCACCTTCAGCAATGTCACTTTCCTTTTCCAGAACAATGACGGAAGCATTATAGGCTGCAAGTTCCCTGGCAACACAGCATCCTGTGATACCGGCACCAATAATCAGTATATCTGACTTTGTTTTCATGTTGTCGCCTCCTGCATCATAATATCAGAAGATACGGAGGCATGCAATCCGGAATACTATGGAAATGAAGGACTCGCGTTGTGCCGCGGACAGATTGATCGGTTGCGTATAGGGCATGGGAATGATATAATAATCTGAATCATGCTTAATGGGGTGAAGAGATGATAACATCGATTTGTCTGAATCCCTGTTTTGACAAAACAGTCAATGTTGAGAGCCTTCAGACAGGCCAGGTGAACAGAATACGGGACGCCCGTGTTGATCTGGGCGGCAAGGGGATCAACGTTGCCGTCGTCGCCGGCAGACTTGGACTGGATGTACAGTGTATCGGGATTATGGGGGAAAACGGTGCGTCTGACCTGACTGCCATGATGGACAGGGAAGGACTCAGACATCATTTTCTGACTGTGCCGGGACATGTCAGGACCAACATGAAGGTATACAGTCTTGACGGCCAGGGAGTAACCGAACTGAATGAACCCGGCACCCCTCTGACAGCTGAAATGATCGGAAAATTTACGGAACTGGCGGAACAGGCTACCGCTGAAAGCGATATGATCGTATTGACAGGCAGCCTTCCTCCGGGCTGCCCCGAAGGAACATACAGGGATCTGATGACGGCCCTGAAGGGTAAAAAATGTATTCTTGATACTGAAGGAAAAGAACTGGAACTCGCTGCAAAAGGAGCCCATCCTTTTCTGATCAAGCCTAATCTGCGCGAAATGGAAGCAACGCTTGGGATTGAACTGAGAACCATGAGGGCAATTCGTGACGCGGCACTTCTGTTTATAAAGCTTGGGGTACAGCATTCAGTGGTATCAATGGGTGCTATCGGCGCTATGTACATCTCCGCAGACAAAACACTTTTTGCTCCGGCTCTCCGTGTTGAAACAAAATCCACTGTCGGTGCCGGGGATGCAATGATCGGCGGTATGCTTCTAGGATATGAGATAGAGAAGGATATGGCCAAGGCGTTCAGATACGGTATAGCCGCCGGAGCAGCCAGCGTCATGACAGAGGGGACACAGTTAATTGTCAGATCTGATTTTGAAACGCTGCTTGATCAGGTCAAGGTACAGGAAGTGTAATAAAGATGCTATTTCGGCGAAACAGGGTTGAGTATTCAGACGGAGAGATTGATCTGATTCCAATCCATATCGGCGTACTGAACCGGGAGCTTGCTCTTGGCCATGAACAGATCTGGAGGATCACAATTCACGATCAGAAACAGGAAATCGGACAGATCAGTTATCGTGACGGAGAAGGCCGGAATGTCTATTACTTCGGACATATCGGATATCACATTGATCCGCCGTACCGCGGAAAACACTATGCCTACAGGGCGTGCAGTCTTCTTGCAAGGGAAATAAGGCTGTCAGGGAAGAGCTCTGTTGTCATTACCTGTGATCCTGATAATGAGGCGAGCCGGAAAACCTGTATAAGACTGGGATGTTTCTTTGAAAGAATAGCGGATGTCCCGGAGGATATTTACAGCAGATTTGAGATCAGCCATACTAAATGCCGGTATATCTGGCATATTGAATCAACGGATGAAAGATGAAAGAGAACATTAAAAACACGGAAATCCATTACAGACTGGAAGGAAACGGTGAAAGCAGGGTCGTTCTTCTCCATGGATGGGGCTGTGATATGAAATTGATGGCTCCTGTGGCGGACGCGCTTGTGCAGACACACCGGGTTCTTCTCGTGGATTTCCCGGGACACGGTGAAAGCGGACGGCCACCGGAACCATGGGGCGTACCGGAATATGCGGCATGTCTGAAGGAACTTTTGGAAAAGATTGAATTTTTTCCTTGCTCAGTGATCGCTCACAGCTTTGGATGTCGTGTGACAGCATGGCTGGCTGCGAAAGAGCCGGAGCTTTTTGATCGAATCGTTTTTACAGGCGCTGCGGGCATAAGGCCTAAACAGACAGAAACCGCCCGGAAACGCAGCGAGGAATATAAAAAACTGAAGAGACATTGTGAAAGGCTCAGGCATATCCCTTTCCTCAGGCCGGCTGCTGACAGATTTGAAAAAAAGCTCAGGGAAAAATACGGAAGCCGTGATTACAATGCACTGGATGATGAAATGAAAAAAACGTTCGTGAAGGTTATTAACCTTGATCTTACAGACCTTTACGAAAAATTTCGTGCAAGCACACTCCTGATCTGGGGTGATTCCGATACGGAGACACCGCTCTGGATGGGAAAAGAAATGGAAAAACGCATTCCGGATGCCGGCCTTGTTGTTTTTGAAGGCGGTACACATTTTGCTTATCTGGAACAGCTGCAGCGATTCAATACAATCGTCGGCCAGTTCCTGAAGGGAGCTTAATCAAATGCTTTTATCTGTCCTTCTGTGCATGGGAATTGCTGCCGGATGTCTGCTGGCAGGACGGATTTTTCTGCATTATTTTCAACTGGAAAGCTATCAGTTTCCGGGGTATTTCCGCACCGTCAGGCGAAATCTTCTCAAGTCGATCCTGCCTGGCATATGCATGATGATACTCCTGGCTGTTTCATCACAGCTGATTTCGCTGAAGCTGACGGATGTCAGCAGACAGTGGTACCTGTACCTGGCTGAAATTATTATCCTGGTAACAGGAGGTTACTTTATCGGGAAGGCCTTTTCGGAAAGAAAAGCCAAGAAAGCATTTGTGATTACGCCCCGTGTGAAACGGCTTTATGCAACGTCTTTCATCGTCCTTTCGCTGCTGTTGATTCTGCTGATGATTTGGGTGAGAAACAAGGAAGCGAGAGTTGCAGGCGCGCTTATTCTTATATTCCCTGCACTTCTGCCGGGGCTGATCGCATTATGCGGTTTGCTTGCATGGCCGCTGGAAAAGATTATCAGTGAACTTTACTTCAGGGATGCCCAGAGAATCCTGAAAGAACGCGGTGATCTGCTCAGAATCGGAATTACAGGGAGCTGGGGGAAAACAAGCGTCAAATTCATCCTGGGAACAATTCTTGGTGAAAAGTATCAGACACTGGTGACACCTGCCAGTTACAACACTCCGATGGGAGTGACAAAAGTGATCCGTTCAAGACTGGAGCCGGGACATCGTATTTTTATTGCGGAGATGGGAGCCCGGCATGTGGGCGATATTAAGGAAATGTGCCGGCTGGTACATCCTCAGATCGGTATCCTGACTTCTGTAGGTCCGCAGCATCTGGATACATTCAGGACGCTGGATAGAATTAAAAAGACAAAGTACGAGCTGATTGATGCTCTGCCGGCAGACGGAAAAGCTTTTTTTGCTGATGACGACGGAATATGCAGGGAGCTGTATGATCAGACAGAAAAACAGAAATATATATCCGGTTTTGACAGCAGCAGAGATGATGTCTGGGCTGAAGAAATAACCTATTCACCTGAAGGCAGCAGTTTTCTTTTGTGTACAACGGACGGAAGCATTCCATGCAGTACACAGCTGCTGGGTGAACTGAATATCCGGAATATCCTTCTGTGTGCATCTGTCGCATTGAATCTGGGGCTGACAATGGAACAGATATCCCGCGGGATTCGGAAAATCAATCCCATTGAACACCGGCTTCAGCTGATCAGGCATCCCGGCGGACTGAACGTCATAGATGATGCTTTCAACAGCAATATACGCGGCGCCCGACAAGCTTTTGATGTCCTGAAGCAGTTCCCGAAACAGAGGATTGTTGTCACTCCCGGGATGGTTGAACTTGGAGAACGTGAGACTGAAATGAACCGGGAATTCGGACAGGCTTTGGCCGATTGCTGTGATATGGTAATCCTTGTCGGAAAAAAACGCAGTGAAGCTATCAAAAGAGGCCTTCAGGAAAAAGGTTTTCCGGAAAAAGATATCAGAATTGTTTCCAGCCTGACGGAAGCAACTGCAATACTGAAAGAAATATCCGGAGCCGGGGATACGGTTCTGTTTGAGAATGATCTCCCCGATAATTACACAGAATGAAAACTGGGAGGACAGAAGCATGAAAAAGCAGATCGGTGTAATTTTCGGAAGCAGAAGCTGTGAGCGCGAGGTTGCGATTATCAGCGCAGTTCAGCTTATGCGGCATGCCGACAGGGAAAAATATGACATTATTCCGGTATATATCAGTGAGGACGGAAACTGGTATACAGGTGACAAACTGAAAGAAATCCAGACTTATAAGCCTTTCCATCCTGATCAGAAGGGAATCATCCGTGTTTTTCCGGATCTGTCTTCGGGTTCAGGTGCACTGCTGACAGTCAGAAAAGATTCCGGACTGTTTGCACGGGAAAGAACAGAGATTGCAGCACGTATAGATGCCTATATCATCGTCATGCATGGGTTGAACGGTGAAGACGGCACACTGCAGGGACTGATGGAGCTGATCAACGTACCCTATACTTCCACAGGCGTTGCGGGAAGTGCGCTGGGAATGGACAAGATCATGATGAAGCAATTCTTTCAGGGCGCCGGGCTGCCTGTTCTGCCGGGATTAAGTTTTACACGCAGCGGCTTTTCCAGGGAGCGTGAAACTGTCCTGAACAAAGTTGAAAAGGAACTTGGCTTCCCGGTTTTTGTAAAACCTGCGAATCTGGGATCCAGTATCGGAGTAAGCAGGGCGGACGATACAGAATCGCTGGCTGACAGTCTTGAACTTGCGTTCGAGTATGACAGACGGGTGCTTGTGGAAAAAGGGCTCGACAGGCCTATCGAGCTCAACTGCAGTGTTATGGGATATGACGATGTTGTTGAGGCTTCACCGATTGAAATGCCCCTGAACAATGATGAATTTCTTGATTTCAAGGATAAATATCTTGCATCCGGCGGAAGCAAAGGAATGGCAAGCCTGCACAGAGTGCTTCCCGCACCGATAGAGGAGGAGCTGAAGAATGAAATCCAGGAGATGAGCCGGACCATATTCCGCATGCTGGATTGTAAAGGTGTTGTACGGATTGATTATATGTTTGATAAACACAGCGAGAAACTGTATATAACGGAAATAAACACCATTCCGGGCAGCCTGGCGTTCTATCTGTGGGAAAATGCAGGAATACCGTACAGTACACTGATTGACAGAATGATTGATTTTGCTGAAAAAGCACATGCTGATAAAAATCAGGCCAATTATGCCTATTCGAGTGACATTCTGAAAAATGTTTCCTTCGGAGCCAAGGGTGCTAAAGGGTGCAAAGGAATGAAATACTCTAAATGACGAAGGGATGTCATGTCAAAGATGCTGGAAAAAATACAATCTCCGCGCGATCTGGACGGAATGAGCTATGAACAGCTGGAACAGCTTGCGGGGGAGATACGGAAATCACTGATTTCCACAGTTTCCTCCAACGGCGGTCATCTGGCATCCAATCTTGGTGTTGTCGAGCTTACGCTGGCACTGCACCGTGTGTTTCATATGCCTGAAGATAAAATTGTTTTTGACGTGGGGCACCAGAGCTACATTCATAAAATGATCACAGGCCGGTATGACCGGTTTTCAACGCTCAGATCCTACGGCGGCTTGTCCGGATTTCCGAAAAGATGTGAAAGTGCATATGATTGCTTTGAAACCGGCCATGCCAGCACCGCAATATCTGCTGCTCTGGGCATGGCAAGAGCGAGGGATTATCAGAACGGACATTATGATGTGATAGCTGTTGTGGGTGACGGAGCGCTTACAGGAGGTATGTGCTATGAGGCGCTGAATGATGCCGGAAACAGCAAAACAAATATGATCGTTGTACTGAATGATAATGAGATGAGCATCGCTCCCAATGTGGGCGCACTTTCACAGTACCTTACGCGGCTGCGCATCAGTGCCGGATGGCAGAGTGCCAAACAGCATGTACGGCATCTGAATCAGATCCCTGTTATCGGCAAACCGCTGTACAGGGTTATTCACGGCATCAAGAAAGTGCTCCGTTCACTGGTCGTCAGAGACAATGAAACCGGTTTTTTTGAAGCGCTTGGATTTGAATATTACGGTCCGATAAACGGACACGATATAGAAGAAATGGAAAAGGCTTTCCGGCAGGCCAGGAACAGAAAAGGTCCCTGTGTTATACAGGTTCTGACAAAAAAAGGGTATGGATACGATAAAGCGGAAGAACGCCCTGAAGCCTTTCACGGAACTCCGCCTTTCTATGTTGAAACAGGATACAGGATTGATAAGCCGCAGTCTCCATCCTGGGGTCATATTATGGCAGATACACTGGCGGATATGTCTGAAAAAGACAACAGGATTGTTGCAATAACAGCGGCGATGAAACTAGGGACAGGTCTGGATCATTTTGCTGAACGTTTTCCTGAGCGACTGATTGACGTAGGGATTGCAGAGGAACATGCGGCGACAATGGCCGCCGGACTGGCATCAGGCGGTATGAGACCGTATGTCGCGGTTTACGCCAGCTTTTTCCAGCGGTGTTATGACCAGATGATCCATGATGTATGTATGCAGCATCTTCCTGTGGTATTTCTTCTGGACAGAAGCGGTATCGGAGGTGAAGACGGTCAGACCCATCACGGTCTTTTCGATTTTTCCATGACAATACCGGTTCCGGGCATGACTGTGCTGGCTCCTTCCTCCTCTCAGGAACTGATCAGCATGCTGAGATGGAGTCTGGAACAGGATGGCCCATGTGTGATCCGTTATCCCAAATCGATCAAACCGGTTCAGCAGCAGAAGCAGGATCGCTCCTTTACAGCAGGAAAATGGGAGGAGCTGAAGGCAGGCTGCGATGTAATTCTGCTTGCCACAGGATCAATGGTTCCAAAGGCGATGGATACTGCCCATATCCTGGAACAGCATGGAATCAGTACCTGCGTTGTGAACTGTTCGACCGTGAAGCCGCTGGATGAAGAATATCTTGCTTCCATTCCTCAGGGTGCGCGGGTGTACACAATGGAAGAACATATGCTGGCAGGAGGATTCGGAGAATATGTCAGCCGATACTGCCTGGACAAGGGCTACAATGTTCCTGCCTTCTGTTATGCAGTCAGGGACTGTTATATTCAGCACGGTGATCATGAGAGACTGATCAGGGATGCAAAGCTGGATGCAGAATCACTTGCGGAAGATATATGTCAAAAGACGAAAGGAGAAAACACCTGTGGCCGATAAAATCAGGGCAGATCTTGCGCTGGTACAGCAGCATCTGTGTGAAAGCAGGGAACGCGCACAGGCCGCAATCATGGAGGGCCGTGTTTTTGTCGGGGAAAGAAGGATCAATAAAGCTTCCGAAAGCATCGGAAGCCTGGATGTTCTTACTTTGAAATCTCCTGAAAACGAGTATGTCAGCAGAGGAGCGCTGAAACTGGAAAAGGCTGTGCGTGTATTTGACGCTGACCTGAGGGACCGCGTGATCATGGATATCGGATCGAGCACAGGAGGCTTTACCGATGTATGTCTGCGCAATGGCGCAAGGAAAGTATATTCAATCGATGTGGGATACGGACAGCTGGACTGGAAACTGCGCAATGACCCGCGTGTCACTGTTATGGAAAGAACCAACGCAAGATTTCTGGAAAGCAGCATGTTTTCCGAAAAACCTGAGATAACGGTGATGGATGTAAGCTTTATTTCAATACGTCTGATTCTGCCGGCTGCCGCAGGAATCATGGGAGATCAGGGAGTGTTCTATACACTGATCAAACCCCAGTTTGAAGCCGGAAGGGAAAATGTGGGCAAAAACGGGGTGGTACGGGATCCGGAGATTCACAGGAGTGTTATTACAAATATAACAACTTTTACCGAAAAGATGGGGTGGTGCACAGTCAAACTGGATTATTCACCTATCACCGGGCCGAAGGGAAACATAGAATTTCTGGCTGAAATCAGGAAACAGGACGGAAGCAGAACAGGAGTTACTGCTGACAGAATTCATACTGTAGTAAACGAAGCTCACGAAAGCATGATACATTCATAAACAAGATAAATCAAAAAGCGTCCAAGGAAAAACTTCGTTCGGCGGAGACGAAACAGACACCTGCGCATCTTCATTCCATGGATGGGGAAAAGAAAGGCTGTATGCCCATAAAGCAGGAGAGGATGCCTTGATACGGCTGCCGTATTTCCGGTCGCCGACCAATGGAAAGCCCCGGGAGGAAAACTGTACACGGATCTGATGCGTGCGGCCTGTGTGCAGCGATATACGCATAAGAGAAAGAGGCTGATCATTGCAGAAGGCTGTTCCGATTACCTTCCAGTCACAGAGAGCTTCCTTGACGCCTTTTCTTTTTTGTCTGACAACATAGGTTTTATTGGATCTTTTATCATGATAAAGATAATCACGGAAAGATCCGTTTTTTTCTTCCGGTTTTCCTGAGATGACAGCCAGGTATTCTTTCATGACTCTTCCTTCCAGGAAAAGTTTCTGAAGTCCCGTGCAGGCATGGGCTGTAGCAGCAAGCACACATACTCCTCCGGTACCCTGGTCCAGGCGGTGGACAGGATAAAACCTGCCGCCCAGCTGCTCCTGAACCATATCCGGCAGCCCTGGCGACTCCGAAAGCACGCCGACAGGTTTGCTGCAGACTAAAAAATCCTTGTCAGTATACAGAACCGGAATCATTTTTGCACATGCCTTTCTGCTTTTTTGCATATATTCATCAATATACAAAAAAATGCATATCTCTTGAGTATATATACAGGTTGTGATACTATTTTGTCAAATCCTGCGGGAGGAAAGATGCAAATGCTGAAAGCGGCCGGGCTGATTCTGAATGTGGAAAACCAGGATGCGGTGAGATATGCTGAAAAAGCTTCTGCCTTTTTTCAACGCCATCATATTCTGACGTTTAATCCTCAGACGGACGATAATCATCTTAAGCCGGATCTGATCGTTACCTTTGGCGGAGACGGCACGCTGCTGATCGGAGCAAGGTATGCCATGGAATATGATATTCCTTTACTTGGCATTAATCTCGGGACAGTCGGCTTTCTTACCGAAGAAGATCCGAAACACCTGGAGGAAGCGCTTACCGCCATTATCAACGGCCAGTACCATGTGGAATACAGAAGCCTTCTGCATGTTGTCAATAAACGAACAGGCGACGAATATTACGCCTTGAATGACGCGGTGATTACACGCGGCGGTTATGCAAGACTGATCCGCGTTGACGTTACAGTGGACAGAAAGGAATACTGTACCTTTACAGCGGACGGACTCATTGTGGCAACACCGACAGGATCAACCGGATATTCACTATCGGCGGGTGGACCGATTGTTGAACCGGGAATGAACTGTATGATTATTACGCCTGTATGTCCACACAGTATGCAGCATTGCCCGTGTATTGTTTCAGAGAAAGCAGACATACGCCTTTTACTGAAACCGGAAAGGGAACAAACAGCAGAACTACAGATCGACGGACAGAATATGGGAAGTCTCAGCGCCGGAGATGAAATACATGTCACCGGTACAGACCGGAAAATCAGCCTGATTCGACTGCATCCATATGATTTTTTCGGACTGACACGCAGAAAACTCAGTGAATGGGGCTCATAAAAAACAGATTGGAGAGAGGAACCGATATGAAATCCAGCCGACAGGATGAAATTTTACGGATTATCAGGGAAAGAGATGTGGAAACACAGGAAGAGCTTGCGACAGAACTGCGGAAAACAGGATATAAAGTCACACAGGCCACAGTATCCAGGGATATCAGGGAACTGAAACTGATCAAAGTGGCTGCGAATGGCGGCGGCTTCAAATATGCAAAACCAGAAAGACATGAAACTGCTGTCAGTGACAGACTGACAAGAATACTGAATGATTCTCTTGTGAATGTTGATTATGCTGGAAATATGATTGTGGTCAAGACGCTCAGCGGCTCAGCCAATGTGGCAGCTGAAGCGCTGGATAATCTTGGTTGGGAAGAAATACTCGGCACAATTGCCGGAGACAATACCATTTTCATTGTTGCCAGAGATGAAACGGATACGGCTGAAATCACGAACAGAATCCGTAAACTGACTGATCACAGATAAAACGGGAGCTGTATATGCTAAAATCCTTAACAATCCACCAAATCGCTCTCATCGATGATGTTACGATTCAATTCCATGAAGGCATGCAGGCTCTGACAGGTGAAACGGGAGCCGGGAAAAGTATTGTTGTCGATGCTGTAAGCCTTATCCTCGGCGGAAGAGCAGACAGAGACCTGATCCGGACAGGATGCGAGAAAGCATCGGTAGAGGCTGAGTTTTCTGTCCGGGACAACCCGAACGTCCAGGCTTTCATGGATCAGGAAGGCATTGAGTATGACGGTACCAATATAACAATCTACAGGGAGATATCCACAGGCGGCAAAAACATATGCAGGGTTTGCGGCGTGATGATTCCTGTTGCAAGGCTCAGGGATCTTGCAGGATGGCTGCTTGATCTTCATGGACAGAATGACCACAGATTTCTTACCGAACCTGATATGCATCTGGCGTTTCTTGATCAGACAGGTGACGATAAGCACAGATTACTGCTTGAAAAAGTCAGGGAAGACTGCGATGCTTTTCTGAGCAATCACAGAGCATACGCGCGTCTTGTGAAAAAAAATGAAAACAGAGAAGCAAAACTGATTTCGCTCGAACGGGATCTTGAAGAGCTGCGGAAGGCGCGCGTCAGGAACGGAGAAGCAGAACGGCTCCTGGATGAAAGGAAAAAGGCTGAAGGGATCCTGAAAAAATCAGAAATGCTTAAGGAGATCCGGGAACATCTGTCCGGGAATGAAGATGGTTTTTCCGCACTTTCAGAGATCAGAACAGCTTCTGCTCTGATGAAGAACCTTTCAGAAAAAAGCAGCGAGATAAAAGAGATCGGTGAAAAGTGCGAGTCCCTGTTTTTTGAACTGGAAGAAATAGCTTACCAGATCAGCCAGATGTCAGACAGAATCGGCTTTAATCCGGAAGACGTAGAACGGATAGATCAGAGGCTTGACCTGATTCATCGGCTGGAGCGTAAATACGGGGTGTCATCATCGGAAATACAGGAACTGACAACCGGAATGGAGGAGGAATACAAAACACTGGTAAACCTGGAGGACGAAGTTAACCGAATGTCCTCTGAACATAAAAAAACACTGAGCATTTACAGAAATACCGCAAAAGAACTGACAGAGTCCAGGAAAAAACTGGCGTCTGCCTTTGAAAAAAAGATGATGAAGGAACTCGGCGACCTGGGTATGGGGAATACTGTTTTCAGTGTTGCATTTAAGCCCAATGAAACCGGAAAGCCCATTATGCCTTCAGAAAATGGAGATGACCGAATCGAATTTATGATAAGTCCGAATCCAGGAGAACCATTAAAACCGCTTGCGAAAATCGCTTCCGGCGGTGAACTGAGCAGGATCATGCTGGCAGTCAAGACAATGGAAACTTCACATTCCGGAGTGGAATCCATGGTCTTCGATGAAATCGATACAGGAATAAGCGGCCGTATGGCCCAGGTTGTAGCAGAAAAAATGATGTCTATTTCAAGTGAGAAACAGGTTATTTGTGTTACACATCTTCCTCAGATTGCCGCCGCATCGGATTATCATTATCTCGTAAAGAAATCTGTATTGGGGAACAGGACGCATACTTCTGTCACAGAACTGGGACATGAGGAAAGAGTTTCAGAAGTCGGGAGGATGATCAGCGGGGCTGATGGCATTACAAGTGAATCCAATGCATACGCCGAAAGACTGATAACAGCCGCAGACGCTATAAAGCATCAAAGGAAAAAAATGTAAAAACCCGTGCCTGAACGACAGGAACAACAGCTGCATAAAAGAAAATACTTGCATTGTATCTTTTCTGCTCTTATAATAAATTGATGGATAAGTAACGGCTTTCGAGGACTGTAAGCCGTTCCGTGAATATGATCGGGGAGGAATTTTGAATGTCCAAAAAGTATCTGTACCTCTTCACTGAAGGCGATGCTACCATGCGTGAATTGCTTGGCGGCAAAGGCGCTAATCTTGCCGAGATGACCAAAGTCGGCCTGCCTGTTCCGCAGGGATTTACCATTTCGACGGAAGCCTGTACCCAATACTATGAAGACGGTCGTCAGATTAACGACGAAATCCAGGCACAGATCATGGAATATATTACCAAAATGGAGGAAATCAACGGTAAGAAGTTTGGCGATCTGAAAAATCCGCTGCTGGTTTCCGTCCGCTCCGGTGCACGGGCATCCATGCCTGGTATGATGGACACAATTCTCAATCTCGGACTGAATGATGAAGTTGTGGAAGCCATGATTGCCGGAAACAGCGATCCCAAATTTGCCCGTTTTGTATACGACAGCTACCGCCGTTTTATCCAGATGTATTCCGACGTGGTTATGGAGGTCGGTAAAAAATACTTTGAACAGCTGATCGACGAGATGAAGGCAAAGAAAGGCGTCACCTACGATGTCGAACTGACGGCTGAAGATCTGAAAGAACTGGCAGGTCAGTTCAAAGCTGAATACAAATCCAAGATCGGGGAAGATTTCCCCGCTGATCCCAAAGAACAGCTGATGGGCGCTGTAAAAGCTGTGTTCCGTTCCTGGGATAACCCCCGCGCAAATGTATATCGCAGAGATAATGATATTCCGTACAGCTGGGGCACAGCAGTCAATGTTATGCCCATGGTATTCGGCAACCTGAATGACAATTCCGGCACAGGCGTTGCATTTACCCGTGATCCCGCAACAGGCGAAAACAAACTGATGGGCGAATTCCTTGTGAATGCCCAGGGTGAAGACGTTGTTGCGGGTGTTCGTACTCCCATGCCTATTTCCCAGATGAAAGATCAGTTCCCTGAAGCATATGCTGAATTTGAAAAAGTCTGCAGCCTGCTTGAAAAGCATTACCGTGATATGCAGGACATGGAATTCACCGTTGAAAACGGAAAACTGTACATGCTGCAGTGCCGTAACGGCAAGAGAACAGCGCAGGCTGCGCTGAAGATTGCATGTGATCTTGTGGATGAAGGCATGCGCACTGAAGAAGAAGCAGTATCCATGATTGATCCCCGCAATCTGGACACGCTGCTCCATCCTCAGTTTGATGCCGCGGCTCTGAAGAAGGCTGAACCGATCGGAAAAGGACTTGGCGCTTCTCCCGGCGCTGCCTGCGGTAAAATCGTGTTCACCGCAGAAGATGCAGAAAAGTGGGCGGAAAGAGGAGAAAAAGTTGTCCTGGTCCGTCTGGAAACTTCTCCGGAAGACATTACCGGCATGAAGAGTGCACAGGGTATCCTGACTGTGCGCGGCGGTATGACAAGCCATGCGGCAGTTGTGGCGCGCGGCATGGGTAAATGCTGCGTTTCCGGCTGCGGTGAAATCGCCATGGATGAGGAAAACAAAAAATTCGAGCTGGCTGGAAAGACCTTCAAAGAAGGAGATTTCATTTCTATCGACGGAACAACGGGACGCATTTATGACGGCCTGATTCCTACCGTTGATGCAAAGATTGCCGGTGAATTCGGCAGGATTATGGCCTGGGCTGATAAATACCGCAAGCTTCATGTCCGCACAAATGCTGATACTCCTGCGGATGCCAGAAAAGCCAGGGAACTCGGCGCAGAAGGCATCGGCCTGTGCCGTACAGAGCATATGTTCTTTGAACCGGAACGCATTGCGGCTTTCCGTGAAATGATCTGTTCCGATACAGTGGAAGAACGTGAAGCGGCATTAAACAAAATTCTTCCTTATCAGCAAAGCGATTTTGAAAAGCTGTATGAAGCGCTTGAAGGATATCCTGTCTGCATCCGGTTCCTTGATCCGCCTCTTCATGAGTTTGTTCCCACAAACGAAGAAGAGATCAAGCAGCTTGCTGACGCTCAGGGAAAGAGCGTTGAAACCATCAGGAACATCATTGCTTCCCTGCATGAGTTTAACCCGATGATGGGACATCGCGGATGCCGTCTGGCGGTTACCTATCCTGAAATTGCAAAAATGCAGACTAAAGCTGTGATCAGGGCTGCAATCAATACTCAGAAGGCTCATCCCGACTGGCATATTCGTCCTGAAATCATGATTCCGCTTGTCTGCGAAGTCAAGGAACTGAAGTTTGTTAAAAAGGTTGTTATCGAGACTGCTGACGCAGAAATTGCAAATGCAGGAGCTGCACTTGAATATGAAGTCGGTACAATGATTGAGATTCCGCGTGCGGCACTGACTGCAGACGAAATAGCCGCTGAAGCTGATTTCTTCTGCTTTGGTACCAATGACCTTACTCAAATGACTTTTGGTTTCAGCCGTGATGATGCCGGTAAGTTCCTGAGTGCTTATTATGATACCAAGATCTTTGAAAACGATCCGTTTGCCAAGCTTGATCAGACAGGCGTCGGTAAACTGATGAAGATGGCTATTGAACTTGGCCGTCCTGTTAACCCGAAACTGCATGTTGGTATCTGCGGTGAACACGGTGGAGATCCGAGCTCCGTGGAATTCTGCCATAAGATCGGCCTGGATTACGTAAGCTGTTCGCCCTTCCGTGTTCCGATTGCCCGGCTTGCTGCGGCACAGGCAGCTATCAGCAATTCCGGAAAATAAATACAATTTCAAATTCGGGATTAATCATCCCTGAAAAAACGAGGCACAGATAATCATATCTGTGCCCCGTTTTTCTGTTACAGTTTGTTTTCAGCCGATTTGCAGGCTGCTCTGGCTGTATCCCAGCTATATCCTTTTCGAACCAGCATTGCGATGACTTTCTGTCTGTATTTACGAAAATCTTCATCCGGTTTTCTGCGCATCCAGGCCTTCCTTGCGAGAGCTTCGGCTTTATCCAATCCGTCTTCCTCGTTTACTGAATCAAATGCTGTATCAATCATCTCCTGAGCAATCCCTTTTGAACGGAGTTCACGGCGAATAACAGCAGGACCATAGCCGCGGTTAAGGCGGTATTGAATCCACTGATTACAAAAATCCAAATCATTCAGCAATTTTTCTTTTTCCAGTTTATAGACAACTAGTTCGATTACCTCAGATGTATATCTGTGTCGAGACAGGCGGGAGGTGATTTCTCCTGAACTGCAGGGGCGTCTTGCAAGCATGGCAACAGCCTGGTTTAATGCCCGCGGATACTGACGTACCTTCAACCAATGGAAAAATACATCTTCAGACATTTCAGCATCTTTATAAATTCCGGTACCGGCAAGATCTTCGTATCTGAGCCAGTATTTTTCTCCGTTATCCAGAAGAATAGAAATCTGTGAACCTGCTTTATTCAGCTCCATTATTCTGACCATGACGGCAGCTCCTTCCTGTAGGCCCAGTGAAGGAGATCCCTGTTGGCTGCGCCGAGACGTCCTTTTCTTGCTTCGCTGCAACCGCCGTTCAGAGTGATGAACAGGCATTTAGTCCGGTCATCCCAGAATGCGCCGTCAGCACAGCCGTAAGCAAATCCCTGGTGACCATATACAATGTTGTCTGAGACAAAAGGATCACTGATGCGCAGAAGACCAAGGCCGTAAGATAAAGTCGGTGAAAGTCTGCCATAGGATGCATGCTTCGCTTTCATATCATTCAGGGCTGAGGATGATATAAATCCGTTGCCATCTGAAGCCAGCATTTTAAATAACTGGTACAGAGAAAGTATATCGGTATACATACTGCCGGCTGTGTGGCCATAATGACGCAGAGGATCCGGATGAGTCAGACTGGCGGAACCAAGACGGGTTACAATCACTTCAGAGCCCTTGTGATAAGGCAGGATACGGGTTACCGGCATAATTTTATTTCGGGGAATACAGCAGCCTTCCAGAGTGGCGTTCATATCAAGAGGGGAAAAGAGATACTGGCTGAATACTGCACTAAGCGGTATCTGCAGCACCTGTTCCAGAATACATCCAATCAGCCCGAAGCCAAGATTTGAATAATGGAATTCAGCACCGGGAGTGAAACAACGCGACACAGAAAGCACATCCGGGAAAGGAATGCCGTTTTCAACAGATTGTTCCAGATCAGGAGGATCAATAATGCCTGAGGTGTGGGACAGGAGATGACGGAGTGTGATACCGTTTAAAGCCTTTTGCTCTGCTTCAGCGGTAAAAAGATCACTGACAGGCATGTTTACATCCAGAAGACCAAGATCTGAAAGATGCATAACAAGAGTGGATGTTGCTGTTTTCGTAATGGAAGCCACCCGGAAAAACGTGTCAGGCAGCGGTATGTGGCAAGGATCCTGGGATGAAGTCAGGATCAGTGCAGACTGCTTCCCGGCAGAAAGGTATGTTGCGGATCCAAGAACATGGTGTTTGCGGATAAGATGAACAAATGCGTCCGCATAAATCAGATTATGACCGGAATGATCGCTTACGGGACTTTTACCGCAGCCCGGGGCGCAGAAGGGCAGGGCCAGTCGATAAAGGATATTTTTAAGCACAGTGGTCGGCATTTTCCACCTCCTGCAGATCCCGGGGGAAATATACAGAGCACAAACCGAGAACCATCAGCACGGAACAGACGCTGAGAAGGATGACAGTATGTTTCACGGAAAGCATAAAGTGACTATGCCCAAAGAGAGAATAACAGATAATGACTATAACACTGATTACAGCCAATGGGAAAAGAATGAAAAAAGAGAAAGGGTGCTTATGAACAGGTTTTACTGAAGACAACCTGTACCGGAAAAGGATGAAAGCGCATAATACAGCGCTGAACAGCTGACTTATTCTTACAGAAGACGCATAAAGGGAATCCATCCTGAGCTCCTCAATAATCAGGCGGCCTGCAGCATAAAGGAAAAGATAAAAGAAAAATACATCGCCTTTCCTGCGGTTTAACAGGGTATGCCTTGTAAGAAGAAGAAAAACAAATACGAAAAAATCCCAAACAGATTCATAGAAAAAAGTAGCTAGATGCCATGTATATCCATCAGCGGGTATCTGTACGGCAAAAGGGAAAAAACAGGGGAAAGATCCGGAGACAGGCAGACCATAGGCTTCCATGTTGAACCAGTTACCCCATCGTCCGATCGCCTGTGCCAGCGCAAGACCGGGCACGATAATATCACATAGCAGAAGGAAAGAAATATTCCTGCGCCTGCAGAAGATGAACAGAACCAGCAGTCCTGCAATGATCCCGCCATAGATGGCCAGACCGCCCTCCCAGACACGAAAAACAGAAAAAAGATCATTCTGAAACTGATGAAAAGAAAAAACCACATAGTAAACACGTGCGCCGATAATGCCGCCGGGTATGAGCCATAAAGCAAGATCCAGCACTGTGTCGCGGGGAAGTCGGGCGTACTTCTCTTCCCTGCAGGAAAAAAACAGTGCGAGCGAAGCACCGATGACAATCAGAAAACTGTACCAGGTAACCGGATAAATCAGGTATCTAGAATAAGGGACTGAAGGCATGCTTTTACTCCTTATATTCATTAAAAAGATTATAGAATTGCGTGCGGGATGTGTCAATGAAAAGGCAAATATAGGAATTGTGAGCATTGCGCGCAGCGTACGTTTCTGTTAAAATAATCAGAAGGAACCTGATACTTCGATACTATTTTGAGGAGGCACCTTATATGAGTAAAGTCGTCGTTTTCGATCATCCTCTTATTCAGCACAAACTGAGCATTATGCGTGATAAGAATACCGGAACCAAGGAATTCCGTGAGCTTCTTTCTGAAATTGCGATGCTTATGGTGTTTGAGGTAACCAGAGATCTGGAAACAAAGGAAGTTGAAGTGGAGACGCCGATTACTACCTGCAAATGCCGTATGCTTTCCGGCAAAAAGCTTGGTATTGTACCGATTCTCCGTGCAGGTCTCGGCATGGTGGACGGTGTTATTAATCTTGTACCTGCGGCGCGTGTGGGTCATATTGGATTGTACAGAGATCCCAAGAGCCTGGAACCTGTTGAATACTACTGCAAACTTCCGGAGGACAGCGTTAACAGGGAACTGCTTATTCTTGATCCGATGCTTGCCACAGGCGGCAGTGCGAGCGCTGCGATCAATTTTATCAAACAGCGCGGATGCCATCATATGCGGCTGGTTAATCTGATTGCTGCTCCGGAAGGAATTGCCAGAATACAGAAAGACCATCCGGATGTTGATATTTATGTTGCAGCACTTGATGATCACCTGAATGATCATGGCTACATTGTTCCCGGACTGGGTGACGCCGGCGACCGCCTTTTCGGCACAAAGTAAAGCAATGCCTCAGAAACCAGTTTTTGCCAGAGCACCTATCCTGGCGGTATCTCACAGTTTCCCCTGCAACGGTACAGTCAGAACAACGGATGAAAGAATTAAAAATCTTTATGAAGCTTCCGGACGCTTGATTGACAATCCGTATTTATGGGAAGGCTTGTTTCGCATTGCCTGTCTGATCAAAAACAAACCGATGGAGGAACCGGTTACAGCTCTGATTCTGAATGCTGTCAGAGACACAGAAAACGGTTCTGTGGAAGGTTGTCTGTCCAGACAGATCAGTGTTATACGTGCTGCATTTGCAGTATATGAATACAACACAGACCGGACGCTGCTGCAAAGGTTTGCTGTCTGGTGCCATTATCTGGAAATAGAGTTTGAGCAGCTTACAAAAGAGGATCCGGAAACGCTTTATAAACCTGCTGACCTGATGGAATTTCTGGTTCGCTTTTATCAGGTTACAGGGCTGAAAGCTGTTCTGCGGATCTGCACAAGACTCAGAGCTGCTGCATTCAACTGGACTTCAGCACTGCATACATTTCAGCAATCCATTCCTGTCAGCACAGATGAATTGCATCCTGTATTGCCGGATCTTACAGCAGCACCGGAAGACATTGATTATGATGAAAAGGAAAAACTGATTAATCACGCGGAAATCCTGGCAGACGGGGTTCGCTATTCTGTATTCTCCGGCATATTCAGCGGCAACGGACAGGATCTTGCCGCGGGGAAGGTCGTATGGAGATATCTGCGTAAACATCACCATGCGATCTGCGGGGGGACTACTTCCAATCCCTACCTGTGCGGAAATGCACCTGAACAGCCGATCAGCAATTGTACTATGGCAGCCTGGGTTGAAGCCTTTGCTTCACAGCTTATTCTGGAAGATTCAGAATGGGCGCTGGATGAACTTATCAGGATTATATTTAACGGACTTGAAGACTGCCTGAACAAAGAAACGGCCGGAACCATACAGAAAGTCAATGGCTCAGCAGACGTGCATAACCAGAGCGAAGAAACAAGTGCTTTATATGCAAGGCTGACAAGAGCTGCAGCAGCAGCCTATCTTCACGCTGTAACGCTGAAAGAAAAGGGAATCTGTGTGAATTATCCGGTTCAGGGCAGGTTCCTCCTGATGATCCGGAAACAGGCTGTCATACTGAATATGAATGAAGAAACCCTTCGGCTGCAATGCAAAAAAACATTCAAGGCTTATGTGGATGTATTTCTGCCTGCGACAGGGACATCTGTGATAAAACTGACCGGCACACAGGAGGAAACAGTTCTGACCGACAAGGCAGATTCAACAGAAAACGGGTATTGGGTTCACCTTAAAAAAGAATGGCATGATCAGGATGGTATTCTTTTTGAGGATACAGACAGAGTTATCAGTGAGGATACGCATCATCAGGGAATATGCTATATTCACAATAACAGGCTTTATGCCCTCCCTGTCAAAAATGATGATCCGTGTTATGCGGTTCACAGTGGAAGTGAAATATATGACGGAGACATTAAAGTCAGTATGTCTGTGATACCCGGAGCGTATCATCCGGATAAAAAAACGGATATTCCGGTTCTGCCTGTGTCTGATTCCCAGGCAGAACTGAAAGAATTGATGCCATACAGCAGAACAAAAGACAGAATGACAATGTTTCCAAGGATTAAAACACATGTTTGATATCAGGCTTGCACCTATGTGCGGCATAACAGATCATGTCTACAGAACAATATGTTATGAACAGGGATGTGATCTTGCTTATACGGAAATGATCAGCGCCATGGGGTATTTGTGCGCGCCGAAACAACGGGCAACCCAGGAACTGATGATCCGCGGCCCCGGGGAACCGTTTCTTATTCTGCAGCTTTTCGGCCGTGATCCGGCAACAGTTGCAGAAGCTGCAAAACGGATATGCGATCTGGGAATATATGACGGTATTGACCTGAATATGGGCTGTCCGGCCAAAAAGATTGCTCCATCAGGTGAAGGATGCGGGTTGATGCGTACCCCGCTGATCGCTTCGGAAATGATGGAGAAGACGGTAGCGGCTTCTTCTCTTCCTGTTTCTGTTAAAATGCGAATAGGGTATGACAGCGAGCATATTAATGTGGAAGAATATGCAAAAATGGCAGAGAATGCAGGAATTGTTTCTGTGACTGTGCACGGAAGGACAAGGGAGCAGCAGTACAGCGGAGAAGCAGACTGGGATATTATTGCCAGAGTCAAGGAAAAGGTCCATATTCCGGTGATCGGAAACGGTGATCTGTTTTCTGCAGAAGATGCGCTGGATAAACAAAAGAAGGCAAATACAGACGGAGTGATGATCGGACGGGGAGCCCTGGGGAATCCGTGGATATTCCGACAAATCCGTGAACTGGAGAAAGGGCATTCCGTCAGGCCTGTGACAAACGAAGAAAAACACAAGATGATTATCAGGCATTATCATATGATGCTTGATTCCAGACCAGAACAGATAGCTGTCAGGGAAATGAGAAAACATATAGGATGGTACATTAAGGGGATACGAGGCGCAGGAAAATTCAGAACGGAGATAAACCAATGCCCTGATGCCGCAACAGCAATGAAACTGACAGATTATTTTTTCGAGGATGCACAAAAAATAAAGGAACCGGAACAGCAGGAGGACAGGCAATGAAAAACATTATCAGGAAAACTTTTTTGGTAATCATAGCCGTCTTTTGCCTTTTTTCAGGTTCCAACGGCATCGGGGAAACATTCCCGAGCCATTTTTTGCTTACGGGGGAGTTTGATTCACCGATCACATTCAGTATATACGCACCGGAGTATACACAACTGGCACAGTTCAGCAAGGAAAGGCTTGATAGTCTGAATCGTCTGCTCAGGCATATATCTGTAAATGTCGGCTCGGATCGCAACAGAGCAGAAACTGTTCTGTACATTGATGAGGAGCCGCTCCTGTCCATTACGGATACACAGTCAGAGATGAGTGGACAGAATCAGAACCTGAATGAAGAAAAAAACACGGAAAAAGATGAATTCACATTCTTTCTGGAAAAACAGTATTTCAGACTGAATCATCTGATAGACGATCTGTATCCCTTGTTCTGCAAAACGGCGGAAAAATTTCCCGAATACACAGGCAGATCATCTGCAACTCTGAATTTTTCCGGGTTTGGAAAATCAGTGAGCAGGATGACGATCCAGTTTCCCTCTGAATATGTCAGTGAGCATTTTCCCGAAGCCCTGGCTGATCTGTGTGACAATCAATCAACGCGAAATGATCTCATAAAACTGATGTTCCAGGGAGGTCAGAAAATTGTCCTGCTATTTGATCAGAATGGCAATGTGCTCCGGATCAATTACGACGGAACAGTCGGCGTTTCAGAAACAGAAATGAGAAAGATTTCCCTGGTATGGAAATGCCTGCGTTCCGGGGATCACGTCAAAGACAGCCTGACAATCAAAACACCTGCAGTAAAAGGATACGATAAAGACAATATTACATATGAACGTGAACTGGATCTTTCTGATCCTGCAAACCGGAAGCTGAAATGGGATTATCAGCTGGATCAGAAAAAGGAAAAGGAAAAAACAAAGATCAGGTATACAGGTGACCTGCATTCCGAAGATATGAGCAGCCTGGGAAAAATCCAGTATAATGTCAAAGGAAACAGTGTTCCTGAGCATTCCATAATCATAACGGAATCTATGAGTAAAGAAAAAGAAGCTGAATATGCCGGAACACTTGAAATTACCAATAAAACAGGTAAAATAGTAACAAGCAGTGTTATGTCAGGATTCAGTATCAGCGAATCAATTCAATCAGATACACAAAAGAAAGAACGGAATGGTTCGCAGATCATAATGACTCCGGACAATGAAGGAATACCGGAAGAAGCAATCCGTATCCTGATACAGAAAATGATGACACTGCCTGAAGAGGATACGGTGTTTCTGCGCAAGGATATTCCTGACGAAATATGGAAATTGCTAACGAATTATTGATATAGGGAGATCTGATCATGAAAAAAACGCTTTTTACATTATTGGCCCTGATTCTCGTACTTGCGACGTGTACCTGTCAGGCTGCGGAATATACACTTCCGGAAAAAATGCACAATCAGCTTGCGATCGGCAGCGGACTGAAGGGGACTTTTTCCATCTCTTCAGAGGGTGAAATGTTCAATATTCCTTTCCTGAAAGACATTTTTGATACCAGGTTCCTGAGGACCGTTTCAGATGCTGAATATAACCTCCGGGGGATCTTGTCCGGAAAGGATCTGCATTATTATGTTTTCCAGTCCGATGAACAGGATCAGCAGAAAGCGCTGTCTGAGCTTTACAGAAAAGATGGTATCTACTATTTCAGAAGCGATATGGTTCAGGGCAAAATCCTGGAGTTTCCTGTAAAGAGTGCATATATTGAACAATTTATCCCTTCAGGCGGAGAAAATGTATCCCCGGCTTCCTTTATTTCCAATATGATGACTGTTTCCGAGCAGGATCGGAAGGATCAGTGGGATCCGGTTCTCACACGGTATCAGAATGAACTGGAAATGTGGCTTGCGGGATTTGCGGTTGAGGCAGAAACCGTGAAAACGGAAAATGGTTCTTCTGCGCTTGACTTTTCCTATGAAATACCTATGGAAGAAGTCAACCGCCAGATCGTGGCATTATTTGCTGAATTCTCAACAGATCCTGATATTAATAAACTCCTTGATTCTGTGATGACACAGGAGGAAAAGGCACTTTATGTGAATGAAAACCTGCTGTATTACTATAAGGAAGCATTGAATTCCTTTGATATGGATAAAAAGCTGACGATGAAAAAACGGGTTTCAGCCATGGGAGAAGTACTCAGCTTTGGTATTGAACTGCCACTTGATGAAAAGTCGACAGGATATGATGCACTTCGCATTGAGTCAGTTTCGGGCCTGAACGTATATACTCTCCAAAATCAAAAAGAGGTTATTGTTTTCGGAATACCTGATCAGAAAAACGAGCAGGACACTTCATATGAAAAAAGTATCTGGCTGGCTAAAGTGTATACAGACCCGTCAGAAAAGGGATTGGAAGAAAACTTCTCTCTCAGAATAGACTTAAAGAAAGCCATTTCTGTATATAAAAAGGGAGAGGGTGACGATGAAAAGAATCATGAGGAAGATCAGTACGATATCTCTCTTGAGAAGGATCTGACCTATCTTCCTGAAGATATCAATCCGGAGAGCATTCCGGAGTTTACTCCTGTGAAAGCCGGTATAAATCTTCATTATTCCAGCAAATATGCACAGAATGTGGCTACAAAGCTTGAGGTACAGGCCAGTTTCATACAGGGTGAATCCACCCTGGCTTTCACGGGTAAGTTCAATACAGCGGTTCCGTGGGTTTTCATGCCGTTTGAAATTCAGGATCCCATTCAGGTGGGAACAGAAAAGGAAAAGGAAATTATTCCTTATCTCACTGACTGGGTGAGTAACGCGGCATCCATGATCAGCCATATTTCTGCTGAGGAACCGGTGCAGGAAGAAAACACAGATGACGTTCCTGAAAATGCGCAGAATGAAACAGGTGAGTCTGAATCGGCAGAAACAGCTCCGCTGGAAGTTGAAGAAGCGGAATAACGACTGATATCAGATTGTAGAGGATAGTCATGAAAAAGAGAATCTGTATTCTGATCATCATAATAAGCTGTATCTGGTCATCAGCAATTGGTGATACACATATCGGAATACAGGGAACAGTTTTGTCTGAAAACAATAATAATCAAAAAACTGTTGTGATTGACTTGTTCCGGTATGATGAAACAACCACTCTGATAACATCTTCGCTGATACCAGACTATATTATCCGGAATTCAGATATACATCAGAATATTTATAATACAATCAATAATCTTTTGGGCATCACGCCGGAAAGAATTATTCATTTTACAGAACGGATTGACGGGATATATCAGGAGTGGCTGAATACACGTTATACAGAATACTCAGAAGGTGTATATACCGGAACGCTCTTCGGGAAAGCGTCAAGTGTATGTACAACGGAGTATATGCTTTCGGATTTCACACAGTTCATAAAGAATCATTATACAGATGATAAAGAATCCGGAAATAAAAAGGACAGCAATACAGAATGCTGCGATATGCTTCTGGAATGCTTCACCAGTTTTACTGATGCACTGGTATCAGAGTATAATCCACTCGTCAGAATGAAAAGTTATGACAGCGGCAGGTATGTTACATATGAGATTTTAAAACAGGAACAGGTGATCCTGACCCTGTCGATCGTTAATGTAAAAGAGCATGAGAAAAGGATCCTCATTGCACACAATGAGAACAACCGGTATTATTTCCACGATATATATGTACAGTCTGACCGAAGTCAATTTGCCCTTCTGAACAGGTTGTACAGCGGCAACAGTCCATATTATGAAAATGTATCTCAGGATGAACTGATCATCTGTGAGCATTTTAGCCTGACAGCGGGAGATTTGCAGTGCAGCATCACCTATGACTGCGAAAATGACAAAACACAAAAAATCCTGTCTGTGACAGGCAGTATTTCGTCTGAAAAACTGGCTGCAAGTATTTTCCTTCAGGACAGCACCAGTGAAAACATCTTCTTGTCAGCATCAAAGGATGATGACCAAATGACAGGCCTCAATTCTGATACAAGGAAGGTGCTGGACAATCAAAATGTATCGGATAACAATGTATACCGCATTGAATTAATGTCTGGATTGAGTCTTTTCCTTGCAGATGCTGTTCCGATGCTCCCTGTTCACAGCCAGAAATTACTTTATCAGATGTTGTTTAATCAGTAGTCTCAGATCTTTTCAGTTCTGTCTGTAACTGCACATACAGCATAGGCCGATATTCCTTCCATACGGCCTTCGAATCCAAGCTTTTCCGTAGTGGTTGCCTTGATGTTAACGGCATTGAGGGGAATGCCCAAAGTGTCTGCAATGATTTCAGTCATTTGAGGAATGAAGGGCAGAAGTTTGGGCTTCTGGGCAACGATTGTAATATCTGTATTGGATACCTTGTATCCGGCTTCTCCGATAATCCTGTTTGTTTCTTTCAGCAGAAAAACTGAAGAGATATCTTTATACAGATCACTTGTATCAGGGAAATGCTTTCCGATGTCACCGAGCGCACAGGCGCCAAACATGGCATCCATAAGTGCATGAAGAGCAACATCTGCATCACTGTGACCGAGAAGACCCTGTGAGAAGGGAACTTCCACACCGCACAGGATGAGTTTCCTGCCGTCGGTCAGACGATGGACATCATATCCCATTCCGATACGCATATTTGCTGCGTCTCCTTTCAGAATTGATGAAGCTCTGGACATATCTTCGGGTTCAGTCAGTTTAATATTCTGTGATGAACCCGGAACAATATGAACCGGTATATGGTAATGCTCGAGAATACCGGCATCATCGGTACAATCAATGCCGTCTTCAGCTGCTTTCAAAGCAGCAGAAATGAAAACTTCTGCGGCAAAGCCTTGGGGTGTTTGTATTTCATAAAGACTGGAACGATCAGGCGTATGCATGACAAAATGTTCATCATTGCAGATTTTGAAAGTGCTGGTAGCCGGAATGCCCGGGATACCGGTTCCCGAATCCAGTACGGATTCAATAACCCGGCTGATAAGTTCTTGATTGACAAGACATCTGGCGGCATCATGAATCAGAATGATATCATTATATCCGGCGGAAAGCATGCGTATACCGTTTAAAACAGATTCCTGCCGGGTATTGCCGCCTGATGTGAAATAAACAGGAAAGGGAAGAAAAGAACGGCTGAATATGCTTTCAATCACAGGCTGGTCTTCCGCACGACAAACGATAATCATATCATCAGCCAGGGAAGAAAATGCTTCAGCGCTTCTCAGAATAACAGGTTTGCCGCAAAGATCGAGAAGAACCTTATTAACAGCGGCATTCATCCTGGTTCCTTTTCCACCAGCAAGCAAAATGACATGTTTTTTCATGATTTATTACGCTCCAATGACAGGAAAGCATCCTCATCCAGTACTTTATACATTTCGGAGGCCAGATCTTTACTGACGGTATCCAGAACAGAAAGGATTTCGTAATGGCCAATGTGTTCTCCGAAACGAATACTGATTATATCACCTGGCTTGACATCTGAAGACGGTTTCGCAATCCGTTGATTGATCATGACACGTCCGCCGCTGCAGGCTTCACTTGCAACAGTACGGCGCTTAATAATCCGGGAAACCTTAAGGTATTTGTCAATTCTCATATAATCCTCACAAAACAAAGCCCGCAGGAAACAATGTTCCTGCGGGCAGAAACGAATCATTATTTCTTGGCCTTTTTCTTTGCGTTAACCTTGTCCTTCAGAGCCTTGCCTGCTTTGAAAGAAGGCGCCTTGGATGCGGCAATCTTGATTTCGGCGCCGGTACGCGGATTACGGGCAGTACGGGCAGGACGCTTTTTCACATCGAAGGTTCCGAAGCCAATAAGCTGAACTTTCTCACCCTTAGCCAGAGCGCCGTTGATTGTTTCAACGAAAGCATTCAGAGCTTTTTCGGCATCTTTCTTGGAGAATGATGTTTTTTCGGCCAGCGCATTGATCAGTTCACTCTTGTTCACAGGTAATCTCCTCCTTGTCTCTTTATGCAGGTTGCATAAAAAATATAAATATGCCAAAGACCGGAATTATTCAATTTCGCCTTCAACATGCTTTAAGTATACACATAGTTCACTGAAAGTCAAGCATTCAAAGGATTTTCCGTCCTTTATCATGAGGGCTTCCGCATTATGGAGATACTGCTTCAGACGATCAGCCGCCTGGTGAAGAATAACTTCACCGTCTGTTCCCGAATGAAAGCATAGAAAGCTGCACAGAATAAGCAGATATCCGCATAAACCGGACAGATCTTCAGGAACAGAATCACTGCTGAAGATGTCCAGCACTTCTCTGATTTCAGCAATGATTTCAGAGGAAGAACCGGAAGCAGCGCTGTTCCGGCAGGCTTTTTTTAATATCTTGGCAGTATATTTCAAAGCAGGAAGGGAAACGGATATGTCATCCAAATTTTGAGAAAGTGTATGATGACCGGTTTCAGACTCCTTGATCTGTTCCCAGGCAGCTGAGATACTTTCCGTATCATGCAGATCTGCATCAGAGAAAACATGCGGATGTCTGCGGATCATTTTGACACAGATGGAAGAGATAACGTCATTCAAAGTAAATTCATCATAATCATTTCCAATGGAAGCGTGGAAAATGACCTGGAAGAGGAGATCGCCAAGTTCCTCCCCGAGATGAAGGTAATCTTCATCATTAATAGCAGCAACACATTCCCATGCTTCCTCTATCAGGAAAGGCCGCAATGACTGATGAGTCTGCTGCCGGTCCCATGGGCAGCCTTCCGGAGAACGCAGCCGATTCATGATTTCTGCAAGATCATGAAGAACGTACTTTTCACGATGCATATAATCAGACCCTGGTATCAGCAAGGCGGAAAAATGGTTGAATTGCTGCTGACGGTCAAGCATGTAAAGAGATAAGGATACAGGATCACTGTTTTCACTGAGCAGGTAAACAATATGCTGATCTTCAAGAAAACCGGAAAGAAAAATCTTGACCTGGCCGGCAAGGATTACGTTGTCCAGCTCTGTGACCAGCAAAGAATTCAACGGATTATATGAAAAAGAGGAAAGCAGGTCATATGCTGATACAACCTGAACGGAAGAATTCTCAAGGTACTGAAGCGAAGAAGAAAGATGAAGGTCAAAAGAACCGACACCCGGTATTACAGTGATATGAATATGATCAGGTTTGGCCCGGAAAAGGGTTTTAACAGTATTGTCCATCAGGCTGTCGGGAACGGCATATACAACCGGACCTCTGGATGCTTCCTGAAAAATATGATCAGCAATTATGCTGTTCAACTGATCAAAATCTTCAGCATTCTCATAAAAACAGTCCAGGGTCTGATAAACAATTCCATTGGATTCAAGCCAACCGCATATCGGATGCCTGCCGGTTCGCAGGATAAGACGATTTGATTCACGCAGCGTACGGATTGTTTTTACATTCAGTAAATCAGGATCGCCCTGTCCGATTGAAACAATAATGATTTCTGATTTCATTGAACTTGTCCTCATAGATAACTTGTGAAAGGAATCAGTATTTATGCCATGCAGAGCGAGTGAAAAGAATGAAAAGAGGAAGCAGCTCCAACCGGCCAAAGAGCATCAGGAAAGAGGCAGTCAGTTTGGCATGTACACCGTAACCTGCATAGTTTTCTACAGGACCGACAGAACCGAGGCCGGGACCTACATTGCTCACGCAGGTAAGTGATGCAGAAAGATTGGTTGTAATATCATAGTTGCTGCCCAAAGACATGATAAAACCGCCAACCAGAATAAGGACAATATACATAAAGGCAAACTGGGCAATCTGAGACAGTAAATGCTCATCAACAGATTTGCCGTCAATCCGAATGACATCCATTTTCTTGGGCTGACCTGTCGCACGGATATTTCTGCGTGAAAGCTTGCTCAGTACGATGATCCTGATTACTTTGATTCCGCCTGCTGTTGATCCGGCGCAGGATCCGATCAGCATTGCAATAACAATGATAATGTGAGAGGCTGCCGGCCATTTGTTAAAATCAAAGGTTACGAATCCTGTAGTGGACATAATTGAACTGATCTGGAAGGAACCATAACGAAGGGAAGCCAGGAAATCACCTTTATAGAAGTCCAGATTCAGTACGGTAACGAGAATGATGAAAACAATCGCAAAAACGAAATACCAGCGGAATTCTTCGTCGTGCAGGAAGGCCTTCAGCCTTTCTCCGATCAGGAACTTATAATACAAAGCAAAATTCACGCCAAACATAAACATGAAAACAGTGATAGCGATTTCAACCGGAACACTGTTGTAATGCGCGATACTGTCTCCGTATCTGCTGAAACCACCGGTACCGGCTGTTGCCATTGTGTGCACGGCTGAATCATAGGGTGAAAGACCGCATAAGAGAAGCGTGACAAATTCTATCAGCGATAAAAGGATATAGATTTTATACAGAATTTTAGCTGTCGCACCGGTTTTGGGAACAAGTTTGCTTAAAGAAGGGCCGGGACTTTCAGCCTTGACAAGATGGGCAGTGCGGCCTGTCAGTTTGGGCAGAAGGGCAAGTGTCAGCACTAGTACACCCATTCCGCCAATCCAGTGTGTGGTTGCGCGCCAGAAAAGTATGCCGCGGCAGGCATGATCAAAAGTATATTGAGTGAAAACGCTGGCACCTGTTGTAGTCAAACCGGATACAGTTTCAAAAAAAGCTTCTTCGAAACGCGGCAGAGTACCGGAAAGCATGAAAGGAACGGATCCAAAAATACCCAGCAGGATCCAGCCCAGGGCAGTTATGATATATCCTTCTTTCAGGCGGAGATGGGAATTCAGGTCTTTTCCGGGAATGAAACTCATGGCACAGCCGGCCAGCAGATTAATCAGTATACTGTATATTAAGGACGGAGCGTCACCCTCGCCGTAAACAAAAGCAACAATAAGGGAGGGCAGCATGGCTGCGGCTTCGATCAGAAGCAAGGCTCCCAGCATACGTATGATCAGTTTACGGTTCATTTGTAGAGCACCTCATTCAGATCTGAGATACCGGATTCAACTGAAATGATAACAACATGATCATTTTCTTCAATATGGTCATTCCCAAAAGGCACGATTATTTTCCCCTGATGGACAATAATGGAGACAAGAGAACCTGATTTCATTGTAAGTTTTTTAAGCGGTATGCCGATATAGGAATCGCCTTTTCTAGCAATAAATTCGATTGCTTCTGCTTTCCCTCCGACAAGACGGTAAAGTCTTTCAATCTTTGTTCCGTTGCTGTTTTCACGTGCGCGTACATATCGTAAAATAGTGGAACTGGTAATGAACTGAGGGCTGATAACGGAATCCAGGCCAAGATCATTCAGAATTTCCTGATAAGCAAGACGACTGTTTTTGGCAATGACCTTCGGGACGCCTGAACGTGCGGCATGCATACCTGAGATCAGGTTTTCTTCATCGCGGTTGCTGAGTGAAACAAAAGCGTCCATCTGGGACAAGCCCTGTTCCTCCAGAAGATCCTGATCCGTACCATCGCCGACAATAACATCAACCTTGGGAAGCTGCTCACTGAGAGAACGGGCTTTGACAGGGTTGATTTCGAACAGTGTAACATGAATTCCCATAGGAACAATCAGCCGGGACAGATAGTAGGATATTCTGCCGCCGCCGAGAAGCATTACACTGCGAACTTTATGCTTGTTTCTGCCGAGAAAACGGAAATACTCCGTAATGGTTAACATATCACCGGAAACAAACACCTTATCCCCGGCCTGAATCTTAAAGTCGCCTCCGGGAATCATAACGGTATTGTTTCTTTCAACCATTGCATAAAGGATGCGGGGAAGCCTGGGAATCTTACCGGCAAGATCCTTCATGGGAATACCGATAAAACAGTCTTCTTCCTGTGCACGGAATTCAACCATTTCCACAAGCCCCTTGGCAAAGGATTCTATACTGCCTGCAAACGGGTAACGTAAAAGACGGCTGATTTCAAGGGCTGTGGCACGTTCAGGATTAATCGCCACATCGATACCCAGCTCATTCTGAAGAAGCATCTGGCTCTCGTTGAATTCGGGATCACGAATTCTTGCGATGGTATAGTTTGCACCAAGACGTTTTGATATCAGACAGGCCAGCATATTGCTTTCATCGCTTTCGGTGGAAGCAATCACAATATTGGCTTTATCGACACCTGCCTCAAGCAGAACCTTTGCATTGGCACCGTTTCCTTTAATACACAGCGCATCAAGGGAGCCGCTGCACCTTTCAATTACTTCATCATCTTTATCGATGATAATAACATCATGCTCTTCAGCAATCAGGTGTTCGGCCAGTGTATAACCTACTTTGCCAGCACCGATAACGATGATTCTCATGGCCGATCCTCCTTACATAAATCATTTTATTCTACCATTTTTCCTTCAGCATGAAAAGCTTTTTCGAAACAGAGCTTTATAAGCTCAATACCGGTAAAAAAACAGTGCAGATATCAATCTGCACTGTTTGGCGGAGAGTCAGGGATTTGAACCCTGGGTGAGGTATCACCCCACACACGATTTCCAGTCGTGCGCCTTAGACCACTCAGCCAACTCTCCGCGTCAGCGAATGCTCACGTCGATAAATTATAGCGTCATTTTGAGTTTTGTCAAGGTCTGAGTTTCTGAATTTCTTCATCTGTCAGTTTGCGCCACATTCCGGAAGGGAGATCTCCAAGCTGGACTGGGCCGAAACGTACTCTTTTCAGACGTACCACCTGATGACCGACTGCTTCAATCATCTTACGTACCTGACGGTTGCGGCCTTCATGAATTGTTATAAGAAGATCTGTGGAAAATGTATCATGCCGGATCAGCCTGACTTCGGCGGGGGAAGTCAGTTTCCCGTCAATAATAACACCTTTACGAAGCATTCTGATTTCCTGATCCGATACATTGTTGGATACTTTGGTCAGATAGGATTTCTGGATTTCAAAACTGGGATGAAGCACCTTGTTCATCAAATCTCCGTCATTTGTAAGAAGAAGGAGGCCTTCACTGTCATAATCCAGTCTGCCGACAGGAAACAGGCGTACCGGATAGTCGCGGAAGCGGTCCATCACCGTAGCCCGGCCTTCCGGATCGGAGACAGTGGTTACCTCACCGACGGGTTTGTTATACGCCAGGTAGTGCTTTTCAGTTTCCGGCCTGACAATGCAGCCGTCCACCTGAACTGTATCAGACAGTTCGTCTAACTGTGTTCCGAGCACTCTGACAATTTCACCGTTTACAGAAACGCGCCCGTCAAGTATCATCTGCTCAGCATTCCGTCTGGATGCGACACCACAGGACGCAAGATATTTCTGAAGCCGCATAAAAAGCCTACCTTTCAATAATCAGAGAGGGCAGTTTTCCTGAAGGGGAACATGAGTATACTGCCTTTTGCCGGATTTCATTTCCTCCATGGTCTGACCGGATCCTATGAGTTTATACTTATAGGTTGTTAATCCTTCAAGCCCCATAGGTCCACGGGCATGGAGCTTGCCGGTTGCGATGCCGACTTCAGCACCGAGACCATATACAAACCCATCCGCAAATCGTGTGGATACATTCCAGTAAACTCCGGCACTGTCCACAGTGTTCATAAAGACTGAGGCATTTTCAGAATTATTGGTGACAATACAGTCTGTATGGTGTGAACCATAACGGTTAATATGCTCGATTGCTTCAGTCAGGGATGAAACAATTTTGATGGAAAGGATATAATCAAGATATTCAGTTGACCAGTCTTTATCAGTGGCAGGGACACAGGGGATTATTTTCGCTGTCTGTTCGTCTCCGCGGATTTCTACATTCTTTTCTGTAAGGCTGCGATACAGTTCGGGAAGAAATACAGGAGCAATGTCCACGTGAACAAGAAGGGTTTCAAGAGCATTGCAGACGGATACATACTGTGTTTTGCTGTCGGTAACAATCCGGCAGGCCGTTTCCGGATCAGCATCACTGTCGACATAAACATGACATATACCGTCAGAATGTCCAAGTACGGGAATACGGCTGTTATCCATAATATACCGGACAAAACTGTTGCTTCCCCTCGGAATAATCAGATCAATCAGCGTATCCTCCTTCAGCATCTGAGCAACATCTTCACGGCTTTCGAGAAGCTGTACAGTGGATGCAGCAAAACCGGAATCTTCCAGTGCCTGACAGACGAGGTCGCATAAAACCTGATTTGTATGCAGTGCTTCACGGCCGCCTTTCAGAAGAACCGCATTACCGCTTTTGATACATAGAGATGAAATCTGGATCAGCGCGTCAGGCCGGCTTTCAAATATGACACCGATTACTCCAATCGGGGAAGAAACCCGGTAAAGTTTCAGCCCTTCAGTGATTTCAGTAGCCGAAAGCGTTTTGTTCAGAGGATCCGGAAGATCTGCAAGCGCATGAAGGCCCCGAACGACCTGGTCAAGTTTTTCTTCACCAAAGGTCAACCGATGAAGAAGCGGCGCGGCAAGATCTTCAGCAGCCGCTGCATCGAGGTCAGCCTGATTGGCGGCAAAAATAGAATCTTTATTCTGTGTAAGCAAACGTGCGAGTGCTGACAGCACTGTATTTCGCTGATCCGCAGACGATACGGATATCTGATAAAAAGCACTTCTCGCATTTGCCGCGATTTCATGCAGGTCTTTCATATCCATCCCTCCCATTGCGTGATTATAACAGACAAATACACGATTGAAAAGGGAATACGTAAGTGTTATACTTTTTTCAGGGAGGAAGATGTAATGCCGCACCAGCAGGGAATCAAAACGATTGCTCAGAACCGCAAAGCTTTTCATGATTATTTTGTAGAGGAGAAGGTTGAATGCGGCATAGCGCTTTTCGGAACAGAGGTTAAAAGCATCCGACAGGGAAGAATTAATCTGAAGGAAAGCTGGGCTCAGATCCGAAAAGGGGAAGTATGGGTTGAAGGAATGCACATCAGTCCATATGAACAGGGCAACATTTTCAATAAGGATCCGATGAGACCCAGGAAGCTGCTCCTTCACCGCGGCGAAATCCGTAAACTTGAAGGACAGGTTATGCGCCAGGGATATACATTGATTCCCCTTGAAATGTATCTCCTGAACGGAAGGGTCAAGCTCCTTCTCGGACTGTGCAAAGGCAAGCAGCTTCATGACAAGCGTGACAGTATGGCCCAAAGAGATTCGGAGCGTGAAATACAGCGCGCTTTAAGGCAGCGGCAGAAATAATTGCTATTGAATTCCGTACATATCCGGGGATGATCCGGTTTCGACGGGGGTAACAGAGGAAGGATAAGCGAGCCGCAGACCCTGTACTGCGTATCAACGGGGAAAAACAATAACTGACAATAGCAATTACGCTTTCGCGGCTTAATGCCGCGCGTCGGCTCTGACCACCTGCAGATCAGACAACCGGCGTCATTAATGCAGGGAACGAATACCGCCTAAGCTTTGCAGCGGTATCCGCATAAATGAAGCTACCTTGAATGACGGTTTTCCGCGGACGTCATTCGGGGGAATCATAACCACGGAATGCGCTCGGAGAAAGTCTTTCTGAAGTGCTTTCGGACAGGGGTTCAACTCCCCTCATCTCCACTGAACAAATACCGGTCAGACAGACCGGTATTTTTGTATAAGAAAAGATCCTGACATTCATCAGGATCTGTATGTGCGGTCGACGGGACTTGAACCCGTACCCGTTGCCGGACACGCCCCTCAAACGTGCGCGTATGCCGATTCCGCCACGACCGCGAACAAACATCGAAATTATAAAGCCGTGTTACCTCTTTGTCAAGATATACAGAAAAACTTGCGGACGAAAGAAATAGGAAGTAGAATATCTGTGTCGGGTGAAAGGAGCAGTAGAATGCATTTCATTGAAGGAAAAAAACGGTATACGATATTTATCTGCGCTGCTGTTTTGCTTTGCAGCATCTGGAACTGTGCATGCTCCGCAAACCCATTTGAAATAAAACGTGTTGGAAATATCCACTCATATGAAGATAACGCTTTTCGCGTATACGCAGAGGAAGACGGATATCTGACGATCAGGATTCATGATGATGTTTGTGTGTACAGGGAACTGAAGCAGCGGATCAGCTCCGGAGAAACGACAGTGCAATGGGATGGATGTGCATACAATAAAGAGAAACTGTATGACAAAACATATACCATTACAGCTGAATTACAAACGGATTCCGGACAAACACATACTGCTTCATTCCTGTCACCGGTGGAATATCCGGGGCAATGCCTGCAGTATGCACTGCCCTCATCGAAAACGTTGTACCTGAACGCAGCGGAAACCTGGTTTATTGAATTCAGAACGGTTAAAAACGGCACTGTCATGCTGACATTAATGCGAGAAGGACAGGAGGAAGTTTCATACAGCTATAAAATTGCCACAACGGGAGGCAGGATCAACAGGCAGGATTTCAGTGACATTTCCAAAGCAAAGAAACCTGAACCGGGAAATTATATCCTGAAGATATATGAAGCGTCCAAACCTGAAGAAACATATGAGTATTCGCTTACCGTTTCTGAGAAGAAGCCTGAGGACAATTCCATATCAGTAACCGGTCAAATCATGCCGGACCGTAATATGTCCGAAGAAGAGATATGGAATATGATGATGAAGCCTTCGGTTGTCATCAATATTGACTTCTTTAAACATCAGGATGTTTATGAAAAGCAGGATGAGAAAAGCAGATCACTAGGAACCCTTCACGGGCAGACGCAGGGAGTACGGGTGATTGAGATTGACGGTACCTGGGCGCTTATAGGCGCCTGGAACCATGAAGAAGGAGAATATGTGGAAGGTTGGGTTCCGCTTCAAAAGCTCAAAACAGAAGAACCTGCTGAAGAATACGGTTTACTGGTGGACAAACAAAAACAAACAATGAGTGTATTTCACCAGGGTAAAATCATAGATACACTCTTTGTGTCCACCGGCAGAGCCGAAAGAAACAGTCTTTACCAGGAAACTTCCGCCGGATGTTTCCTGACAGGTTATCACAGGGTGAACTTTTCAACAAACGGCAAGAAATATGATTATGTTATCCAGTATGACGGGGGCAATCTGCTTCATCAGACACCTTATGACTGGGGGAAAAATAAAAAAGATTTTACGCTTGGACGCGGTTATCTGGGCGCAAAAGCCTCCCATGCCTGCATCCGAATACAGCCGGATCCCGGAGACGGTGGATTGAATGCATACTGGCTGTTTACACATCTGCCGTATCATACGCGTGTCATTATCCTGGATGATCCGGAAGAGAGAAAAGCGGCCAATAACAGGCTGAAAAGGAATAGCAACAGCGAGCCTCAGTATAAGATGCCCGTTACAGAGGGTGAACCGGAAGCCATAACAAATGATACGGTAACCATTACTTTCTGCGGCAAAGTCATTCCGGGCGGAAACAGGAGTTTCAATGCCAGAAAAGAGAGTTTCGTTTCCTTTACAGCCAAAGCAGGATATCAGGAACCTCTCTCAGGTTTAAAGACACTGTTATCTGAGGATGATCTGACTTGCGCAGATCTGGGAAGTATCCTGGAAGGAAACACGGAAATCACCCCGGAAATGAAGAACGTTCAATACGCTCCGAAGGGAACCGGCGAAATATTCAGGGATGCATCCATTGAACTGCTTACGCTTACCGATGATCTTTTATATCAACGGGAGGATTTTTTCAACAACACCAGGGAAGAAGCTGCCGGATATGCAGAAATCCTGGATCGTACCCAGCCTCTGGCAGTCAGACTGAAAGGACACCTTATCGGATTTGCCGGATGCAGTGAAAGTGAATACCTGGCTGATGTGAACGTCATTAGCAATCGAATCAGACAGCTGAAAAAGATGCATTGTGAAAGAATCGTATTTACGGTCAGCGGAAAGGAAAATAAAGAGCAGAATCATTCGATTATTCAGGAAGCTATGGCAAACAGATGCGTTCTGTGCGGAGCCGACTTTGTCATTTTCAATCAATACGGACAGTCACGGGGAATTGATTACATCAGGGGTGTACCGGTCATATATAATGCAGGTACAATCTTAGACGGCAGCACATCCAGAAAACCCAAAACATATTATTCCATGCTGGTCAGAATACAGTTTGATTTTTCATCAGAAGGGAAAACCACTCCTGTTACGGTTATTCCTGTTTTTCCCTATGGGAACCAGGAAACGGATATGAATACATACTGTCCGCAGACTGTTTATTCACAAAAGGATATTGACCTGTTTATCAGACATATCGGGAATGACTCCACTGATGAATCCATAGGCAGGACGTTTATCCATGTTCCGGGTCAGTTGTAAACGTAATAAACACATTCAAGACGTCCGTTATATAAACGACGTTTCCTGTCTGCTTTTTTGCCAAAGCTTCTTTCAAAAGCAGGGTCTGATGAAATCGCACAGAGCTTCCAGGATGGATGACGCTTTTTCAGCAGGAAAAGATCATGATAGAGTTTGCGGCATCCGGCCTGGTCGCTCAGGCGTTCGCCGTATGGCGGATTACATATAAAAACACCATTTTCTGCATCAAGGTTCAGTTCCTGGAGCGGAAGATGTTCCAAATGGATTGTATTACTGTCCAGACCGGCCTGGGCAATATGCCTTTTTGCAAGTTCCAGCGCTTCAGGATCGAGATCCGAACCGCTGATGCCGGAAATGCATTCCCTTGATTCCATTGCTTTCAGAGAAGCGCGAAGAGATGCAAAACCGAGGCCCTGAAAGCATTTATACTTTTCCATGGCGAACTGTCTGTTGATTCCCGGAGCGATCCTGCCGGATTTCAGAGCTGATTCTATCAGTATTGTCCCTGTTCCGCAGCATGGATCATGAAGCGGCTGTCCTGGTTTCCATCCGCTGAGTTCCACAAGAGCTGCGGCCAGTGTTTCACGAAGAGGAGCTTCACCGTTCCAGGTACGATATCCTCGGCGGGAGAGCGCTTCTCCTGAGGTGTTCAGGAGGATCCTGACCAGATCGTTTCTTACAGAGACATGGACAGACAAGGCAGAACCGGATTCGGGAAAAGTGCTTTGTCCGGTTTCTTTTTTCACATTTTCAATGATTGCTTTTTTGGTAATCGACTGACAGTCACGCTGGCTCATTAACTGGCTTCTGGTACATTTACAGGATATGTCGATAAAATCATCCCGTGAGAAATAATCAGCCCAGCGGACAGATGAAACAAGCTGAAAAAGATCTTCAAAACTTTTGCATTCTCCTGAGGCCAGAATAATATATAATCTGTCGCTGAAATGCAGTTCCATATTGGCAAGGAACAGTTCTTTACCGGTTGCGGAAAAAAGGACAAAACCGTTTCCGGCCTCAACGTCGTGTAGTCCGATGCTTTTCAGTTCCTTTGAAACAAGTCCTTCCATACCGAAAGCGGCGCTGGCATAGCAATGATATAAATGATTCATTCTGATTCCTCCCATTTCATCAGTTTATCCTTTTTCCATGATGATGTAAAGAATCCGGATGATTCCATAACGGAAGATGCCACCACTGTCGTTTTGAACAGAGAATATGAAAATAAAGGGACAAACTTGATTTTGAATATGATGTAGCGTATAATTTTACAGTTAAATGCGGAAGGAGAAGAATGTCTATGAAGCTTATCATCGCTATTGTTCAGGATGAGGACGCATCAAAACTTCTGTCCGTTTTAATGCAGCAGGGATTCGGAGTGACCAAACTGGCAACCACAGGCGGATTCCTGAAGGCAGGGAACACCACTTTGCTGCTTGGCGTGGATGACAACAGGATTGATGAAGCAGTGAGTATTGTTGAATCTGTATGCAAAAGCAGGAAGCAGATTTCCACAGTTTCTCCGTCAGTATCCGGCGGTATTTCACAGAATGAGTATTCATCCTATCCGATCGAAGTCACAGTCGGGGGAGCAACGATGTTTGTCCTGACCGTGGATCAGTTCCTGAAAGTCTAAAAGCAGGGATGCCGATGTTTTCATTTGAAGATTTTCGTCAGCAAGGATCTGAAATAGATGCTCTGAAAAAACAGATTACAGAGCATCGGCTTGTTCATGCTGTACTGATCACCGGACAGCCTGGGGCAGGAAAACGAACACTTGCAGGATTGATTGCGAGATCTATGATGTGTTCATCCACCGGAGAGATACCGTGCGGTGAATGTGACGGCTGCAGGCTGACGCTGGCCGGAGAACATCCGGATATAACAGTCATTGAAAAGGGCAATCCCATTTCACCGGATGTACAAAAGGGCAGGGCAACTATTCCAGTGGAAGATATCCGGGAAATGATCAGGTTGTGCAGCAGATATGCCTATGGAGGAGGCAACAGGGTTGTAATGATTCCTGATGCTGAAAACATGACTCCCCAGGCACAGAACAGTTTGCTCAAGATTCTTGAGGAACCGCCTCAAAATACTTTTTTTCTGATGACAACAAGCCATCCAGAGCAGATCCTGACGACTGTACGCAGCAGGTGCCGGAATATTAAACTCATCCCCTGGAATGAAAAATATATCACGAAGATCCTTGTTTCATCCGGAATTGAACAGGGGATAGCCGAAAAGGCAGCCAGGGCCTCAGGCGGTTCCATCGGAAATGCAATCAGGCTTTCCTCCGATGATTCTTACTGGAAGATGAAAGACGAAATAGTGAAGGCGTTTTTCGGAAACAGAAAAAGAAGCGAGGTCCTGAATATATCAACATCATGGAAAGATCGCAAGGGATCGTCAGATCAGCTTTTTGATATTCTTGAGGAAGTTGTCGGCCAGTTCCTGAAATACCGGCTTTTTCATGATGGAAAAGATTATCCTGAGGATTATTCAAAAGAATGGCAGCATTTTGCAGAAAGAGCACCGCTTGAAAGATTTACTCTTCTGACAGACGCGATAGCATGCGCCAGGAAGCAGAATGCCAGCAATGTCAATTTTCAGGCAGTTTTAGAACAACTACTTTTAACATTTATAGGAGAAAGTGATTTATGGGCAGAATAATCGGAGTACAGTTTCAGGAAAACGGAAAGATGTACTATTTTGATTCTTCCGATACCGACGTTAAAACCGGGGACTATGTCATTGTTGATACCGCCAGGGGCAACGATCTGGGTGAAGTTGTTATGGGAACGAGGGAAGTAGACGAAGAGAACTGGCGTACGCCCCTGAAAAAAGTAATCAGAATTGCGGATGAACAGGATATAAAACACGGGCAGGAAAACCGTGTGAAAGAAAAAGAAGCCTTTGGCATCTGCCAGAAAAAAATAGCTGAACACAAACTGGAAATGAAGCTGGTTTCTGTGGAATATGCTTTTGACAACAGTAAGATTCTGTTCTTCTTTACTGCGAACGGAAGAGTTGATTTCAGATCTTTGGTAAAGGATCTTGCTTCAGTGTTCAAAATGAGAATAGAACTGAGGCAGATCGGCGTCAGAGATGAGGCCAAAATGCTGGGCGGCCTTGGCCCCTGTGGAAGACCGATATGCTGCGGATCATTTCTTGATCAGTTTCAGCCGGTTTCCATCAAAATGGCAAAAGAGCAGAACCTGTCACTGAATCCAACAAAAATAAGCGGCGTATGCGGCCGCCTCATGTGCTGCCTGAAGTATGAACAGGAGCATTATGAAATGACCAGGAAAAAGATGCCTAAAATCGGACGGGAAGTCATCACACCGGATGGAACAGGACCTGTAACAGATCTAAATATCGTCAAGGAAACTGTTTTTGTCCGGCTGACAAACGGAGACACAAGCGAAATTAAGGAATACCCGCTTGAAAACATCACAAAACCTTCGGATGGAAATACAAACCAGGAACAGGGAAAGAAAAATAATGGTGAAGAAAAGACAGAGCCGGTTTATGAAGGCTTTGCCAGAAAGAAAGCCCAGAATGTTTCGACAGAAAAATCGGAGGATTCAGATGCTGATGAAAAAATGAATCCGACTGAAACAGATATCAGTATAAACAGCGAAGAAAAGAATAACAGGAAAGCACGTAAACCTATACTGGGACAGCCTGTGAGAAGGGAAAACCCTAACCGCCAACATGAAAAAAAGGACGGAGAAGAGGTTCAGGCCCAGCCTGATCATAACGTTGCAAAAGAAACACAGGCCACCTCGGAAACAAGTCCCAGAAGTCCGTGGGCAGACGCTTTGCAGAAAGCGATGCAGGCGATCAGCCAGGACAAATGATATATTGATTTTCAAATTGTTCGATGATATACTTTTTATAGTTTCACGCATTACTGCGCGGACAAATAAGAGGAGGTTAGTTTTATGGCTTACAAAATTTCCGATGAATGCATCAGCTGCGGCGCTTGTGCTGCTGAGTGCCCCGTATCCGCTATCAGCGAAGGTGACGGCAAATACGAGATCAATCCTGACACCTGCATCGAATGCGGTGCTTGTGCCGAGACCTGCCCTGTGGGAGCTCCCGCTCAGGCCTGATCACAACAGAATCAGACAGCGGTCTGCATTATCAATGCAGACCGCTGTTCTTTGTTGAAAAAGATAAAAAACAAGCTGGAAGCTTTATGCTTCCAGCTCACTGTACACCATTAGGGACTCGAACCCTAGACACCCTGATTAAGAGTCAGGTGCTCTACCAACTGAGCTAATGGTGCCCGGACAACAAACGTTATTATACACATTATTCTGCAGCTGTCAAGTATCTTTTTTATGAAATTTGCAGGAGAGGATCATATTTATTCTGCACAAAGAGTATGATATAATTATATAAATATATTTGGGAGGTCAGTCATTTGAGTCTTCGGTTCGGAAAAGGGATGGAACAGCAGGAAGCGCTACAGCTGAATGCACTGCAGCTTGCCTACATTGGAGATTCAGTCTGGGAACTGATTGTCAGATATAAACTGATCATGAAAAGATATAACGTTCGTCATATGCATAAAGAATGTGTCAGTATGGTCAATGCACATTCACAAGCTGTAATATTGCAGAAAATCCAGGAAGAACTGAACGAAACTGAATCAGAGATTGTCAGAAGGGGAAGGAATGCTCATGCAAAGCATTCAGCTCCGCGGAATCAGGACCCTGACGAATATGCGGCCTCAACCGGATTTGAAGCATTGTTCGGATATCTGTATCTGACAGGACAGAATGACAGGATCAGCAGGCTGGTAAGTACTATAGAAGAGGTGAGTGAAAATGGCTGAACAAAAGAAACTCAAAGTAATCCTTCTCCGTCACACGCTTTCGCCGGAAGAAACGATTGCGCTGAGTGCAAAACTTTGCTATTCAAAATCGACAATAGAAGATCTGAAAGAAAAAATATCTCAGAAAGATCAATCTGCATTTATTGAAAAACTGATGGGTATGGGACATGAATCCGTGCTGGAACATGTCACGTTTTCCTTTGGTGTTGAAGGGGTCAGCCGTGTTCTGCTTGCACAGCTGACAAGACATCGTATTGCCAGCTTTTCTGTTCAGAGCCAGCGATATGTCTCCTATGAAAACGGCTTTGGATTTATCATGCCCGACAGTATTGCTGCGCTGGGGGAAGAAGCAGTACAGCAGTACCAGAAGCAGATGGATACAATAGAATCCTGGTATGTTGATTGGCAGAAAAAGCTTGGCAAAGGTGAAAAATCCAATGAAGATGCGCGCTTTGTGCTTCCGAACGCCTGTGAAACCAGGCTGGTAGTGACAATGAATGTTCGCGAACTGAGACATTTCTTCTCATTGAGAATGTGCAACAGAGCACAATGGGAAATCAGAAAAATGGCTGAAGAAATGTTCAGAATATGCTTTAATACAGCTCCTGCATTATTTATGGATGCCGGACCTGCCTGTATTCGGGGAAAATGCCCTGAAGGCGAAAAAACCTGCGGCATGGCTGCAGAAATCCGTAGAAACAGAGAAGCTCTGATCCGGTCACATAAGGAGGAAGTCTGATATGGCATTTGATTCCAGAAAAAATGCAGAAAAATCCAGCGGCAGACGCGCACAAAAAGGTGTTTCTGAGAAACGACGTTCATACAGCAATGAAAGAAAAAAGAGTTTCCCTGATAAAGAAAGCACTGTCCCGACGGGCTATCAGCAGTTTGAATACAGGAATCATGAATCACGGATAAACCTGAATGAGAAAACAGAACAAAACAATGAATACATTCTCACAGGCAGAAATCCAATCCGGGAAGCATTAAAAAATCACCATGATCTTGAAAAACTGCTTGTTCAGAAGGGAGAGCTTTCAGGATCGGCGAGAGAAATTGTCCAAAAGGCAAAAGAACAGAAAATCCAGATTCAGGTTGTCGAGAAATCAAGACTGGATGCAGTCGCACCTAATCATCAGGGCCTGGTTGCTTTTGCATCGGCTTATCAGTATTCATCAGTGGATGATATACTGAATACAGCTTCTGAAAAAGGTGAAGATCCATTCCTTATCCTTCTGGATGGAATCACGGATCCCCATAATCTGGGTGCTATTATCCGTACGGCTGAGTGTACAGGAGTGCATGGTATTATCATTCCACAGCACAGAAGTGTCGGCCTTACACCGTCGGCTGTCAAGTCTTCCGCCGGTGCGGTGGAATATGTTAAAGTGGCAAGAGTCAGCAATCTGGCCCGTACCATTGAATATCTTCAGGAAAAGAACATCTGGCTTTATGCTGTTACAATGAATGGAAATGATTACAGAAAGACAGACTTTACCGGAGGAGTGGCGCTGGTCATCGGGGCAGAAGAGGATGGAATCAGCCGTCTTGTCGCAGAGAAATGCGATTATACTGTATCGCTTCCCATGAAAGGAAAGATTGAAAGCCTGAATGCTTCTGTTGCCGCCGGTATCATGATGTATCGTGTTCTTGAATGCAGGAAGTAATCAGAGATATAAACTGGAGTTGTTCTATGGATTACATCAATACGAAATCTTCTGAAACGGATAAAGAAAAAAACTTCAGGCAACCGGATCGGATTGAAGAGGCTGATAACGGAGATGAAATCATTCCGTTCAGGGAAAGGTTCAGCGGATATTCCGATGAAGAGATTGTACAGCTCTGCCACGACGGCGATACAATGGCGGAAGAGTTCCTGCTGAACAAATATAAGAACTTCGTCAGATCTAAAGCGAGAAGTTATTTCCTGATCGGCGCTGATCATGAGGATATTGTCCAGGAAGGTATGATTGGATTATACAAAGCAATCCGTGACTACAAACAGGAAAAACTCAGCTCTTTCCGTGCCTTTGCCGAGCTGTGCATTACAAGACAGATTATCACGGCAATTAAAACGGCTACAAGGCAGAAACATATACCGCTGAACAGCTATGTGTCACTGAATAAACCTTTATATGATGAAGAAAGTGACAGGACACTCCTTGATATTATTATGGAGGGCAACAGCGGCAATCCTGAGGAAATGATTATCAATCAGGAGAACCTGGGCAATATACACAGGAAAATCAACGAGGTTTTATCCGGACTGGAGCAGGAGGTCCTGGCAGCCTATCTTGACGGAAAAAGCTATCAGGAAATCGCTGAAACCCTGGGCCGCCATGTTAAATCAATTGATAATGCGCTGCAAAGAGTCAAAAGAAAACTTGAAAAATATCTTGAAGAAAACGGCTGTTTCTGATTATCAGAAACAGCCGTTTGTATGAGGATGATATTTCCTTAGTCCTGCAGAAGTTTAAAAAACCCGCTGCATGTCCAGCATTTGTCATCAGTGAAAACATATGGTTCACTGATACCGAATGCATATTCTTTCCCGTCTTCCATCCGGATGACAATACGTTCACCATTTTCGGGAATTAAGGCATCCGTTTCCTTTGATTCGGTCTGTAGAATCCGGATCAGCTCGGTATACTGTGTTTCATCCTGATAATCAATGCCTCCAAAGGAAACGCCGGATACATGATCGATGTCAATCTGGGGAAAAGATGTTCCTGCGGTATCTTTTCCACCTGCCGCAAAAACATTCATTTCGCCGGGAGAGGAAGGTGAGAGCGGACGTACACTGTTCAGTGCGATAACCATGAGCAGTAATACGCCGACAACTGCACATAGTTTCATGACAGGACGAAATACGCTGTCACGATGAGTCTGAGTAGTCTGAGAAGCCTTAAGAAGAATTCTTTGTTTAAGAGATTCATCTGCAGTCAGGCTGTATAATGCTTTGTCTGTGGCTGAGCGAAGTTCCTCGGGTTGAATCACTGCTGATCATCTCCTTTCAATTCTTTCTGTAGCTTGTCTCTGGCTCTGCTTAATCTGGAAGAAACGGTCCCTTCGGCGATCTGAAGCATATTAGCGATTTCTGTAACATTAAAACCCTGATAGTAGAACAAAAGGACAACTTCCTTAAACTCAGGTTTCAGGCGATTAACGGCTTCTGCGAGGGATTGCTGATCCGCCATCTGTCCTATTTCATCCGGCGCGGGAAAACATTCAAACCCGGGATGACCCAAAACCACTTTTTTGATCCAGGAGCTGCGCCACAAATCCCTGCAACGGTTCAGTGCCACTTTCAGAAGCCAGGCCTTCTCCCGTCCTTCTTCCAGGACAGGATTATTCGTAATGAGCTTGACAAAGACATCCTGAGTGACATCTTCAGCCATTTCACGATTGCCCAGATAGTAATATGAAACACGAAGCACGTCTGTTGCGTACAGCTCATAAAGCTGATCAAAAGACAGAGAACCGGAAGAGCTGCCGGAAATTTCAGGCTGAAGGGACAATGTTTTCTCACCTCTTCCGTACATACAACGAGTGTAAATCTACTCTGATTCCATTAAAATAAAAAATATTTTATAAAAATCAGTAAATTATTATAACATAAGTTTTGCAATGATCAATCAGTATTATCAGTATATATGCAAAAAAGAATCAGCACTTGACGAATATAATCAGTAAACTGTAAAATAATTAAACAAGAAGGGTAACAACAACCACGGTCTAAGAAATAACAATATTCCACATCATAAAGGAGCGTGTAAAGCGTGTTAAGAAAGAAGACCTGCATTGCGATGCTTTTGGCCGGAGGCCAGGGCAGCCGTCTGGGTATACTGACAAAAAACGTTGCAAAACCTGCTGTACCGTACGGAGGAAAATACAGAATTATCGATTTTCCTCTGAGCAACTGTACCAACAGCGGTATCGACACAGTCGGCGTACTGACGCAGTACCAGCCGCTTGAACTGAACGCGTACATCGGAAGCGGTGCTCCCTGGGATCTGGACATATCAAACGGCGGTGTATTTGTGCTCCCTCCTTATCAGAAAGGAAAAAGCGGAGAATGGTATCGCGGTACTGCCAATGCTATTTATCAGAACATGGCATTCATTGAGCAGTATCACCCGGACTATGTTCTGATCCTGAGCGGCGATCATATTTACAAAATGGACTATAATGCAATGCTTGATTACCATATCAGCCACGGAGCAGATGCGACAATTGCCGTACGTGAAGTTCCCTGGGAAGAAGCATCACGATTCGGGATCATGAATACCGATCCGGACGGCACAATCGTGGAATTTGAGGAAAAGCCTCAGAATCCCAAAAGCAATAAAGCCTCCATGGGCGTATATATCTTTACATGGGAAAAGCTCCGTCATTATCTTACAGAAGATGAAGCAGACAAGAACAGTTCCAATGACTTCGGTAAAAACATTATACCGAACATGCTCAGAGACAAACAGGTTCTTGTCGCCTATGATTTCAACGGGTATTGGAAAGATGTGGGTACCATAGAAAGCCTGTGGGAAGCCAATATGGATCTTATTGACAATCCGATGCCTATGAACATGCATGATAAAAAATGGCGTATCTATTCCAAGAATCCGGGTATGCCACCCCATTATATTTCAGAAGGCGCTGTAGTCACAAACACGTTGATCACAGAAGGCTGTGAAGTATATGGAAAAGTAAATCATTCAGTTCTGTTCGCCGGAGTGGTTGTTGAGGAAGGCGCAGACATAGAATACAGCGTCGTGATGCCCGGAAGTATTATCAAACGGGGGGCTATTGTCCGCCGCTCCATTGTGGCTGAAAATGCTACTGTCGGAGCAGGTTCAATCATCGGCGAAGACAGCGGTAATATTGCCGTAATCGGGCAGGGAGTGACACTGCCTGCAGGTGTTTCGGTTCCGTCAGGCACGCAGGTTGATGAATCCTATACTTTTTGAATGCTGACGAAATGTACGAAAGGAAGATAATATAAGATGAAGGATGTAATGGGGATTATTTATACCGGTGAAAATGATGCCCGGCTTCGCGAACTGACGATCATAAGAGCAATTGCCGCGCTTCCTGTTGCAGGCCGTTTCCGTGTGATCGATTTTCTGGTTTCCAGCATGGTAAACGGTGGCATGAAGAACATCGGTGTTATCATGCAGAAGAACTATCACAGCCTTATGGACCATCTTGGTTCGGGAAAAGAATGGGATCTTCATGGAAAAACGAACGGGCTTCATATTCTGCCGCCTTTCCTGACGCGTGAGAATGTGGGGCTGTATCCCGGCGTGCTCGACGGACTCCGTTCAAATACAGATTACCTCAACAGAAGCAAACAGGAACTCGTAGTGCTCAGTAACAGCAACATCATTTATAATGCACATTTCAAGGATATGATTGCGTTTTATGAAAATACAGGCGCTGATATCACGCTGATGTATACGAAGGATCCCTCCATGAAACGCGATGAATTCGGAACATATATCTCGCTGGACGAAGAGGGAAACGTTAAAGACATTGAAGTTGAACCGACGCACCCAAATTATGAAAACACCTTTATGCAGGTTTGCCTGATGAAGCGGGAGTTCCTGAAGGAACTTGTTGACAAAGCAGTAGCACATGGACTGCATGATCTTGCCAGGGATCTCCTCCTGAAACTTGTACAGGAAAAACAGGCTAAAGTGAACGCATTTGAATACACCGGTGTCTGCTGGAATATCGATTCCGTTCAGAGTTACTTCAAGTTCAATATGGATATACTTAAACCGGAAATCCGGAAAAAACTGTTTATAGATGAACTGCCTGTATTTACGAAGGTCAGGGATGAAATGCCCGCTTTTTACAGCACAGAATCACATTCGGTCAATTCTCTTGTTGCAGACGGTTGCCAGATAGAGGGAACGATTGAAAACAGTGTGCTGTTCAGGGGCGTTCGGGTAGCTCCGAATGCCCATGTAAAGAATTGCATCATCATGCAGGATGGCCAGGTACAGGAAGGCGCATATATAGAGAATTGTATCCTTGACAAACAGACTGTCATCAAGAAGAACACGAAACTGATCGGTCCGGAAGCTTATCCGATCGTGATTGCCAAGAATGTGGTTATCTGATCATAAGGGAGTGTTGTTACAAAATGAAGATTCTTTTTGTCGCCAGTGAATCAGTTCCATTTGTAAAAACGGGCGGACTTGCCGATGTTGTTGGTGCATTAGCGCCGGTTCTGGCGAAAGAAGGACATGATGTTCGTGTAATCATTCCTCAATTCAGTACAATTCCGCAGGAATACATGCAGAAAATGTCGCATGTATGCGATTTTGAAGTGCAGCTGGGCTGGCGGCGTCAGTACTGCGGCATAGAAATGATCGAAAAAGACGGTGTGAAATGGTACTTTATGGATAACAAGTATTATTTCGGCCGTCCCTATATCTACGGTATGGGCGGGGATGAATATGAACGATTTGGCTTCTTCTGCCGTGGCGCACTGAATATGCTTCCTCTGGTGGACTTCCAACCTGATATTATTCATGCACATGACTGGCAAAGCGGCATGGTGCCGGCTCTTCTGAAAATCCAGTATGCCCATCTTCCTTTCTATGCAAATATAAAAACAGTCTTTACGATTCACAATCTGCAGTATCAGGGGATTTTCGGAATCCGTGAAGTTCAGGATATCCTGGGCCTGGGGGACAGTCTGTGGACAGACGATAAGCTTGAATGCTTCGGATGCGCTAATTTTATGAAAGCAGCTCTGGTATACACAGATCTGATTACAACCGTAAGTCCCTCCTATGCAGAGGAAATTCAGACTGCCTATTACGGAGAAAGGCTGGATGGATTGCTCAGGGCCCGGCACAGAGAACTCAAGGGCGTTCTGAACGGGATTGATATGAAGGAATATGATCCTTCGGCTGATGGAAAGATCAAAGCAAACTATTCAGTGAAAAAGATGGATGGAAAGGCTGAATGCAAGCAAGACCTTCAGGAGGAACTTGGCCTTGAAGTCAAACCGGACGTACCCGTTATCGGTATGGTCGGGCGCCTCAGCAATCAGAAGGGGCTGGATCTGGTTGATTATGTGATTGCCGATATTATGCGGCATGATGTGCAGCTGGTTGTCCTCGGCATGGGAGAAGGAAGGTATTTTAATTTGTTCAGCTGGGCAGAAACAGAATACAAGGGCAGGGTTGCAGCAAGATTTACAATGGATCATACGCTGGCTCACAAAATCTATGCCGGGGCTGATATGTTCCTGATGCCCAGCCAGTTTGAACCTTGCGGACTCAGCCAGATGATCGCCATGAGATACGGAACGATTCCGATTGTCAGAGAAACCGGAGGACTCCGTGATACTGTACTCAGCTACAATGATTTCAACGGAGAGGGAAACGGATTCACTTTCTTCAACTACAATGCGCATGATATGCTTCACACCATTGAACGTGCATGCGAGTATTACAAAAATTACCCGGAAATCTGGAAGAAACTGCAGATGCGCGGAATGAACGGTGACTTCAGCTGGAATCATTCTGCAAAGGAATACATTAAGCTCTATCAGAGCCTGTTTGATACAAGGGTACAGGAACAGGACGATGAGAAGAAAGAAAATCCTGTTGTGATAGATATCTGATATCACGAAGGGACAGATGAAAAATCAGGGATGTGCAAATGGCACATCCCTGATTTTGGGAGGATACAGGTGAGCATTATACTCAAAGAGGATGAAACAATAGAAGATCTCCAGCTTGAAGGACTGAGGCTGATCCAAAAAAAGGATTCTTTTCGATTTGGTATGGATTCCGTTATTCTCGCACATTTTGCGGAAATCAGGGAAAATGATATTGTGGCTGATTTTGGTACGGGAAATGGCGTGCTCGTGCTGCTTCTGAAAGGAAGAAAAAAGGGGAAAAGGTATTATGCGCTGGATATACAACAGGAAGCGGCTGAACTGACAGAAAGGAATATCAGACTGAATCATCTGGAGGATGTTGTTACTGTTATCCATTCAGATGCTGTTGAAGCATCCAGTTACATTGAACCCTGCTCTGTTGACAAAATCATATGCAATCCTCCGTACGGCCAGCCTGATTCCGCTCTGGCCAGTCCGAGCAGGCAAAAGGCAATTGCCAGGAATCAGGATCAGAAAACGATGGATCATTTGCTTAAAGGAGCATTTTCCATTTTGAAAGGAAGAGGGAAAATATACATTGTATATCCGGCACCTCAGATGTTATACATCATGAAGCTTTTGCAAAAATACCATCTGGAACCGAAAAGATTTCAGATGGTTTATCCATACATTCATAAACCTGCAAATCTAGTGATGATTGAAGCTGTGAAGGATGCACGACCGACCCTGCATCCGATGAAGCCTATGATTATTTATGAAAAAGACGGCAGCTTGACAAACGAACTGAAGTCTGTATATCATTTAGAAGAACAGACCGAATTCTGATTTGTTGGAAGGTGTTGGCTTAAGCGATGAAAACGGAGCTAACAGTCATCGGCGCAGGAGCGGCCGGACTGACAGCTGCAGTTAACGCAGCATCCCGCGGCCTGAATGTCATCCTGCTTGAAAAAAGTGACAGACCGGGCAGAAAAATCCTTGCTTCGGGCAACGGACGCTGCAATCTGATGAACAAAGGAACTCCTGTATATTATGGTGATCCTGACTTTGCTGCAGCCGTTCTGGAACAATGCCCTGTCAGGAAAATCGAATCGTTTTTTAAACAATATGGCCTGGTCATGACACAGGATCCGGAGGGAAGGGTATATCCTGTAACATACCAGGCGGTTTCGGTATTGGCAGTTCTGAGAAATGCCGCGAGAATTACAGGCGTATCGATGATTAAAGGTTTTGAAACCGCCGACATTAACAGGAATAAGGATCAATTCATCATCAGGGGCAGTCATGACGAAGAAATAATATCTGAAAAAGTCATTATTGCCTGCGGAGGGGCTGCACAGCCGAAGCTTGGGGGATCAACGGATGGTTACAGGCTGCTTGAATCAATGGGTCATCATATCATTCCCGTGCTTCCTTCACTTGTTTCCCTTACAACTGACAAAAAAAGCATTTCAGGACTTTCCGGAATCAGGATCCGATGCGCTGTTTCCTTGTATGAAGGAACCAGTGTTCTCCATCAGGAAAAGGGAGAAATTCTTTTTACCGAGTATGGTATAAGCGGAATCTGTGTGATGCAGTGCGCAAGATTCACAGCTGGCAGGAATACACATCTGGAGATCAATTTTCTGGATGGAATATATGAAAGTCGGGAAGACCTGATGAATGAAATCAGAAGAAGGCAGGTCATGCTGTACGATCTTTCTCCTGTGAGCCTGCTTGACGGGATTTTGCCTGAAAAAATCAGCTATGCAGTCATGAAACAGGCAGGTATTCCGATGAAGGGTGAAAACGCCGGCAGTCTTACAGACAATGATTTGAGGCGGATTGCTGAAACCGTGCAGTGCTACAGGGTCTACATCACAGGAACGCGTGGAATGGATTATGCCCAGGTAACAGCCGGCGGAGCAGACTGCCGTGAATTTCATTCTGAAACGATGGAATCCAGAATCATCCCGGGAATGTATGCAGCAGGAGAGGTTCTGAACGTAGACGGAGACTGCGGCGGCTTCAATCTTATGTTTGCGTTTGCCTCGGGTATTATCGCAGGCGGATCTGTTTGATTTTCCGGGCAAAGGAGGATGAAAATTGAAAAAAGGCGATATAAGGAAACAGGAAATACTGAATACGGCAGAAACGCTGTTCTGCAGGAAAGGATATGAGCAGACCAGCATACAGGACATCCTTGACTGCCTTCACACCAGTAAAGGGAGCTTTTACCATCATTATGTCAGCAAGGAATCCGTGCTTGAGGGAATCTGTTTAAAAAGAGCTGAACAGATATATCACACGATATCTGATCAGGTGAATCCGGATGAAGGTGTTGTCTTTAATCTGAATCTCCTTTTGTCCGGGATGATTCCGTTCCGGGATGAAAAACTCAGCTTTTTGATGATGCTGCTTCCCATATTCAGAACAACAGATGGAAAAACTGTCCGTCATTATTATTGCGAAGCGTTGTCCGACTGCTTCAGAGATGCGGTGCGCTTACAAATACAAAGAGGAAAGGAAGAAGGACTCATCTTCTGCCCCGAAACAGAATATGTTACAGATATTATCCTGACAACTGTTCACGGACTCTGGACCGGGATATGCGATCATATTCTTATGTGCGAAGAAAAAAGCATCGAAGCAGACCTGTCAGCAATTCTCAATATGACGGAGTGCCGCAGAATGATGATTGAAAGAATGCTTTCTCTTCCATATGGATCCATTGAACTTACAGATCTGCAGACAATAGCATTCATGTGTAAACAGATTCATAATCACTGGATACACTGAAATAACAGAAAAAAAGGAGGAAAATGAATTATGTCATCCAACATTCCGACCCCTCATATCAATGCTCCTGCTGGCGCCTTTGCCGAAACAGTGCTTATGCCTGGGGATCCGCTCAGGGCAAAGTTTATTGCAGAACAGTATCTTGAAAAAGCAGAACTGGTGAATAATGTCCGGAACGTACAGGGATATACCGGATATTATAAAGGGAAAAGAGTATCGGTCATGGCCAGCGGTATGGGTTGTCCGTCTATCGGTATATACTCCTATGAACTGTTCAATTTTTATGATGTAAAGAATATTATCCGTATAGGTTCTGCGGGAGCAATTTCACCCAAACTGAAGCTCAAGGATATTGTGATTGCAATGAGCGCTTATACGGATTCCGGCTATATCAACAGTTTCGGATTCAAAGGAAACGCTGCGCCATGCTGCAGCTATGAACTTTTGTCAAAGGCGATGGCATATGCAGAAAAGCTTCCGTGCAATGTGGTTTGCGGACCGCTGTTTTCGTCAGATGCTTTTTATTCTGATGCAAGCCAGACGGAAACACTGTCCAGACTGGGTGTTCTGGCGGTGGAGATGGAAGCGGCCGCACTTTATATGAACGCTGCAAGAGCCGGAAAGAACGCGCTTGCGATATGTTCCATTTCGGACAGCCTGGTCACAGGCGAAGAACTGCCGGCAGAAGACAGGCAGACCGGATTCAGGAATATGATGGAACTTGGATTGGCTTTAATCTGAAGAAAAGCGCTGTCAAAAGACAGCGCTTTTCTCATGTCTCTGTTTCCCAGGCATCATAGGATTCATCGTCGGGAATGCAGTCCAGTGCCCGGTCTGCTGCATCGGATAAACGGGGCAGCAGGCTTTGACTTTCTGAAGAACGTAATGCAAGACGAAAACAGATTGAACTGCCATATTCAATGTTCTCCAATTTTACAGGCAGATGATCAGCTGCATAGCGAAATCTGTCCCAGGCGGAATAGGGAAGTGTGCACCGATAGAATGACGTTTTTTCCATCCTGACAATACCAGATGCTGCGAGAGCTGCCTGCGCGCTCTGCGTGTATGCGCGGACAAGTCCTCCGGTACCGAGCAGCGTGCCGCCAAAATATCGTACAACGACAATACAGCAGTTAACTATACTTTTTGTTCTCATCACATCCATGATGGGTAATCCTGCGGTACCGCCAGGTTCACCATCATCACTGTATCTCATGATCCCGCAGTTTTCACCGATAATATACGCATAGCAATGATGCGTGGCAGTTTTATGCTCATCCCTGATGTTTTGAAGAAATGAGAGAACTTCATTTTCCGAACTGCATGGGGCAGCATAACCAATAAAACGACTTTTATTGATGATTATTTCTTCGCAGGAAAACCCGGAAACGGTGATATATGATTCTGTCATAATACAATGATACGGCAGAATCCCTTCTTACCCTTTTTCAGCATGGCGCCGTCTTCTCCAAGCTGATCCTTTGTCAGGACCGCGGCAGGATCACTGATTTTTACATCATTGATTGAAACAGCATTCTGTTCAATCTGTTTCCTGGCATCACTCTGGCTTTTGCAAAGGCCTGATCTGACAAGAAGGGTGGAGATTCTGGCATCCTGAGACCATTCGTCAGACGTTATTTCCAGTGTGGGCACATTGGAAGCAGCGGCTCCGCCTCCGAACAACGCCTCCGCAGCGGCAGCGGCATTCCTGGCTTCATCTTCTCCGTGAACAAGCTTTGTCACTTCGTAGGCGAGCACTTTTTTAGCTTCGTTGATTTCTGCGTCCTTCAGCGCCACCAGCCGCCGCACTTCATCCATAGGCAGGAAAGTCAGGAGCGCAAGACATTTTTCAACATCCTTATCGTCGACATTTCTCCAGTACTGGTAGAAGTTGTAAGGTGAGGTTTTGACCGGATCAAGCCAAAGTGCTCCTGCTTCTGTTTTGCCCATTTTTCTGCCGTCATGTGTCAGAAGCAGCTGGAAAGTACAGGCAAATGCTTTCTCGTTTTCCTTTTTCCGGACAAGATCGGCGCCGCCGAGCATGTTGCTCCACTGGTCATTGCCGCCCATTTCAAGACGGCATCCATAGCGGTGGAACAGTTCGAGGAAATCATAGCTCTGCATCAGCATGTAGGTAAACTCAAGGAAACTCAGGCCGTTTTCAGTAGCCATTCTGGCTTTGTAACATTCAGCGGTGAGCATTCTGTTCACTGAGAACTGGGAGCCTATATCCCTCATAAAGTCAATAAAATTCAGATGGCGAAGCCAGTCTCCGTTATTGACAATCAGCGCTTTGTTATCAGAAAAATCCAGGAAACGTGACATCTGCTTTTTGATGCATTCCACATTCTGATCTATGGTTTCCACTGTAAGCATTTTGCGCATATCTGTTTTTCCGGAAGGATCACCGATCATGGCAGTCCCTCCGCCCATCAGGGCGATCGGCTTGTGGCCGGCTCGCTGCATATGGGCCATAGCCATAATCGGAATATAGTGTCCGATATGAAGACTGTCTGCAGTCGGATCAAAACCAACATAGAAAGTGGTGGGGGTTTTGAGCTGTTCGTAGAGTTCGTCCTCAAAGGTCAACTGGGCAATAAAGCCGCGTTCTTTCAGAATATCAAGAATATGTTCCATGTTTAATTACTCCTTTATAATATGGATTTAATCAGGTCGTTCAATATACTCATGCCGGTCTCGATCTGCTGTGGGGTGCTGTTGGAGAAGTTAAGACGCAAAGTATTCATATGACCGCCGTCGGCACAGAAATAAGTGCCGGGAACATAGGCGACTTTACGTTCCACCGCTTTGGACAGAAGATTGACCGTATCAATGTGTTCGGGCAATTCGGCCCAGATGAATAAACCTCCCTGGGGTCTTGTAAAAGAGACTCCATCCGGGAACTGATCCAGATACTGAAGCATTTGATGCATTTTCGCTCCATATCCTTTACAGATGCTGCTGATATGATCGGGTAGAAGATTCCTGCGAAGATATTGATCCACAACAGCCTGATTCAGATTGGCGGAGTGAACATCCGTGGATTGCTTGCCGATGGTGCACTTCCGGATGATTCCGGCATCGCCGGCAATATATCCGATACGAAGCCCCGGTGAAATGGTTTTGCTGAAACTGCCAAGGAACATAACCCAGCCATTCTGATCATAGGATTTGATGGCTCTGACTTTCTCGCCTTCATATCGCAGATCACGATAAGGATCATCCTCCGCAACAACCATACCATATTTGTTGGCGAGATCGGCAACAGCCCTGCGTCTGGAATCGGGCAGTGTTTTTCCGGTTGGGTTCTGGAATGTTGGAATCGTATAAAGCAGCTTGGGATGATACTTTTTGATTTTCAGTTCAAGATCATCAGGAATCAGCCCATCCTCATCGCTTTCAACGGTAACCAGGTTTGCCTGATACAGTTTAAGGCACTGAAGATTTCCAAGGAAAGAAGGATTTTCCACAAGAACGGTATCACCCGGATCAAGCAGAGCTTTGCAAAGGAGATCCATTGCCTGCGTCGAACCCGTTACGGGGAGAACAGCCGGTATGCTTACTCCAAGCTGGTCTTCAACATAGGATTTCAGACTTTCAACAAAAGGAGGATAACCTTCCGTCGCACCATACTGCAGAATCGCCTTGCCGTCATGTGCAAGCACATACTGGGCCAGTTCGCTGACCTGCTGATCAGGCAGGGCTTCAAGTGAAGGATTGCCGCCGGCAAAGGAGATCATTCCAGGCTGCGCGATAACTTTGAATATTTCACGGATTGCGCTGCCGGTGACCTGATCAAACCTGTGGGCAAACCTGACTTCGGAGATGTCCATGATTAACAATTCCTCCTTACTAAAATAAATGAAAACGGCTTTCGCCGGAAGGCGAAAACCGCGGTACCACTTCCATTCAGCAGACTGAAAGCCTGCTCTTTAACGCGCTGTAGACGGCGCACCGTGTACACCTTAATAACGGGTAACCGCGTTCAGGAGACTGCTCCGGGATGTACTTCAACTGATACCGTATACTTCCTTGCACCATCCGGAAGCTCTCTGCAATACAAAAATCAGCTTACTCTTCCCTTCATTGCCATACTATTATGTTCAAAAAGGGAAGGATTGTCAAGGAAAATAAAGGATAGAATACCATAATTACAAATGAGTCTGGGGGGTCGTCTGATCGGGGGCGGCACTTGATAAAATTTGCAATATACTGTATAATTTTATGGTCCTTTGTATGGTATTCCTGAAAGGATCCATTTAAACCTGCCACGGTATAATGCGGGAGGGAAACACATGGAATGTAAAGTTAAGAATGAATACGGCACAATTTATATTGCTGAAGACGTCATGCTCAAGGTGGTCGGATATGCTGCACTTGAATGCTACGGCATCGTTGCGATGTCTGGACAGAGAGCAACCGATGGAATCGTTGAATGGCTTGGCAGAGAAAATCTGACAAAAGGTGTTCAGATCCGGAATGTGGGCGACATGCTTGATGTGGATCTTTACATCATTGTTGAATACGGCATCTCTATTTCAGAGGTATGTAAAACAATCATCGAAACAGTCAGGTATAAGCTCGAGAGCACTACAGGCGTGAAGGTCAGGAAAATCAGCATCTCTGTTGAAGGGATCCGTATTTGAGCTGATCACAGACCCATTAAGTATGACGGAGGAATATTCCTTTGATACAGTTTAAAACGATTGACGGTTTACTTCTGCGTGATATGGTAATGGCAGGTACTGCCATTCTGGAAAAAAACCGTGAAGCGGTTGATGCTCTCAACGTTTTCCCGGTTCCGGACGGAGATACCGGAACCAATATGTCTCTTACCATGCAGTCTGCCACAAGAGAGATCAACAGCAAGGAATTTCTTCGTGCTGATGAAGCTGCAAACGCATTGGCCAAGGGTGCACTGAAAGGTGCCCGCGGTAATTCCGGTGTTATCACAAGCCAGCTTCTGCGCGGTTTTGCCAAAGCGCTGAACGGTGTTGAAAAAATAACGCCCGTTCAGTTTGCAGAGGCTCTTATGAAAGGGTCTGAGATGGCGTATAAAGCCGTCATGAAACCCAAAGAAGGTACAATCCTGACTGTTGCAAGGGTTGTTGCCGAAGATGCAATGAAACAGGCACAGAAAGCACCTGATGATTATGATCAGCTGATTTCTGTCATTCTCAAAAGCGGGGAAGCAATCCTGAAAAAAACACCGGATATGCTTCCGGCACTGAAACAAGCAGGTGTTGTTGATTCCGGCGGACGCGGCCTGATGCTGATTTATCAGGGCTATGCTGCTGTTCTCAGAGGAGAGGACATTACGGCTGCCGATTCCCTGATGGAAGATGATGTACAGGCAGTTTCTGATGACTGCCACGATCTGACAAAGGATCTTACATACACTTATTGTGTATCATTCAAACTGACATGTTTCCGTGAGGACTGCGATGAGCATGATCTCGATTCATTCAGAAGAAGGCTGAACCGGATTGGCGATGCCGTATCCGTAGTAGGAGATCTGAACGGGGCTGAAGTTCATGTCCATACGGATAATCCCGGATTTGCCCTGGATTATGGTGTGGAACTCGCAGAAATCAACGAAATCAAGATTGATAATCTGGCTGCCATGAAACGTGCTCTGGAAGAAGGCGTGAAAACAGAAGAAGCTGCTCCGGAAGAAACGGAAGAAAACAGTACGCCTGAAAAGAAATACGGTTTTGTGGCTGTATCTCTAGGAAACGGTTTTTCACAGTTCTTTAAGGAACTGAATGTTGATCAGATTGTTGAAGGCGGACAAACCATGAATCCTTCCGTGGACGATCTGATGAACGCTATCCGGCAGGTGAAAGCAGAATGCGTTTATGTTCTTCCGAATAACGGAAATGTTATTTTTGCCGCAAATCAGGCTGCAGAATTATCACCCAATGACGTCCGTGTGATTCCCACCAAAAACGTTGCGATGGGGATTGCCGCTGCCATTGCGTTCCAGAATGACGCAGAACCGGACGAAAATATGCAGCGCATGACCGAAGCGGCCCAGCATGTAAAGACCGCAATGGTGACATATGCAATCCGTGACAGTGAATATAACGGCATTGAAATCAAACAGGGAGATATCATCGGGCTTCATAACGGTCAGATTGAATTCTCCGGACAATCTGTTCATGATGTTGTTCTGGACATGATGAAGGAAATCGTTACGGATGAAGATGAACTGATCACCGTCTATTACGGAGCAGATGTATCCGAAGCTGATGCGAAAGCCATCGCAGAAGAGATTGAAGAACAGTACGGAGACTGCGATGTGGAGTATCATAACGGCGGACAGCCTTTATATTATTATCTGATCTCTGTGGAGTAACACATGGAACTGACCGCAATGGCAGGAATCGGACCTGCAAGAGCAGAAGCATTACGCGCAATGGGAATCATCTCATTGCGCGATTTGCTGTATACGCTTCCTGAACGGTATGAAGACTACAGTACAGTTTCTCCATGCAATACAAAAAAAGAAGGACCTGTGCTTATTTCCGGAACTGTTGTGCAGTCTCCCAAGCTTTCTGTATTTCATGGATTGAAGAAAGTTACTGTTTCCATAGAGGACGAAAGCGGAAAAATGCCGGTCTGCTGGTATAATGCGCCCTGGATCATGAATTCACTTTCTGAAGGACAACAAATCCGCCTGTATGGCCGCCTACAAATCAGAAATAACCGAAGGATTCTTCAAAACCCCAAATTTGCCTCAGAAAATGAGGGGCTTGTTCCCGTATATCGTTCTATAAAAGGATTACCTGCAAAAACCTTCAGGAATCTGATCTCTGATGCGCTTTTTCAGGTCGATGACTGCTGCCCGGAAACACTTCCGACTGAATTCCGGATTGCATGGCATTTGTGTGAACTGAATTATGCGATCAGGCAGGCACATTTTCCGGATAATTACGAAGCCCTGAAAATTGCCAGAAGAAGGCTTTCATTTGAACGCGTTCTTCTTTATCTGGCTTATGTTTCCATGTCAGGATCAAAGAAACAGCCTGGCATTCCGATGAAATTTCCCGAAGGGCAGATTGAACAGTACTGGAAATCCCAGGGATTTGAACCAACAGGTGCACAGAAAAAGGTGCTTGAAGATATTGCTACAGATATGCAGAAAAACACTGCCATGAGCCGCCTTGTACAGGGCGATGTAGGCTGCGGAAAAACAGCTGTGGCATTCGGTGCTGTTTCTCTTGCATCTGCCGCGGGTTATCAAAGCACGATGATGGCGCCGACAGAAATCCTTGCAGTACAGCATTACGAAAACGCCAGGAAAACGCTGGAACCAGCCGGAATCAGATGCAGGCTTCTGACAGGCAGCACAAAAACAAAAGAAAGGAAAATGATCCTGCAGGAGCTGAAAAACCGGCAGTGTGATGTGGTATTCGGCACCCATGCATTGATCAGCCGGGACGTGGAATATGGAAATCTCGGCCTGGTTATAACAGATGAACAGCACCGGTTTGGTGTTAATCAGAGAAGCAGTCTTCAGATGAAAGGGAAAACAGAAGAGACGCTTCCGCATGTCCTTGTGATGTCAGCAACACCGATTCCGCGGACACTTGCGCTGATTCTGTACGGAGATCTTGATTTGTCTGTCATAGATGAAATGCCCAAGGGACGTATTCCTGTCAAGACAAGAATCGTTCCTGAACATAAAAGGGAAGATATGTACAAATTCCTGCGAAAGGAGATTGCAAAGGGAAAACAGGCTTATATCGTATGTCCTCTGGTTGAAGAAGATGATGAAAAGTCTGAGCTGCACAGCGCAAAGGCATTATTTGAAAGCCTCCGAAAGAATGAGATGCAGGGCCTGCGTGTTGCGCTGACATGGGGATCTCAGAAAACAGAAGAAAAAGACCGTGTGCTTCATGAGTTTGTGGAGGGGAAATATGATGTACTCGTATCCACAACAGTGATAGAAGTCGGCGTCAACAACCCGAATGCAACGATCATGGTTATTGAGAATGCGGAACGATACGGGTTAAGTCAGCTTCATCAGCTTCGCGGCAGGGTAGGAAGAGGAAAAGATGAAAGCTGGTGTTTTCTGTTTGCCGAACCGTCCGAGAAACTGAATTCATTCTGCTCTACAAATGATGGATTTGTAATCGCACAAAAAGATCTGGAGCTGCGGGGACCCGGAGATCTGGCAGGGACCCGCCAGTCCGGCGAACCGGGAAACGGATTTTTGTTTGGTGATATTCGTATGCTGGAAGAAGTGACGGATTGTGTCAGACAATTGCACCGGAATCCGGTAATGAAGAAAGCGCTCGAAGTGATCGAGAAGCATGCTGAAGAATATTTTACAGCAGAAGGGCGGAGAATAGCCCTGAACTGACGGCAAGACTAATCCATTAATTCCACAAGAACGGCATTCTGAATATCAAAACCTCGTTCTGTCATTTTCCAGTGATTACCCTCATGGATCATCAATCCGTTTTTTTCCATTTCGCGAAGTTTTATTCCCAGATATTTATCCAAAGAGATGTGATGTTTCCTGAAGAAGTCATTTTCGTCAACCCCCTCATTCAATCTCAGTCCGAGCATGATTGTTTCAAAACGGGCTTCTTCCGTTGAGACAACCTCGACCGGTACATCCGCCCTTCCGATATCAACCATATCAAAATAGTCTTCCAGACTGTCCGGATTGGTTTTCCGGCGGTAAGTCATTCCGTCGGAAAGATATTTTAATCCCGTCATGGAAGCAGCTGAAACACCAAGACCGATGTAGGGTACCTGTGTCCAGTAACCGATATTATGCATGCATTCATAACCGCTCATCGCAAAATTGGAAATCTCATACCGGTTAAATCCATGTGAACTCAGCAGATGAACTGCTTTATCGTACATTGCCCGTTCCGTTTCCGGAACCGGAAGCTGAAGAAGACCTGACTGAAGATCACGGAAAAGGGGAGTCCCTTCTTCCGGAATAAGACCGTATGCACTGATATGACGCGGCCCTAAAGACAATGCATATTCAAGTGTGTCTGTCCAGTCTGATTCTGTTTGGCCGGGTATTCCGAAAATCAGATCAAGGCTTACATTTGAAATACCAGAATCATGGGCAAGCCGCACGGAAGCAGCCACTTCATCCTTCCGGTGGATTCTGCCAAGCGTTGACAAAAGGTGATTCTGACTGGCCTGCATACCGAAAGAGATCCTGTTGATGCCCTCATTGGCAGCAGATTCAAGCCATTCCGGGGAAACAGTGCCCGGGTTTGCCTCTGTGGTGCACTCGATTACGGAATCCCAGTTATATACTTTTTTCAGCCCTCTGATCAGTTTCCTGAAGAGGGAAGGCGATAAAACAGAAGGCGTTCCGCCTCCGATATATACAGTGGTGAGAGGAACTTCGGCTTCAGCGGCCCGATAAGATGCTTCTTTCAGAATATAGTCGATATATGCTTCATGCAAAGCTTCCTTCCCGACAAAAGACGTAAAGGAGCAGTAACGGCATTTCTGCCTGCAGAAGGGTATGTGTACATATAGTTCCATGTTTTTTCCCTCAAGAAATCCTCGTAATGATCCTGACACATTGCGAGATTGACAATTCGGATCCCGCTGTTCTGCAATGCATAACGAACTGTGGAAGCGGTTCCTCCGCGCATATGCTGAAGGTAACAGATACAAAGGGAGGATCTGTCTGCCATAAACCTGTTTCTTGTCAGCATGACACCCTGGTAATAATCCGGTGAAAGGACAGTTTTTTCATCAGCCTGCTCAAGAATTCTCCTGTATACGATTTTGTCCTTCTCCTGCCATTTTGCATCCTGTGTCAGGCAGGGAATGGCCAGGGACAGAATAATATCGGGATGATGTTCCCTGAAGGACAGTGTCTGCCTGGCCGCAAGCGTATCGAAACCAAGGGCACATCCGCAGAAGAAACGCCTGTAACCTTCATCATAGGCAGCGGAGATGCAATGGTAAAGATTGGCGGCAATACGGTCGATTTCACCGGACGGCAAATGCCTGTGTCCGGTGAAAAAAGCTGTTGTTTTTATGCTATCTTCAGAAAAAAGATGATTGTCCATAGAGTCAGTCCATTTTAAGAACGGCCAGGAATGCTTCGCTGGGTACCTGAACTGTACCGAACTGACGCATTCTTTTTTTGCCCTCTTTCTGCTTTTCAAGCAGTTTCTTCTTACGTGTTATGTCACCGCCATAGCATTTGGCGAGAACGTCTTTCCGCATGGCCTTGACGGTTTCGCGGGCGATGACTTTTCCGCCGATAGCAGCCTGGATCGGGATTTCAAACATTTGGCGCGGAATAACGTCCTTCAGTTTTTCGGCGATACTTCTGCCTCTGGCATAGGCTTTTTCACGATGAACAATAATGGAAAATGCATCACAGATATCGCCGTTCAACAGGATATCAAGCTTGACCAGATCGCTGGAACGATAGTCTTTCAGTTCATAGTCAAAGGATGCGTAGCCACGGCTTCTGCTTTTGATCTGATCGAAAAAATCAAAAATAATTTCATTCAGCGGCATATCATAATTCAGTTTCACGCGGTTTCCTTCATACTGCATATCGATGAAGATTCCGCGTTTATCCTGACATAATTCCATCAGTGTGCCGACGTATTCCTGCGGAGTGTAAATGACAGCATGAACAAAGGGTTCTTCCATCTCGGCAATTTCACCCACAGCAGGAAGATTTGTGGGGTTATCGATCATCAGCTCTGTGCCGTTGGTTTTAATCACACGGTAAATGACGCTCGGAGCGGTGGTGACCAGGTTCAGATCAAATTCACGTTCCAGGCGTGTTGTCATGATATCCATGTGAAGAAGCCCCAGGAATCCGCATCGGAACCCATAGCCAAGGGCAACGGATGTTTCCGGTTCGAAGGAAAGGGAAGCGTCATTCATACGAAGCTTTTCAAGGGCATCTTTCAAAGCCGGATAATCAGCACCGTCTGCGGGATAAATACCGCAGTAGACCATTGGCGTCACATGCCTGTATCCGGGCAGCGGCTCTTTGGCGGGATTTGCGGCATCTGTAATGGTATCACCTACACGAGTGTCCCGGACGTCCTTAATGGAGGCAGAAACATAACCGACATCTCCGGCTTTCAGTTCAGTACAGGGCCTGTATCCGGGATCAAAAGTTCCGACTTCCACGACATCAAACTCACTGCCTGTAGCCATCAGTCGCATTTTCATACCGGGACGGATGGTACCGTCCATAATCCGGATAAAACAGATAACACCTTTGTAGTTATCATAATATGCGTCAAAAATCAGGGCTTTCAGCGGAGAGTCAGGATCGCCTTCGGGGGAAGGAATATGATGAACAATTGCCTCCAGAACATCCTCTACATTCAGGCCTGTTTTGGCCGAAACCAGAGGCGCAAAGCTTGCATCCAGTCCGATTACATCCTCGATTTCCTGACGCACTTCATCAGGTCTGGCGGAAGGGAGATCAATTTTGTTGATGACGGGAATCGTTTCAAGATTATGTTCAAGCGCCATATAGACATTGGCAAGCGTCTGGGCTTCTATTCCCTGTGTCGCGTCAACCACCAGCAAGGCGCCTTCACAGGCGGCAAGTGCTCGGCTGACTTCGTATGTAAAGTCAACATGACCGGGTGTATCGATCAGATTAAGGATATATTCATTGCCGTCTTTGGCGCGGTATGTCATATGAACGGCTTTGCTTTTGATGGTGATTCCTCTTTCCCGTTCCAGCTCCATGCTGTCCAGGATCTGTTCAACCATTTCCCGCTTTTCGAAAACACCTGTTTTTTCCAGAATCCTGTCAGCGAGTGTGCTCTTACCGTGGTCGATATGAGCTACAATGCAGAAATTCCGGATATTTTTCATATCATTGGTCATGAAGGCCTCCAAGGTTATTTCACTTTATTTCCGAGTTTATTTTCCGTTCCGTGTATCAGGCGGCTGATATTTGCGTGATGTCGTGCGATACACATAACCATCAGCAGAAAAGCCCAGACGATGACACAGGTGTTCGGACCGCTGAAAAAGAAGGAAAGAATAAAGAAAACTGTCACAAGAAGCATGCTTCCGACGGAAATATACCGAAAAAGGGCAATTACAGCGACAGTCAGCGCGATACAGATCAGCGCCGGAACAGGAAAACAATAGAGCATGACTCCTCCGGTTGTAGCCACGCCTTTTCCGCCGCGGAAGTGAAAGAAGACAGGCCAGTTATGTCCGATGACGCAGAAAAGCCCTGCCAGCAGGGAAGCAAAATGACTGCCAGTAATCAGCCAGGCGATCAGGCAGGCAATAATTCCCTTCAGACCGTCAATCAGAAAAGTAATGATGCCAAATTTCCATCCCATAGTCCGCTGGACGTTGCTCGCCCCGGTGCTTTTACTTCCGACCGTATGGAGGTCAGGACCGTTTGCAAGCCTGGAAGTAATAATTCCTCCGGAAACAGAACCGAGCAGATATCCGATTATACAGGTCAGAATATAAAGAATTTCCTTAGGCATGCAGAATCATTCCTCCTTTTTCTTTTCCCGCAGAATAAAGCGGATAGGAGTGCCTTCCAGCTGGAACGTTTTTCTGAAATAGTTCTCCAGGTATCTTTCATAGGCAAAGAACATCAGTTTTTCATCATTCACAAAGAGAACGAATGACGGCGGCTGAACACCGCCCTGGGTGGCATAATAAATCCGGAGCCGCCGGCCTCCCTGCATGGGTGGCTGAAGTGCATTTACCGCATCGTTCAGTACATCGTTCAGTACACCAGTTGTAATCCTGCGGCATGCAGTCGCGTATACTTCCTTGACCTTGTCCAGGATCTGGTTCACACGCTGACCGGATTTTGCGGAAATAAACAGAACGGGAGCGTAGCTCATAAACTTGAGGTCATCAAGCACCTTTTTCTTATAGTTTTCATAGGTGCCGGTTTCCTTATCCAGCATGTCCCATTTGTTGATGATTACAATCACCGCTTTTCCTTCGTCATGAATCAGACCGGCGATTTTGGTATCCTGTTCTGTTACGCCATCATTCGCGTCGATCAGAAGAAGGGCAACATCGCAGCGGCGTATAGCAGCAATTGAACGCAGCACGCTGTAACGTTCCAGCGTTTCATCCTCCACGGAACGTTTTCTGCGTATGCCGGCGGTATCGATAATATTGAAAACCGTACCGTCTTCATCAGTATATTCTGAATCTATTGCGTCCCGTGTCGTACCGGCAATGTCAGAGACCATCGTACGGTTTTCACCGAGCAGGCGGTTTGTCAGGGAACTCTTTCCCACATTGGGTCTTCCGATAATTGCAAGCTGGATAGGAGGCGTTTCATCCGTATCGCCTTGTTTGTCTTCAGGGAAAAGTTCAATCATACGATCAAGAAGGTCTCCGAAACCAAGCATATTGACGCTGCTGATGCCGATTGGATCCCCGAGACCCAGTTCATAAAACTCATACAGGTTTTCATTCAGGTCCAGGTAGTCCACTTTGTTGACAACAAGCAGAACTGGTTTTTCCGTTTTGCGCAAAATGTTTGCGACGTCCTTGTCATCTTCTGTCAGTCCGTCTCTTGCATCGGTAAAGAAGCAGACAACATCCGCAAGATCCATGGCAATTTCAGCCTGCTCTCTCATCTGGCTCAGCAGGACGTCGTCGCTTTTCGGATCAATACCGCCTGTATCGATCAATGTGAAATGATGGCCCAGCCATTCAGCATCAGCGGTAATCCTGTCCCGGGTAACACCGGGCATATCATCCACTATACTGATTCGCTTGCCTGCCATTTTATTGAAGAATGTGGATTTTCCGACATTCGGCCTGCCGACGATTGCAACGAGCGGTTTAGCCATTTTCTTCCTCCAATCCCCACAATGCGCGGATAAAAGATTCACCATTATTTTGAACTACCCTTACCGGCTTACCCAGGGTATTTCTGACGTCATCCAGTGTGGTTTCATCCAGGAAACGATCGGTCTGTGCACGCAGCATGGTATCACACAGAGCGATTTCAGTACACGGAATATCCTTCAGGGAATCAATCAGATCCCTGCCGACAATCAGACCTGTGACCGTGATTGTTTCTCCGAAAAACCGGTTTATGACAGCCTTGACCTGAACGGTTGTACCTGCAGGCGCATAACGCCTGGCGAGCTTTTCTATAAACGGCTGGGCAGAAACACCGGTTGGTATCAGTATATTCCGGCCGGATGAAGGTTCAGGAAAACCGTCTGCAAAAAGGAATTCATAGGCTTCCTGGCATTCCTGCTCCAGAAGTCTCAGCATACCGACGCCGTTTTCGATCTGAGGGAAATCCTCATACGCTGAAGTTTCAGGAAGCGGTTCATTGCAGATGCAGTAAAATTCATCAGACGGATAGACAAAGCGTGTGCCGAATTCCTGAAGATACTTCTCCTGAAACCCCTTGACATAATCGATCAGATCCCGGGCTGAATCAGCATCAAATCCTTTCAGCTCAGCCAGCCCTTCCCGGTGCTTTGTAAGGCCTACCGGAACAATAGCCATGGACTGAGCTGCCGGATATAAGGAAGCAAGATCCTCTATGGTCCGCCGCAGAATATCGCCGTCATTGACTCCGGGGCACAGCACTACCTGGCAATGGAACTGAAGATCGTTTTCCTTCAGCTGTTTCAGCCTGTCCATCAGGCTGCCTGCATTTTTATTCCTCAGCATGACACATCTGAGTTCCGGATCTGTGGCATGAACCGAGATGAAAAGGGGAGAGGCTTTACGTTCAAGGATTCTATTGAACTCTTCGTCGCTGACATTGGTAAGGGTGACATAGTTCCCCATCATCAGACTGAGGCGCCAGTCATCATCCTTGACATAAAGAGTTTCTCTCATACCCTGGGGAAGCTGGTCCACAAAACAGAAAAGACAGCGGTTGCGGCAGTGACGCGGTTTCATGGATTCGGTTTCATCAAGGCTGAGCCCCAGGGGAGTCCATTCTGGTTTACGTATGTTGTACTCGTGTTCAGTACCGCTGCGCTCGGTGACCACTAGCAGAAGACTGGCTGTTGATAAAGACTGATAATCAATCTCGTCCAGGACAGGAGTCCCGTTGATGGATACTATCTTGTCATCGGGAAGAATGCCAGCCTTATCTGCCGGAGATCCGGAGGTAACAGCATTTATTCTGACAGACAACACGCACACCTCATCCTCATAAAATACCAACTTATATTATGCTTTGTTGAATCCCTGTTGTCAAGGAAAGCGGCCGCTGCATGCAATGCAAGGTTGTATTTTTTCCATGATAATGATATGATTTTTAAGTATTACTGAAGACGATGGAAGGATTTCATCATGGCGCAGACGAATGATATCGCAATTGATTTAGGCACATCCAATGTGATTATTTACATGAAGGGGAAAGGGATCGTTTTCCGTGAGCCCTGTGTTGTTGCTGTCGACCGTGAAACAAATAACATCATCGCGTTCGGGCTTGAAGCATACAGAATGATCGGCAGGACTCCGGCCAATGTAAACATTATCCGTCCTCTTGCTCAGGGTGAAATGCTGGATTTTGAACTTACCAGCGCTATTCTGCGTTTCTTTGTCACCTCTGTGATCGGTAAACATATTATTGCAAGACCCCGCGCTGTGATGGCTGTTCCGTCCGGTGTGAAAGATATGGAAAAGAAAGCGCTGATCAGTTCCATGTTTGAAGCTGGCATCCGCAGAACGCAGTTGATGGATAAAAATATCGCTGCAGCTTTGGGAGCCCAGCTGAATTTCATGGGATCATACGGAAGCCTTGTGGTGGACATCAGCGCAGGATGTACCGATCTTGCAGTACTATATAACAGTTCCGTATCTGTCATCAGCTCGGTACATATCGGCGGAGATCATTTTGATGATGCCATTATCCGCTATCTCAGGAAAAAATATAACATGCTGATCGGTGAAAGAACTGCCGAACAGATCAAAATCACCCTGGGAGGGGCTGTTCGCAGGGATCCTGTGGTCGTGATGGATATCACGGGCAGGAATCTGATTTCCGGTCTTCCGAAAACCATGAGTATCGATTCGGATGAAATCTATGAGGCAATGCTGGATCAGGTCAACGAACTGATCGAGGCCGTACAGGTAGTTGTCGAACGTACTCCTCCGCAGCTTGCTTCTGATATTTTCGACAGCGGTGTCACCCTTACAGGGGGTGGAGCGCTGATATACGGCCTGGCTGAAGCAATCGGAGACGCGCTGAATATTCCGTGCCAGGTTGCTCCGGATGCAAGGGACTGCGTAGTACTTGGATGTGCAAGGGTACTGACGGATCCTTCCGGCATGCGTCACCTGCTGGCAAATTCATAAAACAAAAAAGCTGATGGAAGATAATCCATCAGCTTTTTTCAGTTATTGTTTCACTCCGCCGGCTGTATCAATACCAGCAGCGCCTACAAGGCCGAGGCGTTCAGCAGCTTCTTCACGCATTTTGTACTTGAGGACTTTTCCCGCCGCATTCATCGGGAAAGATTCAACAAATTCAACATACTGCGGCACTTTATGCCTGGCCATATGGGATTTGATGTATTCAATCATCTCTTCCTTTGTGAGTGTGGCATCTTTTTTCAGTACGATACAGGCCATTACAGCTTCACCGTATTTTGCGTCAGGAACACCGATGACCTGCACGTCTGCCACGGCTGGATGAGTATAGATAAATTCTTCAATTTCTTTGGGATAAATGTTTTCACCGCCGCGGATAATCATGTCCTTCAGACGTCCGGTAATCAGATAGGTTCCATCAGGGTTTCTGCGGGCCAGATCGCCGGAATGGAGCCATCCATCCGCATCAATCGTCTGATTGGTGGCATCGGGCATTTTATAATAGCCCTTCATAATATTATAACCCCTTGAGCAGAATTCTCCGTCCTGTCCGTCCGGAAGCTCCTTACCAGTTTCGGGATCAATGACTTTCGTCTGTACATGAGGGAAGGAATAGCCAACTGTTTCGGTTCGCAGCTCCAGGGAGTCCGTCCAGGCTGACATCGTGCTGCCGGGAGAGGATTCGGTCTGTCCGTAAACGCTTACGATTCCCCGCATGTTCATCTCATCCGGTCTGGCTGCCCGTTTCATCAGTTCAGGCGGACAGCCGGAACCAGCCATGATCCCTGTTCTCATGTACGAAAAATCAGTTTTCCGGTAATCCTCATGATTAAACATGGCGATAAACATCGTCGGAACGCCGTGGAAACAGGTGATTCTTTCCTGATTGATACAGGCCAGGGAATTCTTTGCTGAAAAATAGGGGAGCGGACAGAGTGTTGTTCCGTGCGTCATGGAAGCGGTCATGGCCAGAACCATTCCGAAGCAGTGGAACATAGGCACCTGAATCATCATACGATCCGCGGTGGAAAGGCCCATCCGGTCACCGATGCATTTTCCGTCATTTACCACATTGTAATGGGTCAGCATGACGCCCTTGGGGAATCCTGTGGTTCCGGAAGTATACTGCATATTGCAGACGTCGTCCGGTTTGACCCGCTGTGCCATGGCTTCCAGTGTTTCAACCGGAACGGAATCAGCGCGTTTCATGGCTTCCTCGAAAGTCAGGCAACCCTGCTGCACATAACCGACTGTAATAACATTCCTGAGGAAGGGAAGCTTTTTGCAGTGCAGGGGTTCACCTGCTTTAGATTCGCTGATTTCCGGACAGAGTTCGTTGATTATGGCCCTGTAATTACTGTCCAGAGCGCTTTCGATCATCACAAGGGTATGGGTATCGCTTTGACGAAGCAAGTATTCCGCTTCATGAATCTTATAGGCGGTATTGACGGTTACCAGAACCGCGCCGATTCTGGTTGCCGCCCAGAAAGTGATATACCAGGCTGGTACATTGGTGGCCCAGATAGCCACTTTGGATCCGGCACGCACTCCCATGGAAATCAGGGCACGGGCAAAACGATCCACGTCATCCCTGAATTCAGAATAGGTGCGGGTATAATCAAGTGTTGTGTACTTGAAAGCATACTGATCCGGGAATTCCTCCACCAGCTGGTCGAGGACGCGTCCGAAGGTGAGATCAATGAGTTCGTCCTTTTTCCAGATATATTTTCCGGTTCCGTCCTCATTGAAATACAGGCTCTTTTTCTTACCCCTGGGATTATCAAAGCGATTCATATAATTGAGGAAATGGGGGAAAATGATTTCCCGGTCCGGAATATCCTCAATCCATTCTGTTTTCCATTCGAGGGAAATAAATCCGTCATAGTCAATGGATGACAGCGCGTTCATCATATCACGGATCGGCAAAGTGCCTTCACCAATGAGATTATAAGACCTGTCATCATCGGAATCGCGCAGATGAACATGTTTGACATATCCGCCGAGATTACGGATTGTCGTGTCCGGTGTTTCATTGAAATCCCGGAAAGGATGATGCATGTCCCACAGCGCAGCCAGTTCGTCGCAGGCATAACTGTCCATCAGCGCACGGAGTTTCCCGGTATCGGCATAAATACCGACGGTCTTCAGAAGGATGCAGATTCCCTCTGAACGGGCGAGGGGCAGAATAATCTCAAGATTGGACCGGATCTGATCCTCGTTATCCTGGAGGGCGCAGAAGGCAACATACCTTACTTTCATGGAGGACGCTGTCTGGATCAGATACTGGACTTTTTCCTCAGACTGCAGCGGGAGGGAAAGATCGACAGAAGTATCAAAGCAGGGCAGAATCAGTTTGTTTTTCTTCAGGTCACGCAGGGTTTCGTTCTGGCTGTAAGCGTGAAATGCGCCTCCGCGGCCGGAAAGTGTCGGAAACTCCTGAATGTTGTAGGGCTCTATTCCCTGAAAGCCCATGTCGACAGCATCGCGGACCTGTTCCTCCCAGGAAAGTGTGTTCCAGCCTCTGGTGGAAAAGGAGAGATTCAT